>NZ_CP013949.1:6509499-6840499 GCF_000296215.2 Bradyrhizobium sp. CCGE-LA001 | reverse complement strand
TCCTTCGTCATGAAGGACCTCAAGAAGTACAAGGATCTTCCGAAGCTGATGCACACAAACTCGCAAAGTTTCTTTCTCACCTATCCGCAGCTCGTCTCCAAGGCCATGCAGAACTTTGTACGCGTCGATGGCACGCCCAAGATCGAGAAAGAGAAAGTGACGGTGAAATCCTTCGTAAACGCACGGTCGCGGGTAGGTCTGTTCAGCGATGCATGCCGTCTTGTTCGTGCGTGGCGCTAAAAGTCGAAATTGAACCCCAAACTAGGGAGAAAACACGTGATCGAGCCGTCAGTGCGTGTAGAGGACAAGCTATACTACAACCGCTACCTGGTCGACGTCGGCCGCTCCCACGTCAAGGTGCGCGCGCACAAGTCCCCCTCACGGCAGCTCATGGCGCTTTTGAAGGCCTGCCCTGCGCGCTGCTATGAACTCAATGAGGCGGGACAGGTCGAAGTAACTGTTGACGGCTGCATCGAATGCGGCACGTGCCGCGTGATCGCTGAGCCCAGCGGTGACATTGAATGGAATTATCCGCGTGGCGGATATGGGGTGCTATTCAAGTTCGGATGAAGTTGAATGAGGAACCCTAGTGCTCGCCCCGTCAAGAGGGATCCCACTGCAGGTTTTGTTCTCCGCCCACCTGCATGGAGGTCAAATCGACCGGCCCCGAATGAAAGGTGAGGCGAGCTCTTTTGAACCCGGGTTGTGCGGTATCACGCCGTCATTTCCGCTCGGTGACAAACCGGCTTGGATTGCGCCGTCGGCCGGCCAAATTGTAACGCAACGCCTTGAGTGGACGGCTGCCATCTGCACGAGCCAAAAAAACTTCGCGGCCTGGATCGCGCCGGAATCGCTCGCCTCCCAGTGAGCATTCACGTAGCGTCTGAGCCGTTATAAGCGAGACAGCAAGCAACTAACGCTTGAAATCAACGTAGTTCACGTCGGCATCGCCAATCGCTTCGCACGAAGCCCCGCCAACATCGTTCTGTACGCCGCATTGCAGGCGGCGTGAACAAAGCAGTAAGGGACGTTGTTCACCGCTTTTGTCGCAGTCCGTTTGATTACCACCAAACTGGTACTGCCGTCCTCGCGAAGACCGCAGTCCAACCCATTGCGACCCCGGCGGCGCATCGCGTGGCAATCGCGCTCACCAGCAACGTCCCATATTGCCTTGTGAGATAGCGTACTGTCGCCATGGCGGTTAGTGCAAGGCTGATGTCATTGCAATAATCAGGGCCTGCTCTTCTTTGGCGCCTCGAGGCTGGTTCATCCAAGCTTAAGCGTCTCGCCGCCGATCTCGCGGTTGCAGGGACATAGTTCGTTGGTTTGAAGCGCGTCGAGGACGCGCAGTGTGTCCTTTGGGTTGCGGCCAACGTTGAGATTGGTCGCATAGACGTGCTGTATAGTATTGTGGGGATCAGCTATGAAGCTGTAGCGGTAGGCAACGCCCTCGGGCGAGCGCGCGCCGAGGCCATCGATCAACGTACCCTTGGTGTCGGCAAACTGCCAAATTGGCAGATTGTTGAGGCTCTCGTGGGCGCGACGCCATGCAAGTTTGCAGAACTCGTTATCAGTTGAGCCACCTAGCACAACCGCGTCACGCTCGCTGAAATCCTTGGATAGTCGAGCAAACTCTACGATCTCAGTCGGGCAGACAAAGGTAAAATCCTTTGGGTAGAAGAAGATGATCTTCCATTTTCCCGGGAAGCTCTCCTCGGTCAGTGTCTCGAAGGCGCTTTGCCCTTCTTCTTCCTGCGCGTGAAAGCCGGGCTTCACGCCTGTGATTTCGAAAGACGGCAACTTACACCCAATTCCAAGCATGCTATATCCTAACAAGGTCGCGCAGCGTAGATCCTATTGCTCTTTAGAAGCAAGCTGTATGCCATCGATCGGAGCGAGTGGTGCTTAGGCTCGGCCTTGTTCGGCAACTTGATGGGCAGGAGATCATCGATAGACCGCCGCGCAGCCCAGGGATCGAGGCGCAGTCTGGAGTAGGCTTTCGACACCGCCGTGTCACATCGAAGCCAGATGATATGAATTGTTCAGTTGCACTGCACGCACCCGCTGAACTGTCACACATGGGATCTCTAGCCTCTCACGATCGAGACGCTCACGTTGGCCGAACGAGCCACCAGTATTCGGCACGATCTCATTCTGCAGGGCTCTCAAAATGCCCCATATCGAACAACAATGCGGTTGCAACGAAAACGACACTCGCCTGGAACCACGATGAATTTCCGTGCCCACCGCTCACAGGGCTTGAATCGTACGTAGCGTCAGGTTGTACGAGTCTGTAGGCACGTGCCGCTCCGAACTGCCACGAAGGAAGCAAAGAGTCTGCGAATGTCTCACCCGTTTGCGAATGTCTCACCCGAGTGCGCCTCGCGACCCCGATTGGGCGGTGCTAGGGAGGGGTAATACAAAGTGTATCTCTCCGCCGTACGGGCAAGGCGGACGATTCCAGGGGGCCAAGAAGCGAAGCCGGACTCCTTCACATTCGAACTATCGGAGTTTCGCCCAAGTGCAATCTCCGATCTTTCGACGTAACGTTTTTTCATGAAAGGCTGGAGGTATTCCGAGCACGTGCAAGTTGGCCGTATGGGGCGGCAATGGGATTTGGCGGTTGTCATCGATAGCCGCATCACAGAGGTGTTGCGCAAACCATAATGAGATCGCCTGTCCTTCGTCTGGTATCTGACAGATATGTGCGATATCGCAGCAATGATCAATTCGATGCTGCCCTCGATAGGCGCCGTGAAGGCTCGAACACACGGCCATCGAGTGCAGCATTGAATACTCAAAGTGTCAGAGTCGCGCCGTTCAAGTGCAAGTGCCGTTGATCTCGACCATTCTGATCTGGCAGCGCGCATGTTGTCCCGGCGGGAGCAATGATCCGAACAAGTGACTGGAAGAGGGGGGAAGCGGAGACGCATTCCGCTGCCGGGGATACTTTGAATACGTCGGCGGTAACCGTGCCGGAGGAAGAATGAGAGACCTGCAAACCAAGGGAATATGGTGATCGGATGCGGCGCACCAGTTGGGCACTCAGAGCTTGTCACTATGCGGCTCTAGCCGTGCTTGCGACAACAGCGGCGATTTGCAGCGATTACGCCCGCGCGCGAGATTGGGGTACAGCACAGATGATGAAGTCGTGCAAACTAGACGTGCTTCGCTTTTGTGATCGATTCGAAGCAAGAGGAGAAGAAGACGTCGTTGCGTTTTGCCTCAGCGATAATCACAGAAAATTGGGCGACGAATGTCGCCGCGTGATGCGAGGTGCATCCCACAGGAAGGTTGCCTCGAAACGACGCGAGATCACTAAACCGACGCCTTCCGCACTTGCGCGTCGGGAGAGGGCGTCGAAGGTGCATGTTCGGCATGGCAGGCCTTTAGCTACGAAGCGAGGCCAAAACTATCGTATGGCTAAGTAATCGAGCGGTCGCGAAGGACGAGGTCTGACCTTTCGAGGGTCGCATTTTTGTCCGATATCGGGCGAGTGCCCGAGCGGCCAGTACTTCTGATTTATCGTCGCTCCTGGAGTACCTATCTAGGACTGCTATAATTGCGCTCCTTGTGGAAGGGGGTAAGAAGTTCGCCAGGCTCGAGCCAGCAGTAATGACTGCGACCGATCGTAAACCGAACGAAATCGAGAATCTTCGGGTACGATTGTGACGACTTGATGGGCCTGGCTTTCAGCGGACGTGACAGGCATACAATTGCGACCTCCGCGTTGGATACAATGACCAGCTCAATGATCCATCATGGTGAAAACATCGTTCCGCAAAATGAGTTCGGAGGCGTGTTCCAAGAGCCGACACGAAAGATTTGAAGGCGACGAAAGTGAGATGGGTGGGATAGCCACGAGCCCTTGCGACGTCATTCCCTCGCCGGCAGCACAATCCCAAGGCGCGGAGAATCACGCGGGTGCTGGGATAGAAGCTGTTCTGTTTGCCAGTTTATGCGATGCGGTCGGGCCAGCCGGTTTGTCGATTATCTTTGTCGCGAGCTAGCGCTATCGTGGCGGCGAGCGGTGCGTCCGATCGATTGACGCAACCATATGCTTCATCGCCTGACAGACAGCTCATGCGGCCATGTGTCCTTACTCTGCTCTGTTCATTCTAAGCCCGGCTGTTTAGCAAGCAGAGGAGTCAGAGGTATTGACGTAGGCGCCCGCTGAAGGCGCTTGTGGTCGGAACGTCGTGCTTGGATGAGAGCGTTACGATACGCGCCAAACAGTAGCAGAGGCCTCATTCGGAACAGAGCCGAAACTGCAAAGGGAATGTGGTCGCTAGGAGGCGCTCAAATGCAGAACGCTGTTGAACTAGGCGCTTCTCAATGAGCTTTCGATCCGGGCCAGGCAGCGCCGTTTCGAGCAGCCTGCGACAACGCCAAATGTCGTTCCGGACCGATCTAATCTCGCTCAGCTTGTCGTCAATCAAAGTCATTCGCATCCGGTTTCATTTACGGGGCATCAGGATTGTTCAACATCAATGCCGCAGTGGACGATCGCTCTACCAAGGTGTGTTCGATCCCAGCTCGCATAGATTTTGAGAGACTTGCAATATCGCAGCCAAGTAGCGCTAACAAAGTCGCGCATGGTTCTTCCGGTAAAGGCATACATTCTCAAAATAGCCACGTTATCGCTCGCTGCGCGACAGGAGTTGTGCTGATCAGGAAGTTTATCTGCGTTGTTGGCGTTTAAATTGCAGAATTGCTGCATCTTCGGACTGTCAATGTGGTTCTTGGCATTTCGTAAGCTGGAGTGGCGGAAACCGACTGAATCGGCCCTCCAAGGCCCTGGTCTGTTTCGAAATCGTATGGACTTCCCGCTGCTACTCGGCCTGGCCATGAGCCGTATCTGTTCGAGATCGGCGATCGAATCGCAGTCCAGCCCGATCGGCAACTGCTACCGGCAACGTCAAAAAAGCGAAAACCAAGATTCTCCGATTCGTCCTCACATCATTCTAGGCAGCTGGCGAGCGCAGGTTGGGCCGGTGAAGCTGCCTTCCCATCCCCTTAAAGACGCACCGGAAGAGGTCTACGCCGGGTCGCCATCTTCACGAACCAGGACGTCGTCCATAATTCTCTAAAACTAGCTGGAAAAAGCTTGAATCTCACCTAGCGTAAGGCTGTATGAATCAGCAGCTCGCATGTCGAGCTGAGACATCGTCGGCCTCATGGTGCCGGCAAGCGCGTTAGAGATCCGCAGAAGATACGACAATGGAAAAACTTCATATCGTTCTCGCTTTGGCCATTCTCGCTGGCTTTGGAGCAGGTTATGCCGTCCATAGCTGGCGTACTCGCAAGCGGCGCGATAGCGCTCGCCTGTACCGCGTTCAGTCTCGCTCGTCTCGTACTGAACGCCCACCTCAAGCTCCCGGACGACGTGCGTTTTGATTCGAGTTGCCAGAGAACTCATTTGCGACTGGCATGGTTCAGATCTCTAAGTTGAATCAGTTCGGATCTTTTTAGGAGTCGGTGCGGGCACGAGACCTGTGAAACTGGCCGTACGTCGCTGATCGAAGGCGGAACGGCTGAGGCCATACGCAGAGCCAGTCATCGCTAACGAGTTTCAATATCGCCGCAGCCGCAACAACAGCGGGCAGCGCTGTTCGCACGTTTGAAGAACATCGTAGTGGGCGAGAATCCAAGTAACGCATCGGGCCGGTCGATTGGCCTTCGCGGGCATGTCAGGAGACAAGCTAGCGCTCGTGCCACCTGGGACGACCACATGGTGAGGAAGGTTTGTAGCCTTGTCGGCTTACCAAGCGAATATCCAAATCGCGGATCATTGTGTAATTCCGTCGGATCCACTGATGGAGCTCTGTAGACCAATCCTTCTCGTCGCGCAGATATCGGGTGAAGGAAAAGCTCAGTCTGTCTACGTAGAACTTCAGAAATGCCGGCAGCGCCGGAATTCGGATCACATGCTCGCCGCCCATGGCCTCAGGTAATCCGCCGCGCAGAACGAATTCGTTATGGATGGTGATCAGCGCTCGTGGCGGAACTGTCGCTGTAGCATCTCATAACTGCGCCATGACAGGCTGTCATTGCCTGCAACGAATAGGACCGTCGGTGCAATATAACGGCGTGCTGTATCCTTTATGAAGCCGATCTCGTCGCACATCTTGAAGAATTCGTGGAAAGCATAGAAGCCGCGGTCAATCACCTTGGCTATTGCGATCGTGGAAGATTAGTGGATCCATCAGCTGCATCTTGCCAAAAGTATCTATGACATCTGCAGTCTCCGTGATGTGGGGAAGGTAGTCGAGCAAGGACGGCTCCTTCAGGCTGACATCGAAGGACGCCGCCGTGCCGTTCTTCAGCAGCAAGAATTCGCTCACCAGACGAGCGACAAGGGTTTTGCCGACCTGCGGGCAAGGAGAGCAGATGATGTAGATGGGCGTTGCTAACATCGCCGGCATTCAATCAATAATTTCAAACAATAGCTCCCTTGCCTGGCCGGCAAGCGCCTATTGTTCTCCGCTACGGGTAGACGTTGAGGTGAACACCTGCGAGAGGTTCAAACTCATCCATACCGTAGATGCTTCCAATCAAGAGAATCAATTTGCTAGTCAGCGATCGTTATATAGGACAGGTTGAGGGCGGCTGGGGCTACCTAAGAGAGGGACTCTCGAATACAGAGAATGCGTGTTGCCGTCGCTGTCGCGCTTGCAGCGGCTCTGCCTCCGCTCGAAAAGGCTTGAATGTAAGGTTGTACGAATCAGCAGTTCGCATGTCGAACTGAGACATTGTCGGCCTCATGATGCCGGCAAGCGCGTTAGAGATCCGCAGAAGATACGTCGATGGAAAAACTTCATATTGTTCTCGATTTGGCCATTCTCGCTGTGTACGGCGCAGGTTATGCCGTCTATGGCTGGCGTACTCGCAAGCAACGCGATAGCGCTCGCCTGTACCGCGTTCAGCCTCGCTCGCCTCGTACTGAACGCCCACCTCAAGCTCCCCGACGACGTGCGTTTTGATTCGAGCCGCCAGAGAACCCATTTGCGAGTGGCAATGGGTCAGATCTCTAAGTTGAGTCAGTTCGGATCTTTTTAGGAATCGGTGCGGGCACCGAGAGCTGTGAAACTGGCCGTACGTCCTGATCGAAGGCGGAACGGCTGAGGCCGTACGCTGAGCTAGCCATCGCTAGCGAGTTTCAAATATCCGCCGCAGCCGCAACAACAGCGGGGCAGCGCTGTTCGCACGTTTGAAGAACATTAGAATCCAAGTAACGCATCCGGCCCGTCGGCTAGCCTTCGCGGGCATGTCAGGGAAGGAGCTAGCGCTCGTGCCACCTGGTCCGGCCAAATGGTGAGGCGAGTTTGTAGCCCTGTCGGTTCGTCACGCTAAAATCCAAATCGCGGATCATTGTGTAGTTCCGTCGAATCCACTGATGGAGCTCTGTAGACCAATCCTTCTCGTCGCGCAGATATCGGGTGAAGGAAAAGCTCAGTCTGTCTACGTAGAACTTCAGAAATGCCGGCAGAGCCGGAATTCGGATCACATGCTCGCCGCCCATGGCCTCAGGTAATCCGCCGCGCAGAACGAATTCGTTATGGATGGTGATCAGCGCTCGTGGCGGAATCTGTCGCTGCAGCATCTCATAACTGCGCCATGACAGGCTGTCATTGCCTGCAACGAATAGGACCGTCGGTGCAACATAACGGCGTACCGTCTCCTTCATGAAGCCGATCTCGTCGCACATCTTGAAGAATTCGTGGAAAGCATGGAAGCCGAGGTCAATCACCTTGGCTATGCGATCGTGGAAGATTAGTGGATCCATCAGCTGCATCTTGCCAAAAGTATCTATCACATCTGCAGTCTCCGTGATGTGGGGAAGGTAGTCGAGCAAGGACGGCTCCTTCAGACTGACATCGAAGGACGCCGCCGTGCCGTTCTTCAGCAGCAAGAATTCGCTCACCAGACGAGCGACAAGGGTTTTGCCGACCTGCGGGCAAGGAGAGCAGATGATGTAGATGGGCGTTGCTAACATCGCCAGCATTCAATCAAGAATTTAAAACAATAGCTCCCTTGCCTGGTCGGCAAGCGCCTATTGTTCTCCGCTACGGGTAGACGACTTGGCGCCTGCCAATTCGGTTAGGCTGATGCGGTCGTATTCGCTCCAGACGTTCGCCAGCCAGTGTCGAACATAGCCGCGTAGCACGAAGGAGTAGTTCGCCGCCTCATCGTGTCGTCCCTTATTTGCGACAAAGTCAACGAACGGAACCGAAGCGACTTCGACCTGCTCATAAGCCATCGCGTTGAGCTTCGGTATAGTCAACTCCGTGGCGTACTTGATCCGATGAAAATAGGAGTTGTAGGTTTCTTGGTCCCACTGGAAGAACTGAGTGTCATTGATGAAGTTCTTGACCAGAAAATATTTGGCCCCGGCCATGAAAGTGGCGGTCTCGGCGATCTCATCCAGCGAAGCGATGGAGGGGCCCAAGATATGAAATACGGCGAAGGTGATCTGGCCGGACCGTGCAGCATCCAAGAAGCCGATATCGCGCAAGGAGGCCAGCGCTGAGGACAACAGGCCTGCTCGAGCGTCGATGATTGTGACCGAGAGTCCAGAGTTCAAGGTGTCGAAGATCTTCATCTGGTCCGAGGTCGTCGTCATATCGACGATTTCCGTGATCTCGGGGTAAAAACGCTTCAACGTTCCACGCGGCGATTCCGTGTCGAACGCACGTGTCTGGACGGTGTTGGTGCTGAAGTAGTCGAGAAGCGTGCGGGACACTGTCGTCTTTCCTACTCCCCCCTTGTCCGCGCCGACTACAATCACAACTGGCTTCACCATGGAATTCCCCTAGGGCACTCGATTTGGCCGACGCGACATGCGTCAGCGGCGGGTGCCTGCTTTTATTGCGAACATGGCAGAACGAGGGACAATCCAATTGTGAGACGCCGTTGAGGTGAATGGTGGACAGCAATATTTTAGCGGCAGCGTAATAAGCGGCGCGCCGATAAGAAGACTGCAAGAAAGTGGTGCTGGCCGAAAGATTGCGTCTGAAAGGCGGTGCAAGACAACAGCGCGCTAGAGTCAGGAGTGACGGCTAGGATGCTTCTGATGTTGGTCCATATTTAAGCAGCTTGAATCTTACGTAGCGTCAGGATCTAAGGTGGATAGCGATGCATATGCATGGCGCGATCGTTCTATGACTAGATGGAAGTCAAGATGGAGTGACCATCGTTGTTTGCGTCCGGCTTGACACGCGGCGGCACCTTCTCGGTTGCGTATGGCATCAGTTAGATGTGGGCTGAAAGGCTTCGAGCAAGCTGAGAGCGCCGTGCTGGCGGAGTTCGGTAAGCAGAATAGGTGATTGGCCAAGCAGGATAAGGTCTGATACTCGATCGACAGAGCGCCGTGCTGAAAGCTCGTTGCCCTTATCACGATCGCCCGCGATCCCAAACGGCGCGAACGATGGTGATCGGTGACCGACTGTTGGCGCAAGCGATCGATATCGCCATGTTGAGTGCTGCAGGAGGGACGTCAGGTGCTTGCCGCGGAGGTGGCCGGTGACCCAACTTCGACTTCGCAAGGTGACCTCACCGGCAACTGCATCTTAAAGTCTCCCATTCTGTCGCCCCGATCGAGCAGCCCGTGCCTATCTCGGCGCTTCCGGCAAAATCAATTCGAGCCAAAAGGTTCAGGACATGGCGCAGACGATGGCGGCAATGTCGCTATTTCTCGCTCAAACAACTGCGTTCTGACAAAGTGTGCGTTTTTTTGCCCAGCAGCCTTCGTGCCAGGTAGCGATGGAAGCTCGCAAACGCGCCACTAACGAGAACACCAAAGGGCTGCAGCGCCAATACGGCCCGAAAGGCACCGACCTCAGCGTCCCATAGAAACCACCAGCGTCGTGGCCGCCCTCATAGCCGACCAAGTAAGACGCTCTAAAAGACGCCGGCGAAGTGCTGGACGACGGATTGTCGCGATTGAATATATCGATGTTGCGGCAACCATTTGATTCCTTACGCGATTGGGCAGTCCAGCGCTTGGTAGGCCATAACCGGAGCCTCTTTCTTGAAGAGCCTGATCATTCTCAATCTGTCTGATCGAGACACCTGCGAGAGGTTCAAACTCATCCATGCCGTAGATGCTTTCGATCAAGAGAAACAAGTTTACCGCTCGTGGCATCTTTATATAGAATGGGTTGAGGACGGCTGGGGCCGGCCTAATAGAGGGACTCTCGATGAAGAATATGCGTTTTGCCGGCGCTGTCGCGCTTGCAGCGGCTCTGCCGATCTTCGTCGCTGAGGTCGCCGCGCGACCAGTCGACACCAAGGTGCTGGCAGCCGATACGATATGCCCTGATTGTGAGGCGAGCCCCTACAAGGGTATCTGCAATGACTTTCGTTGCTTAATGATCTTACCATTTTGGACTGATCAGGTCTCTCGAGAACCAAGTGACTGGCTCATCACGGGAACGCTGCAAGAGCTGCGAGATAAACTACAGGTCTTTTACGAAAGGATCTCTGCTTCATCGCAGCCAGCAGTAGCGAGGATGAAGCGGAATTCCGCATCGGGTAAGGCGCCGCCGGAACAAGTGGTAAAACACATCTTGCGCCAGATACGCCGGCAGTATTCGGCGCAGAAGAAGACCTTAATCGTGCTGGAAGGACGCGAACCGAGGAGCCCAGCTCTGCCACGCGAGCTGTCCTGATTGATGCGCTGGCAGACTGCTGGAGCAGCGTCTACACAAGTTGGATGAGCCATCGTGACTTAGGCAGGCCAGACATCGTTTCCTCCTCCGGAAAGGAGTTCGCGGATCCGTCTGGGCGCACTTGGCTGCTGCGGAAACTTCGAGATGACCTGTGGAGCTCGGCTCCTCGCTTGCCTCGTTGGTGTCCCATATAGCCCCGAATTCGCGCGGAACGAACGGAAAGGGGCGGGACGTACTACAAGGTCGAATGCGGACAGAATGTCCTTCTCGGCATCTGAGTGTAAATTACGGCATTTGAGCGAAACAAAAAATTGAGGTGTGCGGCAATCAGTCGGTGACGTTAGAGAATGAGCAGTGATCACGGAGCAATGCAGAATCGTAATCGGGAAGTTATCACTTGCGACGACACAGCGTGAGATGGACACGCTTCGCCATCGCGGAATGCACTGTCATGCGCTGTTCTTGCGGCAATTGCCCTGAATGAACGAAAGCGAGCGCGTTAACAACGTATGACTGTGAGAAAGCAGCGGATCGTTCCGTTCAAATTTATCTACCCTCGCTACGCGGCGGCCGCCCGCGACTAGGCCCTTCGCATCCGTAACAGCCATGACAGGAGTCCTGTATCGTCAGTACGGCGAGACGACTCAGGATCGACGGATTCTTTTCACCGCGCGCCGCCAGAGCTAACACCTTCTCGGCAAGGCAAGCTTTTAAGGAGGACGTGCGTTTCACTTCGGGTACCATCCGGACAGCATCCTCCAAAGCAGCTCTCAGCACAGCATAGAGCGCGGTTTGCAGAGGGGAACGTGACATGTGTAGATCCTCGACAGTCAAAGTTGATGATTCCCAGCCGAGCGCGCGCCTCAGAAATCCCGAAGGTCCATGAGTCCGTCGACTGGTGACAGTGGTAGCTCAGCTGTGCTCACGACCGAATACACTGCTTTTGCCTAGTTAAGTGTGACAGTGAAGCATCAAGAAACCTAAGTGTTATGGCTGTACTCATGATGGATCGTCGTAACATGAGCGCTGAGCCGGCAATCGTGCCTCTTGGACATTTGCCGCGTGGCATTCTGCCGTGGTAGGCCGCCCTATGAATTGAGTGATGACGCGTGTGCTGAGCGGTGCGCGTCCAACTGAACGTGGCTTTGAGCCGATTGAGTACGGAAGACCGCGCTGTAACCGGTTCGGTTCAGCCCTGCCAAAAAAAGTGACGTCACTTTCGATCTGGTCTGTACCCCGTAGAGTTCTCCAGAAGTGCGTAGAGC
The DNA here is from genome assembly GCF_000296215.2 of Bradyrhizobium sp. CCGE-LA001. Classification (NCBI taxonomy): domain Bacteria; kingdom Pseudomonadati; phylum Pseudomonadota; class Alphaproteobacteria; order Hyphomicrobiales; family Nitrobacteraceae; genus Bradyrhizobium; species Bradyrhizobium sp. CCGE-LA001. The sequence continues at coordinate 6,828,564 of NZ_CP013949.1, read as the reverse complement.
GCGTCATCTCGAGAGGGATGGGCTACAAAGTAAAGTGATTCCACAGACCGGAAGATCACTCGAGATTGTCTTGGAGCAGGGGATCGAACGGCACAGCTGATGTCTGCTGCAAACAGTTGATCTCCATCGCGACTTGCTAGGGACGTCTGGCGGCCTGGAGTTGTCCGACGCGAACTGGCTCAACGCACTGAAGGACGAGGACACAAAGAAGAGCTATCAGCCGAGGCAATGCGCGACAAGCCATGCTCAAGGACATTGCGGCAAACGATGAGGACGCCATCAGGACGCGAGAGGCCGTCGCTCATCTGCGGACCACCTTTGAGGGAGGCAGCGGCTGGCGTGCAAAGTCCTGGGGGGTCAAATCGCATATCGCTCTCGCGGCGTTCGGATGGTCTCGTACGTGGCTATCTGGGCGAACTATCCCCGATCCGCCGTCGGTTCGGCCACCGGTAGGGATGCCTCGCGAGGGACCAGTCATAAGTACGAACGATTCGGCGGCTTTCGCGAGAACCGGCCGCAGGTTCACCGGTGTGGCGGGCGCAAGCGGGGGCGGGTTCCGGCAAGCGGCCAACCGACGCTGGAGCCTCGAGTTCCTGTCAGATCCGTTCGCCGACGGATTATCTTTCCGCATTCTAGGCCATAGTGGGCGATCTCACCCGCGAATGCTTGGCGCTCTTTGCCGATACTTTGCTGCGAAATGTCGTACGTGAGCTCTCTGTCAACATCACCGCCCGGCGCGGCAGCCGGCGATGTGCCAGTCCGTTTATGGTACAGAGCTGACCGGAATGGCCGAGCTGCACTTTCAGCCAGGAAACGCAGATTGATGACACTAAATCGCGCCCGGCAAGCTGCCCAAAACGCCGTTTCGAGGGTTTTAGTTCCCACCTGTCATACCAAGCTCTCAATGAGACGTGTTCACCTCGCTCGCAAAGGCACGAGCCGTGTCGGCGGCCTGGAAAGTTCACATCAGCAATACCTGACCGCACAGCGCCATGGCAAACTTCGCACCAACCGAATACGCCAATCGCAGCGATCCTAGCCAGCAACGGGGCGGATCCTGCGCCACGTCGAGTGCTCCGCACGCGTCGCCGTCCCCGCATCGAGCCAATGGCTCAAAGTTTACCGCGCCCTGTCTATTGCCGGGGTGAAGCAAACGGCTCAGGGCAAGCCGAGGGTGCACGGAACGTTTAGTTGGTCAGGGCTAAGCTACGTTGCAAAGGTTGGCCGCACTCATGCTTCATACGTAGTTCCTCAACCGGCTCCAAAGACACACCCCCTCTGTTCCGACCCGCGACATTGCGTCCCTTCTAAGGAGATCTGCGTCAGACGCTGGACACAGCTAGATTGATTCCTTTCCAGGATGGGGTCGGGTGCCCAAAGCCAAAGGCGTTCCAAGCGCGGATATGAGAACCGCGGCGGCCCCAATCCACTGTGTTGCGGTCAGTGTTTCCTGAAGGAAGATTGATGCGAGAACGGAGGTCAACATGGGAACGAGCGGCAGCAACAGCGCGGCGCCGGTCGCACTCATTCGCTGTAGCGCCATCCCGTAGAGGAGAAAGGGAATTGAAAGGAGTAGCAACCCGGATGAGACCACCAGCGTAATATCGTCCATGACGACAGAGAGCGTTGGCAGTGGACGAATACCGACCCAGGCAGATGCGACCACTGCGAACGCGACAATCTGGCTGGCGGTCGTAAGGCGCAGTGCGTCGATTTTCTGCGACATGACTTGGATTGCTATGCTGTAGAGTGAGGCAAAAAATACACCCGCCAGAACGAGAGCGACCCCCAATTCGTGCGTTGACGATGAACCAGGTCCAGAGCCCCAACTCAAAACGCAAACACCGGCAAAAGCCAACAAACTCAGGAAGACTATTGCAAGGTTCGGAACCTCACTCAGGACCAACCACGCCAGTAGTATGATCATCGGTGGCTCAACCGCGAACAGCATGGCCTCGAGTGACACCGGCATCATCGATAGTCCGAAGATTGACAAACTAGACGCCAACGCTGGCTGCAGGATACCCGGAAGCCCAGCACGCCAGTCACTCAGACGCGGCGGCGCCCCTGACCAGATGGATAGTACGGTAAGGCTTGCGGCACTCGCAGCCAACTGCCCTGTTAAAAGCGAAAGCGGATCGATGCGGCAGAGGGCAGCCTTCGACAGGATGCTGCCAATACTCCAGCTGACCGTCGCGAGTGTTCCGCACAGAAATGCGAGGAAAGCAGGTGGTCTGCTCATCGCTCGGCGTTCCGATCGCGTAGCCGGTCTGACGCCAAGCGACTGCAATCTGTACTCGAGCCAGCCCGATAGGTGATGGCTGGTTCTGCTGGCTTCGACACTCTTTGCTTAGATTGGATGGAGAGTGTTGAATGCATGTTGATGCGTGTTCGCCGACCGAATGGTTGAAGTTTAGGAAGCCGGATGTCGATCAGGCTGGCGTCAAACGGGTGCTGCGCAACCAGCAATCTGTGAAGCCGCGTTGATGATCTGGTGTATACTAAAGATCGAAGAGAAGAGACGCGGTGCGCACAATCGTGGTTGGACAAGCGTTTCATCCTGGAATTTCCACCGGCGACGGCGGAGTGCCGAAGCGTGAGCCAAGACAGCGCGCCGGCCTTCAGTGCTGCCTTTTTGAGACGATGGACGCGGGTTTTAAGCGCCCGGCGTCACCTCCAAAAGGTTCTCCGCCAGCTTGTCCGCGCTGACCTTGCACACCAGCACGAATAGGGAGCGTCACGCTCCATTACTCGGTCTTCAAGAGATCGCAGGAGCTATCGTCTGTTGTCTGCCATGCTTCTTCGGCCGGAATGGTTTCTGTGAGCTCGTAGTAGTCATATGGAGAAGTCGGCTCCGCCGGAGCTTTTATGCGCGCGACGTAAAGCGGCCGCATTACCTGTCCGTCGGCGCGAATCGTGACATTCTTCATCTCGAAATCGTTGACAGGGGTGCTCTTCATCTGTCGCGCAATCGCCTCGCCTTCATCGGTCTGTACCGCGGCGATCGCCTTGAGATAGTGCGTGACGGCGCTGTAAGTGCTCGCCTGCGCCTCGTTGGGCAGCCTGCCGTTGAACGCCGCCTCATAGCGCTTCGCGAACGCGCGAGTCTCGTCCGTCCTGTCCCAATAGAAGGTCGTGGTGAGACGTACATTCTGGAGTGACTGCACGCCTATACTGTGCGTCTGATTGATCATCAATCCGAGCGGCGTAAGCTGCTGCGTTTGCGTGATCCCGAATTCTTGAGCCTGCTTCAGCGCATTGGCCAAGTCCGCCCCCGAATTGGCCAGGGCGATGACTTTGGCACCACTCGACTGGGCTGTCAGGAGGAAGGACGCGAAATCAGAAGAATTGAGCGGGTGCGACACGGATCCGACGACCTTGCCGCCGGCGGATTCGATGAACTTAGTAGCATCGGCCTGCCACACTTTGCCGAAGGAGTAGTCGACGGTGACAAAGAACCAGGTATCCAGTTTTCGCGCCATCAATGATTTCACCGTCGTCTTCGCTAGCGCATAGGTATCCATTGCCCATTGTGTGGTCATTTCAGAGCATCTCTCGTTCGTGAATACCGATGCCGCCGTTCCAGCTAGGAGATATGGCTTCTTTCGGCTCTTCATGACGCCTTGCACGGCGAGCGCGATCGACGACGCTGAACAGCCGACGATCGCGTCTACCCCCTCATTATCCAGCCAGCGCATAACAATTCCGACGCCAACGTCAGGCTTGTTTTGATCGTCTGCCACGACGAGCTCGACCTTCGTACCGTCGATAAACCCGCTAAAGTTGTTTATGGCCAGTTGTGCGGCGAGAACCGAGCCTCGCCCGCAATTGTCGGAATAGGGGCCGCTCTGATCGTTCATCACGCCAATTTTGATGACACTCCCTGAAATCTCGTGCGCAGCAATTGGCGCGGCCGCAAAGAAATGTGTGCCCGAGAGAATTGCGATTGCGATGACATAAGCGGTTGATAGCCTCATATACTCCTTTTCTCCCTAGCCTGAGGAAACAATGAGTGTTCTTGTTCGCCAAACCGACAACTGATCGTAGCTTCGAGGGCGCCGGTCAGCCGAAAGAGTCATTTGAACCTGATCGTCCTGATATTTACCTATGTTCACTCAGGGATGTCCATGTTCTGAGAAGGCAATAGCGTTGTGCCGCTCCGAGCTCTTCAGTGTGACGAACCAAGTGCCGGCCAAAGTGAATCAATGGAGTGCGAGTCGGGCCGACCGCACAAGGAGATGATCTAATTCTGTATCGTTTTCGCCGTCTCCTGGATCGTTTGGCGATATAGCGGACAGAGCAAAGGCTGTGCGGGCTGCCATCGTCGCGCATGCCGCCACATATCGGAAAAAGTTCTTGCAGGCACCTACCAGTATTGGTTGGCAACACAAGGCGAGGCGGCCACAGGTCTCGCTGGGACCGCACGCGCATAGGTCTTGCAGCTTCACAGATCGTCCCCGGATACCCCTAACCAGTGATCGCCTGGGCGCAGCGATGATAACGCACGTTGCTCGGAATATTCTGCGAGTTCAGGAGCCTCGTGCCCGCAGCATTCTTACAGCTGCTGATCTCAATAGGTACAGGCCCGAGATGCCAACAGAGACGGGCCAGGAAATTGTTCAAGTCCCGGTCTGTTTGAAAACCGACCAGATCGTACACGAGCATCGATTCATCAGTTCACGACGGTCGGACGCTCGTTCAGAAGGAAGTAATCGGTCGAGCGATCAATGCCAAGCTTACGCTGATCCGCCCCCCGCGGCAGATGGTAATCATGCACGCAGAATGCGTCTCGCTTCCGTAAATTGAAGGCCGCGTGCGCTATAAAGTCGTTGATTGCGCGATAGCTCTCATAGTCACCTTCCCGAACCCGAGAGCGGGTGGAGCGTCGGCCACGCTATCGAATGAGAACGAGCTCGATGATTGCCAGGCTAGTGCTCGGCCGGCAACACCAGTATTCATCACGAGCGGCACGGCTCTCAATCCCATCCGCCCGTCTTGTTCGAGAAGCCCACCGAGCCCGCGCCAGAGCGTTCCAGGCGGGCCCAAGTGCCGCGGCAGGTCCGCTAAGCCGGGGTTTATTGGGGTCGAATGGGGCGCGCTTCGAGACGACTGACTTGCGGATTAAGGTTTCGCTCCTGCTAGGCCGAGTCAACAAGAGCGGCAGGACCCGCACTGATTTGTGGTTCGGGCCTCTGTGGTGGCTCACTCAGGTGGTCGTTGAAGGCCGCCTGCCTACTCAGTTCATGCTGCCGATGGGGCTGTGATGTAAGCCTCCACGCGATCATTGCGCTCCAGCCGCTATAACTTTAAGCCAAGACGGCGAAGTCTATAGTCGAGTTGTGGCCTACTGATCTTCAAGAGGCGCGCGGCGGCCGATACGTTACCATCTGCTCGGGCCAGCGCGGATCGGTAGGCGGCCACCTCCATCTCTGGGAACGACGCGTCCGGCAACGATGAGCCTGCGTTGGTCGAAGTCGTGCTTTTGTCTTGCGCTGAAGGTGGGTGCATTCCAGTTAACGGGGTGCGTTCCAGTCGTCCCTCGCTTGTAAGCTGGATTGAAAATGGCGGCAACAGCTCCGAGCCGCTGAACAGATGACCGATATCTATGGTGCTGCCGACGTCGGCATACACGACGCCGCGCTCAATCAGGTTCTGCAGTTCGCGGATGTTGCCAGGATAGTCATATTTCAGTAGCGCCTCGGTGGCGCGGCGGCTGAATCCCATAAGTTGCCGGCCGTGGCGCGCGCAATAAACGCCGAGAAAATGCGCCATCAAAAGCGGGATGTCGTCGCGCCGCTCCCGCAGCGGCGGGATCGTGATCGGAAAGACGCAGAGCCGAAAATACAGATCCTGGCGGAAGCGACCGGCCGCGACCTCGGCGGTCAGATCGACGTTGGAGGCCGCCACCACACGGACATCGAGCGAGACGGTCTTCGTACCGCCGACCCGTTCGATCTTGCGCTCCTGCAGCGCCCGTAGCAGCTTGCCCTGGGCCGAGTAGGTCAGGGATGCGATCTCGTCGAGAAACAACGTGCCCCCGGAGGCGCGTTCGAAATACCCGGCGCGCGAGGCGATGGCGCCGGTATAGGCGCCCTTCTCCACGCCGAATAATTCGGATTCGACGAGCTGCTCTGGGATAGCCGCGCAGTTGATGGCTACGAACGGTCCGCTGCTGCGCCGGCTCATGGCATGCAACTGATTGGAGAACAGCTCCTTGCCGACACCGGACTCGCCAACAAAAAGCACGGTGGCGTCCGTCGTTGCGACGCGTTCGAGCTGACGCCGAGTGCGGACGAATGCGGCCGAGACGCCGACCGCGACTGTACTGTCATCGCCTCCGGCGGCGGGGCTTTGGTCTGCTGCGGGCGGCACCTTCCCGACCGCGTGGATCGAGCGGCTCTTCCATTCCAAACCGAAATAGTTGCGCTCCGGCGTGTCGTCGCCCCATGCATCGGCGTGCTGGCCGACCACCACGCAGCGTGCCGCGCCCATGCCGGCGCATTCGACCTCTCGGAAGATGACGGGCCAACCGCACAGCTTAGTGGTGTAGCCGGAGGGGTAACCGACCTGAAGCCAGCAGGCCGGTTCGCTTGCGAGGCCATAGCTCGCAAGGTGCTCGGCGGCTTCCGAGGAGTCTTCCCACAGGAATTCGCCAAAATATGTGCATTTGTCGCTGTCAAATTCGAAGTGTCGCGTCGTCACCTTGACGAAACCCTCCAGCGTATGCACGCGCGGTCCGGCCGCGAGCGCATGGGTGAGGTCCTCGTTCGGGAAGCGCTTCTGGATCAACTCGGCGTCGCGCATGCCCTGCATGTAACCTACCCGCATGAACAGGGCCTTCGCCGTCTCGACCCCGAAGGCGTCAATGATCTCGGTGCGCAAGCGCCCGAGCACCTGCGATTGCATCAGCACCATGCGCTGATCGTTGAGCCAGATGCGTCCGTCGCCTAGCGCAAAATGCAGCGACGCGGCGAGATCATTGAAGGTGGGTGCAGCCCCCGTCTCAAGCTCGCTGCTGTCACCGCGACTGAGAATCTGCGCCGCGCGGCGGGATGCTTCCGCCAGCGAAATCCGTCTTTCAACCTCATTCATCAGGTGCCTTCATATTCATGAAATCGAGAATCGCCCAACCAGAATTTCATTATTTCATGAATCTCAAGGATGGAAGACCCTTTGACCAAGGGCCAATCTGCACCGGGTAGTTGAGCTAAGCTGCTGGTTTGATCGGGGAATTGAAGAAGTTCGTTGTTCAGTCGGACTCGCGTGGTTGGCTGGCACCGGCCTTGCTAAATGGTGAGCCGTTCGCGGGAGGAAGCGAAGCAGAGGACCGGCTTACGGTCTCCAATTAGGAGTACGGCGCTACTAGGCCGCCGTGCGCAGGGCAAGGACCTTGCCCTCTTTCTCCCCGGCAAGCCGCGGTCTCAACGGCCGCACTATCCATCGTTCCGCTCGAAGCGGGGAGAACCTATCCATGAATATGCAGGCGCGCGATTTCATTGCCATCGACCGCTGGCGCGGCAAGGCGTTTTTGGGCGAGTGGAGCATCACCGAGGGCGGCGTCATGGACATCAATGACCTGGCGACGCGCGCGGTGCTGGGTTCGGTCGGCATCGCCCATCCCAAGGATATCGCGAAGGCTGCGCGCGGGGCGCGCCAGGCCCAACTGGCATGGGCCTTGAGGCTACCACAGGAGCGGGCATCAATCCTCAACAAAGCGGCCGATCTGCTCGAGCAGAACGGCGAAGAGCTGGTCGGCTGGATCATGCGCGAGAGCGGTTCCACCCAACCCAAGGCTGCGATTGAGATCGAGCACGGTGCAGCCTTCGTGCGGCATGCGGCTGCAATCGCCGTTGAGCCGAATGGCATCCTGTTGCCGTCGGTGGAGCACGGGCGATCCAGCGTCGCCAAGCGCGTGCCCCATGGCGTGGTCGGCGTGATCTCGCCATTCAACTTCCCGCTGGTGCTCTCCATCCGGGCCATCGCCGCCGCGCTCGCGGTGGGTAATGCAGTCGTCCACAAGCCTGATCCCCGCACAGCCGTATCAGGCGGAATCATCATCGCGCGCATCTTCGAGGATGCGGGCTTGCCCACGGGGGTGCTGCATGTGATGCCTGGCGGGGCGGCGGCAGGTGAGGCGATGTGCGCCGATGCCAACATCGCGATGATCTCCTTCACAGGCTCGGCGGAGGGAGGCAGCAAGGTCGGCGAGGTTGCAGGTCGTCATCTCAAGAAGGTACAACTCGAACTCGGCGGAAAGAATTCGCTGATCATCCTCGACGATGCCGATGTTGACGTCGCAGCCTCCAATGCCGCCTGGGGTGCGTTTCTGCATCAGGGACAGATCTGCATGTCGACCGGCCTCGTGCTCGCGCATGCAAAAATCGCCGATGCGCTGGGGATGAAGATCGCTGAGAAGGCACGACATCTGCCCGCCGGCGATCCGTCGTCCAGACAGGTAGCGCTTGGCCCTATTATCAGCGACGCACAGGTCGCGAAGATCGAAGAGATCGTCCACGATGCGGTGGCGAAAGGCGCGCGGCTGCTGGCCGGCGGCGGCCACGACGGGCGATATTATGAGGCGACCGTGCTGGGCGGCGTGAAACCAGGCATGCGCGCGTTCGACGAAGAGATTTTTGGCCCCGTCGCCTGCCTCGTCAATTTCGCTAGCGACGATGAAGCGGTCGAGCTCGCCAATCGCTCCGATTATGGTCTTGCGGCCGGCGTGATTTCAAACTCGATCGCGCGGGCGCGCGCGGTGGGCGATCGCCTTATCGTCGGCCATCTCCACATCAACGATCAGACGGTCAATGGCGGCCCGTTCGCCCCATTCGGCGGGCGAGGTCGTTCCGGCAATGGCAGCCGGATCAGCGGTCCGGCGATCTGGGAAGAGTTCACGCAATGGATGTGGACCTCGGAGAAGCTCCAGGCGACGCCGTATCCGTTTTGATCCGCTTCGCGACACCGCACAGCTTCCGGCGCTTGCGCTGCCGGAAGCCTTGCACCTCAAACCGCCTGGCCTTTGGAGATTAGGGATGAAAATCCGTGCCGCCGTCGCCCGCGAAACGGGCGCGCCGCTCAAGCTTGAAACCGTCGAGCTCGAAGCCCCGCGCCCCGACGAGATCCTAGTCAAGGTCAAAGCCACGGGCGTCTGTCACACTGACCTGGTCGTTCGCGACGGCATGCTGCCGACACCACTGCCGGTCGTGCTCGGTCACGAAGGCGCCGGCGTCGTCGAAGCGGTGGGGGATGCGATCACCAAGGTAAAGCCCGGCGATCACGTCGTGATGACCTTCAATTCCTGTGGCAGGTGCCCGAGCTGCGCGGATCACGCTGCAACCTACTGCCATGAATTCTTCCCACGCAACTTCTTCGCCGCGCGCGCGGATGGATCCACCGCGCTGTCCGCGGACGGAACTCGGATAAACGGCAATTTCTTCGGCCAGTCGTCGTTCGCAACCCATGCGCTTTGCCACGAGATCAATGTGGTGAAGGTCACGTCCGACGTCCCGCTCGAACTGCTCGGGCCGCTCGCGTGCGGCATGCAGACTGGCGCCGGCGCGGTCATGAACGCCCTGAAGATTACCGCCGGTAAATCCTTCGCGGTGTTCGGATCTGGATCGGTCGGATTGTCGGCGCTGATGGCGGCCAACGTCATAGGTGCAACCACCATCATCGCGGTCGATATTAATCCGGCAAGGCTCGAGATCGCCAGATCACTGGGGGCAACACATGTAATCGATCCGCGGCAAACCGACCCGGTCGAGACGATCATGCGGATCACCGGCTCGGGTCTGAATTTCACGCTCGACACGACCGGCTTGCCTGCGGTGATCCGCAACGCAGTGGAGAGCCTTGGCCCGCGCGGCACCTGCGGCATTCTCGGCGCGTCTAGGCCGGACGCGGAGATAGTGCTCAACGAGACGCATTTCATGAGCGGCGGCCGGCGCCTAATTGGCATCGTCGAGGGCAACTCCGATCCCGCAGTCTTTATCCCGGAGCTGATCGATCTCTACCGAAGCGGCCGTTTTCCGTTCGACAAGCTCATTAGATTCTACACTCTCGAAGAGATCAACACTGCGATCTCGGATTCCGAGACCGGTACTGTGATCAAACCGATCGTGCGAATGGACTGAACGAAAGATCCTTGGAGCGGGTGACGCCGAGCCTGACGCCTCGTCACCTTAAGAAAACATGGCAATGGACCGATCCACCGGCATGCCGCCTCATCATCGAAAGAGAGTAAACATGTCCAAGCAGCAGCTCGCAGCGATCTTACAAACCAGCGCGCAGTTCCCACCGCCGGTCAATGGCAGCCCGGCGGACATGCGCACATGGTTCGAGGGAATCAATGCGCAGACGCCGATTCCGGACGGTGTTATGACCACGCGGGTATTGTCGGGTCCGCTCGGTGGCGACCTGATCCACTATCCTGACTCGAACGACAAGTGCCTGATCATCCATTTCCACGGCGGCGGCTTTTTCTTTGGCTCGTCACGCTCGCACCGTGTTATCGCCGCCAATCTCGCGCGTGCCTCCGGCGTTGCCGTCCTCGCCGCGGACTATCGGCTCGCACCCGAACATCCGGCACCGGCCGCCCATGACGACGCGCTCGCCGTATACAAATGGGCGTTGGAGCAGGGCTTTTCGCCATCTGCAATTTGCCTGTCCGGCGACTCAGCGGGCGGCAACCTCGCAGTATCGACCGCGATGCGGGCCCGCGACGAAGGGCTGCCCATTCCGGGTGCGCTGGCTGTGATGTCGCCGGCGCTCGACTTCACCGGACAGAGCGAGTCGTTCTGCTCCGCCGCCGACGCGCCCCTGCTCACCCCCGAACTAATCGAGCTGTTCAAGCACGCCTATTTCGGCGCCGGCGTTCCAGCGTCGCCTTATCTTACGCCGCTGAATAGTGATCTTTCTAAGCTACCGCCGATCTTGATTCACGTTGGATCGTGGGAGCTGCTGCGCGATGATAGCGTTCAGCTCGCTGAGCGGCTCCGCCGGGCGGGCGTCTTTGCTGAGCTCAAGGTCTGGGAGGGCATGTGCCACTCTTGGCAATTGTTTGCGCCGATGCTCGACGAAGGCATGGCCTCGATCGAAGAGGCAGCGGTCTTCGCGCGGGCGCACCTTGTTGGTTGATCCTTGAAGGCGTCCACCGGGCTGAAGAAGTCTCCCTGCGACGCGTCAGTCCAATAGTTCGTCGAGGGTGTCATGTTCCAGTACATTGCAGGCCGCTTCGCTGAACCGACGTCGGCGGCCACAATCGAGCATGTGGCGGCCAGTCGATCGGCAACTCGCATCCAGTCATGGGGGATGTTTTGCTAAGGAATGTACAGGCCCGGCGGGTCGGGACCGGGATAGATGCACATGCCCCGATAGGAACCTTGCAAAGGCTGCACGGCCATTGGTCATCCAAACTTTGCTGATGTAATGCAGCGCGGCGGAGGAAAGCTGCTTGAAAGGTCTTCTCCACCAACATGGTAACCTCTGGAAAATGGCTGATCGCCGTTTCTAAGGCCATAGCTGATGGCGATAAACGTTGGGCATTCCGGATGCGACCATCACCGAGGTAATCTATGGACCGCCGAACCGTAGGGAAGATGGCATTCCTCGTTATATCAACTAGCCGTGCAGCAGCTCAGACGCTCGAGTACGACTTGGTTGTGGCTGATGGGAAAGTAACACCTAGAGCGGATGACGCCGCGCACGAAGGCGGCAGCTCCTACACGGCCGATAGCCTTGTGGCGCCTATCATCGACAGGCCGGTCGGATTTCTGATGAAAGAAAAGCTGGTCGAGTTTCATAGCCAAGCCGAGAGGTTGGGCACTGACTCGCGCCCGATAAAGAGCCGGATCGCACTGTTGACTTCGACCAATCCGGCGAGATCAATGTTAAACTTGAAGGTTTGTGATCCCGCTGAGGTCCGGCCATTTTTCTAGTGAGCCTTGTCGACTGGTGGCCGACAAACTCTTGGCTGCAATGCCGGAGGCCGAACAAGAGCGTCCCTCGGTCAGGCAACGGCTATCAATCACCGTGCGCGTTCCACTGGCTGACCTATCACGGATGTGGCGGATTATCATCTCCTGGGATCGTTAGGCTCGAGGGTACCAGACCATACGGTGCTCAACTACGTCGGCGTAGTCGGGACGCCCTCCGGCACGCAGATTGGATCCGCCCCGAGTACACCGCAGTCTGGCGAGGATGTTGCAGGAGCACGTCGGGGTTTCAGCATGCCATGAAGCTGACCTACAGCGCTGGATGGATCATCCCAGCCTCTCAAGCTCACCTATTCAACCTGGCCTCGCCTTCGTCGGCCAGCCGTTTCTCGTAGAAGATGACCGAGTATCCGTGCAGCCTTCCTTCCTTGCAGCGAACATAGCCGGCGGTCTCATAAAGTTTTTGAGCCCCCACTTGGATCATTGTGGTATCGAGCGCTACCCACTTGAACCCCAGAGTAACAGCTCTCAATTCCAATTCATGAAGGAGACGCCTTCCAAACCCTTGTCTTCGAAAGGCCGGATGGACGCGCATACGCTTCAGCTGCACGACATCAGAATCGGCCGGCTCCAATCCCCCCATCGCGATGAGTTTGGAACTAATATGGGCAGTTAAGAAATCGCCGCCCGACCTGATGTACACTTCGCTTATATTGCGTAAATCATCTTCCCACGCCCCTTCAGGGCCGCGCGCACCACCTTCCGATGCGGCTCTATGCAGATGCCATACATCATCGGCATCCCCTTGCTCGAACCGTCGAATGAACAGCTCGTCTTGAGACATCGGCGTCAGCTGCCGAATAGCGTCGGAGACTAGCGCCTCTTTCGCCTTTATCTTTTTGTCCACGCAGATAGCCCCCTCAAGCTTACTGTCGCGCCGTACGCAACAGTCGCTGCAAAAGGACAGCGTCGACACTTTCCGATGCCTCAACTCCGACAATTGGCCGACCAGGCTGGACCGTATATTTCAGCGCCGTAGTATGGTGCATCCGGGTAAACCGATCCAGCGCACGAACACAGGAGGCGCGCAGCCTTTGAATTTCACCATTGCCGTGCTCAATGACCGGCGAAACGGTCGCAAACCTAGGAAATTCCGCTTCCCCTTCCAGCCAACCAGGCTTCAGCCAGACGCTCCCCTTGTCTGGCGACAACCAGCGGAGTACCGCGCGAATGTACGCCTGCGGGTAGTACTCGGACAGCCGATACACATCCCTATAGAATTGCGGCTTCTGGAGGAAAAGCTCTTCCCCAATCAGCAGCACTGAGACAGCCACAATACGGGCAGAGAATCTGCCGCTTGGGCCAAGCCTATCCTTGTAAGGATTCTTCCCGTAGAACACCCGGAACTGGCCAAAAAGATCCGGCGACAAATGTTCATAAAAACGCACCAGGATATGATTCGCCGCCTCAAGGCGCTCCGCGCACAGTGAAAGACATTGGCGCGCGTCCGCGTCAGCCAGATCACGTAACTCAAGTAGTGCATCGATTGCCGACTGCAACTCCCTTTCGATGAGTTGATGGCCTAAGCAAAAATCGCGCTCCTCGACCCCCGCCTCTCCAAGGCAGTATACACGCGGATCGTTCTGCACCGGGTTCGTAAGTATCATATCCTCGTAAGAGAGGACATCGATGCCAGGCTGCCGCTCCCGGGTCAGCTGCGCAAGACGGTTTAGCTCTTTCCCCACGGTCAATTCGGCGTGCCTGCGGTGAAGGCCGGCAAACGAAGACATGTGATAAGCACAATTGGTGAGATACTGGATGTCTGTCTTGGCGATCTCGAAATCAGATTGCGGCAGCCGGCGCAGAAGCGCATCATAGTCCGAGTCCGCCACAATCGCGCTGATTCCGCGACCGAGGGCCCGAACCGCTTCATCGGGCCGCTCACTGCATTTGATCTCCGCAACACTTTGTGGCAGTTCATCAACGACAAAATTGCTCAATCGCCCAAGCGGTCGTTTTCGTTGTCGATCAATGCTATCGGTCGCATGGGAAAAGATGTCTTGCGCGCAGTAATGCTTCGGTTCTTGGGCGGAACGGGAAATACTGGCGACCATAACGAGCACTCACCGGCCCTGACTAAAGACAGCTTGCATTTCGGCTGGCGCCCCGTAGCGGGCAGCCGGTGAGTAATCATGCTTCTCGATAAGATCTTTTCGTTTGTCTAAGATCCTGCTGTCGGTGTGCGCTACCCGCTCAAGCACCTCGTTGGAGAAAAACTGCAGCGATACCGCGCCCGAATTGATGATGCCAGCGGTGGTTAACGTCAGCACGCCTTCGTTTGAAATACTGATAAGTCCCGCCTCATTCAGCTTTTTAAGCTCGCGACGAAAGTATTTCTCCATGGAGACTCCAAATTCGCTTTCGAAGCGGGAGAGCGACACTCCACTACTTCGCAACGCGAGCATCACCGTTCGTCGCATCAGATCATCTTGTGACAGGACGACACCCTTCCACACTGGCTTTGCGCCAACCTCAACACTTTGTAAGTAGCGGTCTAAGTCTGCTTCGTTGTAGAACTGGCACTGACTCATGTAGCCAAACCCGCCAACCCCAAATGGGACGAGATTGTTGTCGTTCCAGGAATCGTATTTGCGGCGCTGCTGAACAGAGTGCGGCTGCGACTTCTTGGTCCAATAGAAGATCGGGCCATGACGATAGCCAAGCCTGGTAAGGATGTGCTCCGCCATGAAATGCATGATGATGCGCTCCTTCGCCCCGGCGAATTGGTAACGTCCTTTGCTCAAATGACGAGCTATGGGGTCGGTCGACTTGAACAACAATGGAAAGATGTTAAACTTCTCCACTCCCATCTCCAGCAAACCGATGAGCGAGTCATACCAGCTCCGAAGCGTTTGCTGCGGCAGCCCATAGATAAGGTCCAGCGATAGATTCTGAACGCCCATTCTATTCAGCAGTTCGACGAGCTGCCTCACCTCATCCACACCGTGCCCGCGGTTCAATATACGCAAAATGCTTTGATCAAGACTTTGAACACCCAGCACGAAGCGGTTTACACCGCCTTTGATCAGAGTGGATATGCGATCTCCGGCATCAACCTGCTTCCCAAGAGTGGGATGTAGTTCGAAACTTACTTCGGACTTGGATAGATCAAAGCGCTGTTTGATCATGTCGAATAGCGTTTCCAGCTGTAAGTTGGTCAAGATTGAGGGAGTGCCACCTCCAAAGAATGCTGTCTCAATTGTTCTGCCGGCGAGCGCGGTGTCTGACCAACTCATTTCTTTATTTAGAGCCTCTAGGTAACGCTCCACTCGCCCGGAAGGCGGATTGATTTCCTTGGCGAAGTGACAAAAGGTGCAATACTGATTGCAGAAGGGGAGATGAAAATACAAATCAATCGAGGACGTAATCTCACTCAACAATTGTTCGGCATTCAGCTCGCCCATTGCTTTGAGAGGTGGATATGTGCCGACAAGATAATCGTTATAGGTGTCAAGGTGCAGGTTTCGTGACCTCAGCATGTCGAGGTTAATGTCGTAGGAGCGGTCGATCGCGAACTCCAGGACCTCGGAGTAGCTTGGCACGCGCATTTTGGAGACTCCTTTAGCGTTCGTGTGGAGGCGCATTTGCCGCTCCCCCCTGCATGCGGATCAGGTCCTGCGTTGCCATCTGCTCCATGAAGCCCAGGCAACTGTGATTACTCGGCACGGATGAAGACGGCGGCTGCCGTAGGACGTAGCGGGACCAGCGTCCATCGCATTGGTTTGGACCAGTCGAGTACACTCTTCAAATCCTGGACAGCGAGACCGCCGCACGTTGCGCTCCTCCTGTCCAGCAATTGGCGTGCCATCGAAGTCAGCCCGCTGGTCTTGCTTGGCGGGCCCGCCCACAGAAGCGTCTCAGCGCCACCAGAAACATGGATCCGACAACGACTGCAATTTTCGAGAACCGCCTAGGCCTCAACCAATGCTGTGCCGATTGATGAATGATTGATGCCCCCACGAGAACGTTTTCGTGATCTGGATGGTGGCGAAGGTTAGATGGCGAGATGCTTCAAAGAGGTCCGATCATGGCCTTTGTCACCACTCGTTAATCCAGATCCGCATTTCACCTTCGCCGCGGTTGGCCCAGCTGAACCACGGAATGAATGTCAAGCGCTGTGGTTGCCGCTTTCCAGGCACTTTGTCGTAGTGATAAAGCGGTGGTGCTTCAGAGAGTGCGTGTTGCAAACGAAAGCCCTCAGCCTGCAGCAAAATCTTGCCAGCAAAAAGCCCCTTGCCTTCAACGAGCGAAAACCGGCTGTCTGCATCCAGCCAAACATTATGCAGCTCCGGCCCGTTGTCGGCTTCTTCCAGACAATAAATAAGAGGGCCACGCTGAATAGCCACTTTGCCGGCCAAGTGGCGAAGTTGTGGATGACCATATACGCGACGTGATTTCATGGGCAGCTGCAATTTGCAGCGATCGCCCTTCCGCCACGTGCGGTGAATGTGCAAATAACCTTTGCGCGGCTCGCAATTAACCGGTTCGCCATTTAGCTTGACCTCCGGCGCGCTGCACCATTCCGGCAGGCGCAGTGCGAGCGTGTGGGTGATTGGCTGCTCGGATTCCACGGCAATCTCCACCAGATCCTCCCAGGGATAGTTCCCGTTCATGCGCAACCGCAGCGTATGACCTCCAACCGCTATTGCCACGCTGTTGCCAATGTAGAGATTGACATAGAGCGCCTCGGAGCGTGGCGTGTAGATGTAATGACCAACTGATGTAAAAAGGCGTGCGATGTTCGGCGGACAGCAGGCGCAGCCGAACCAGCCCAGTCGTTGCGGCGAAATATGACTGTAGCCATAGTTGGACCGCAGCGTTTTGGGATGAACTTCGAGTGGATTGGCATAGAAAAAATGCCGTCCATCCAAGGCGATACTGCCTAAAACGGTATTATAGAGAGCACGCTCCATCACATCGGCATACTGACCGTCCGCCTCCATCTCCAGCATTCGGCGGGCGAACATCATCAGGCCGATGGACGCGCAGCTTTCCGCGTACGCAGTATCGTTCGGCAGATCGTAGTCGCTGCTGAAGGCTTCGCCCATGCTTTGCGAACCAATGCCTCCGGTGATATAGATCTGCCGCTGCACCATGTTTTGCCATAGCCCCAGGCAAGCTTGGCGTTGTTGTTCGTTCTGAAGCAGACGCGCCAGATGGGCGACCCCAGTCATGAGGTACACGAACCGAACCGCATGACCCGTTGCAGTTCGCTGTTCGGTGACCGGCAGGTGCGCCTGACTATAGGCTTTCCATGTGACCATCCCGGGCTTGTCGTGTGCTTTGTCGCGGGATCGCTTCTCATATTCTAGGTCATAGAAGTGCGGCTCTGTGCCGCGTTGCTCCACGAAATAGTTGGCTAGCGTGAGATATCGCGGCTCCAGCGTCACTTCATAGAGGCGTGTCAATGCAAGTTCGATTTCCGGATGGCCATCATAGCCGTGTAAATGATCATGCTCGGGGCCAAAAACCAAGCCAATGTGGTCAGCAAGCCTGCAAACGACGTCGAGTAGGCGCCTTTTACCCGTCGCTTGAAAGAAAGCGATACCCGCTTCAATCAGGTGGCCGGCGCAGTAAAGCTCGTGGCATTCGGTTAAATTGGTCCATCGTTCCCCAGGCGCCTTGACGATGAAATAGGTGTTCAGATAGCCGTCACCGCATTGGGCGGCCTCCATCAACTCGATCAGGTCATCGGCAGTTTTCTCCAGGTCCGGATCGGGTGTTGCGCACAAAGACCAGGCGACTGCTTCCAGCCATTTTGCCACATCACTGTCCTGAAAAACCGGACCGTAGAATTCGCCATTTGCTCGGTTTGCGGCGATCCGGAGGTTTTCGATGGCATGGCTCGGTGCGACTTCGGGGATACGATCGTTCAGCGCGTCCCACTGATGCGGAATCGTCACCTCCCTCACCAATCGCTGGTATTTTCCAATGAGCGGATCGGTGATTTGTAAGTCATGGAGATTGACCTCCGTAACAGTTGGCCTATTCATGTTGCTTTCCATGGTTTTGGTGCACGGGCCGATAGATCACCGAAAGCTCCTGTGGCCCATTGTTGAGTTTGCGGCGAAGGGGGGCTGATTGGCAGCCCCAGCATGTCCTGCCTGATCTGGTCGGCTCACGCGTCTTCCCGGGCTTCCAAATCTCGGCATGAGCAATTGAAGCGGCGCTCTCGTGATGCACCTGAAGCAGGGGCGGAGAGAGAACTCACCTCAAATAGCATCGGACGTCCTATGACGCTCGACACGAAGGACATTGTCGATCTCCGTACATCGCTCTGACTAGTACGCTCGAGGCTCAAAACAGCAATTTTCGTGCCGCCAAAGGCGCAGATCGTTTGGCGAGCTCGTCCTCGTATCCGCCAGGCGGTCGCGGCTTCGACAATTCTGCGTACCGCCTTCCGCCCGGATAGAGTTTGGCGCTGCGTTGTTGCTGATTCAGTCCAGGGTCTTGGTCACCGGACGGTCGCTGCCGCCGAAGGTCCGGAAGCACTGGCTCTGTTTCAACTAAGGCATAGCGTTCGATTTGCTCTTCACCGACGTGGTGATGCCCCCGAGGCATGAACGGCGCGAACCCGCCGATGCCATCACGAGGCAACCGTCTTCGACATGCTGGTCCTCTTCGTGTCAGCCTGTCCGGAAGCCGCCATGATGCACGACGGCCGCCTCGATCCGGGCGTCTCCTGCTGAGCAAGCCCTACCGTGCCGCGGAGCTGGCTCGTCTAACCCGCCAGTTGCTCGACACCGCGCACCGCCCGCGCCGTTCAAGGGCTAACGTAACGAGTCGAAGAATCACCGATTGTCCTCAGCTCGGCGCGAGATGCACTACGTTCCATGACGCCGGCTTAAGTGTCGCCAGTAACCGCCTGGCGTCCATGCCTACAGCGTGCAAGGGCCGCGGTTTCACGCGCTCAGGTGCGTCCTCGGCATTTGTTGCCTCGAGGTCGTGATGTCGAAGTTCCAATGCCTCCCTGACGGATAGCCGGTCGAAGCTTCGTGCTTCCACACTGACCTCCATCTCCTGCTGCAGATCGCGGTTGAGGATGAACAGTGACAGGCTGCCGGCGTCTCCGGCGACCGCAGCCATCTTCAGATACGGCACGTTGTGCAGGGCGAAGAACTTGTCCAGGATGCCAGACGTCTCATAGGTCTCCGACTCCACCTGGGTGCGCAGAACTCGGCCGCGGCCGAGACGGCCCATGTGAGCAAACGGAAAAAAGATGGTCTGACGCCACGCGCTCCCGCCCTTTTGGGTCATGATCGGCGCAATCACATTGACGAGCTGCGCGAGACAGGCCACTTTCACCCGATCGGCATGGTTGAGTAGTGAAATGCAGGCCCCACCGAAGGCGAGCGCATCTTCCATCGTGTAGACTTCCTCAAGGATCGCCGGCGCGACGGGCCACTCGCCCTTGAGCAGATCAGTGCGCCTGCGTCCGGTTCTGTACCAGACGTTCCACTCATCGAAGCTCAGCATCATGCGCTTGTCTGAACGCCGCTTCGCAGCTGCAGCGTCCGCCAGAGCGACGACATCTTCGATGAATCGGTCCATAAGATCGGGACTCGCAAGAAAGGATGCGGTGTCCCGTCTGTAGTTGTTGAGATAGGTGTGAAGGGAAATATAATCGACATGATCGAAGGTGTGCTCGAGGACCGTGTCCTCCCACCGGGCGAATGTCGGCATGTTGTGCGCCGAGGAGCCGCAGGCCACAAGCTTGATCGTCGGATCCACCGATCGCATCATCTTGGCCGCTTCTCGCGCGATCGCGCCATAGACCTCGGCAGTCTTGTGCTCCATCTGCCACGGACCGTCCATCTCGTTGCCGAGGCACCAGAGCTTGACGTCGTGCGGCTGCTCCCAACC
Organism: Bradyrhizobium sp. CCGE-LA001; assembly: GCF_000296215.2. Classification (NCBI taxonomy): domain Bacteria; kingdom Pseudomonadati; phylum Pseudomonadota; class Alphaproteobacteria; order Hyphomicrobiales; family Nitrobacteraceae; genus Bradyrhizobium; species Bradyrhizobium sp. CCGE-LA001. Next base: position 6,808,708 of record NZ_CP013949.1, on the reverse strand, counting down.
GTGAGCGCGGCGCAGATCCGACCAGGCCGTGCCGCGCGGATGGTTGCAGTATTCCACCAGATTGCGCGCGGCGTCGCCGCCGCGGGTGCCGAGATTGACGGCCAGCATCGGCTCCAGGCCAGCGGCCCTGCACCAATCGATGAATTCGTTGGTGCCGAAGTGGTTGGGCTCGGTGCTGAACCAGGCGAGATCGAGCCGTGACGGGCGACTCTCTGCCGGGCCGACCCCATCCTCCCAGTTGTAGCCGGAAACGAAATTGCCTCCGGGATATCGTACGACGGTGGGACCAAGCTCCTTGATCAGCGCCAGCACGTCGCCGCGAAATCCACGCTCGTCCGCTGTCGGATGATCCGGCTCGTAGATGCCGCCATAAACGCAGCGCCCAAGATGCTCGATGAAGCCGCCAAACAAACGGGGATCGGTGTGACCTATGACAAAATCGCGATCTATTAGGACTTTTGCGTGTCTCATCGTCTTCTCTCGGGTGTCCCGGGGCTTGCAAAAGGCGGTCGCCGCGGCATTCGCGACCTCGAGTACGGCCTCCCGCAACCCGCGGGCATAGGGATGGTGCGAGCTGTTCAAAATGGCCTTCACATCGCCGCTCTCGACCACGTGGCCCGCTTGGCAACGTCTGCATCGTCGTCTTCGGACGCATATACTGGTCCTTCGCCAGAATAGTGAGCCCGATGACGTCCGTCACTGGCACTCCAGAATTGTTGAAGCGTCCCTCGGTCCAGCCTTGGCTGCACGCCGCTGACTCGCAACCGCATACCCGACGACATCTCTTCAGATCAGCGGAAACGCCGTGCCACATGAAATAAGATGGCAGCCCGAAGGATCCATCGCCAAGGCACCGCTGGATGCGCCCATGCCGACTAGACTCGCGGTTTCAGCGCCACCGTCGATGACGAGCTCGTGCTTGCTGCTCAATGATTGGGGCGGCAGCGAATTCGCCGCATCAAGCTCCGAGGCGCAGAAGCGATTAATCTGCACGCCGGGCATCGACTTGCTGAGACCGGCCTTCTGGGCCGCGAGCCGAGCAACGTCAGGACCGGCCTCGCCGGTTGGGTCGACCACGCCGAGCATAGCCTCGTCGACCGCACCTTCGCTCAGATTGTTGCGCTCGTTAAGCGGCTCGAGGGGCATCGTGGCGAGCCGCAACGCCGTAACGTCGCGCAGAGCACGATTGGGCTTGCCGCAGCCGCGTGGGATGCGAACGTGATCGTAGACATATGTGTGGGCCAAGACGATTTCTCCGAAACCGTGTTCGTTCGTGTCTCATCCTGATTGAAATCTGAGACCCAGACCCGCTGCAGCTACGGAAGCGCCACTCGTTTGCTGGCTGCGGACTGCTTTCATTCAGTATGACTTCATCTGAATAGCAAGGGCCGTGCCACCGCTTGAAGCCGCTTCAAATACTTGAGGACACTGCAAATCCGTAGTCCGGAAGATCCTGACGGTGTTCTGGACCTCACCGAATTAGTATCTCTGTTAGAAACCGCACAACGAGCGGCCGTCGTTTCGAGAAGGAGCTCGAGCAACTGGCGGAACGGCATTCCTCAGACCGCCTGACGCGGCCAGACGACAGTGAAAGCGCTATATGGCCCGTGAACCGAAGTTAAATAGTTGGCGCCTCATCGCCATTCTATGTCTTGCCGCAAGGTAACCTTTCGAGCTCCGGCTTTGCCAAATTGCAACGTTCTCAGCGAGCTTATGCGCGCGGAGCGCTATTTCTTCTTTTGACGCAGACGAGCAGGCTTGCGACCTTTGCGCAATGTCTTATGGGGCATTGCCCCTTTCGGGGGCTGGACAAAGAACTCGGCTACATGGACGCCAAGTGCTTCAGCTATTCGATCGAGAAGATCGATTGTTGGATTCGCATTTTGCCGCTCGACAGCACCCATATATGAACGGTCAACCTCCGCATCGTAGGCCAATTGCTCCTGCGGAATACCCAGAGCCACGCGGATCCGCCGCACATTCCAGGCCACAAGCGCACGAGCTTTCATGCGCCAAAGCAGCCATTCGGCAGGCCATCAAACCACTGGCTATAACCGCCCTATTGCCGCAATCGAAAACGAAGCGAACAAGCCGCGTGAGCTTACGTGAAAGAGCAAGCGTTAGGTGGAGATCAGGCGCGGCACGCAATGAGCTGGTGCTGACGCCCTATGACGCACGGCATCCGGTGACTTGTTGGCTATTCCTACATGGTGAGCATGGCGCTGAGATGGAAGGTGTGCCGGGATCGGGTTACTTCTCCAGCCCCGGTGTCCTACCCGATGCAGCGACGTCGTGGTCGCGCTGGAAAGGCCGGGGAGGAAAGGGGATTTCCGGATTTCGGGATGGTCCGTCGACCAGGACAGGGAGGTCGTGTCGCGCAATTTGATCTCGACCTCCGAGTTATCCACGCGGGTTACTGCTTTCATGCGTGGCCAGCGCACTCCGGTATGGGCATCACGCGTTCTCTGGCCGTACGGAACATGGCCGCGTCCATGGAGGACAAAGAGGCCGTCACGTCGTGCGCGCGGTGCGCAGGACTGAATAGAGATCGGCGGTTGCAAGCCATAGGGTCCGATTGTCCTGCTAGTTCTTACGCAACGCATCGCAAAATGAATTTCACTCCATCGCATTATTCGATGTTGCCGGCGGATATTTGCAGAGGATCGCGAGATCCGGAGAGTCAAAATTTGACTACGCACACCAAATTCAATGCACGTCTCACCAGCGATATTTGTATGTCGTTATCTAGGCTGATGGTTCGACTAAGGATGCGTTGGAAAATTGCCATCGTTGCATTGGCGGAGTTCGCGCAATTTGGACACGGGGCGTCAATGCGTATCAAATCAATTGAACAAAGAACCCGCCTTGGAAAACGATACCATCGCACGGTAGCAGATTGAAATTCTCAACTATTGCGTTCGTCCGCGTTTCACAGCTACACGTTGTCTTGCCAAGAACTGCAGCTTCGTTGGCTGGTGGGATCGGGAGACATGTTTCTCATGAAGCAATTTTCAATTGCAACAGAGGAGAGCGGCCAATCCGCGCAAGGCGGTTATCGCTGTGTGACGCGGCATGTGTGTGTCGCAGGTTGTTGCTGCCGCCCCTAAAGTTGAATTCGGACTGCGCCGCCGCGCAGCTGGGTGAGCTTCACATTCAAGATATTTTGGCGTCATTTGGTGCCTGTCAGCAGGGTCAAGTGACTGCTCACTGGCTGGCACAAGGCCCAACGTCTCACCTCTGAGCTTGCCGTCTTTGAAGCAAGTCTGCGCTCTGACAAAGCCCGTCCGTGAGGGGCGGGGACAGTGGTCGAGCGTGATCAAGTTCAACTTAACAGAGGGCGTTCCTGCCTGCTGTGCAGGCCGCCGCATTTGGGAGTGTCATGTCTTCCGTTGTCCGCACCCTTCATCTTGGCCTCAACCTTCATGGCGCGGGCGGTCACTCCGCAGCTTGGCGTTGGCCGGGCACCAACCCGAGCGCCTTTTTCGACATCGAGCACTACGTTCGTGCTGCGAAAATTGCCGAGCGCGGCCTGTTGGATGCAGTGTTTCTGGCGGATACCCCCGCGATCTCCTATGACATCACTCGCCAGCCGCCACTCAACGGGCTTGAGCCTACGCTCGTCCTTTCCGTGATCGCGCGCGAGACAAACCGCATCGGGCTGATTGCAACGGCCTCGACGACCTACAATGAGCCATACAATCTGGCACGACGTTTCCTGTCGCTCGATGTTATCAGTGGCGGCCGAGCTGCCTGGAATGCGGTTACGACCTCCAGCCCAGCAACGGTGGCAAACTTTGGCGGTCGCCAGATCGCACGTGACGAGCGCTACAAGCGGGCCGAGGAGTTCGTCGAAACTGTCCGTTCTCTCTGGCTGAGCTGGGGCGATGAGACCATCATCGCTGATCAAACATCTGGCGTTTACGCCAATAGCGATCATTTCCGGCTGCTCGATCCCAACAAGAATGGGTTCGCAATCCGCGGTCCGCTCACCCATCCCGGCTCGCGGCAGGGCTATCCAGTCATCGTGCAGGCTGGAGGCTCGAATCCTGGTGTGCGCCTTGCGGCGCGCAGTGCTGATATCGTGTTTACCGCAGCCGGCGACTTGAACACGGCCATCCGCGAATCCGAGCGCCTTCGCGCGCTCTCGCGCCAATTTGGCCGCCGTACAACTCCACTCGTCCTCCCCGGTCTCGTCACCTTTATCGGCGGCACGGAACAGGAGGCGCAGCGGCGAAAGCGGGAAATCGACGCCCTGCTTGATCTGGAGCGCGCTGTCGACGCTCTTGCGCGGAGCATGCACGTGCCCGCCCAGAGACTCAGGCTCGACCAGCCTATTCCCGTGGAGCTCTTGCCGGATCCGCACAATGTTGCGTTCTCGGTCGGCCATCACCGCACGTTCGAGGCATTGGCGAGGGAAGGCCGCACGGTTCGCGAGATCATCGGCAGCGTTCAAGCGTTCGGCCATCGTTTGCTCGTGGGAGCACCCGAGCAGATCGCAGATTCCATCCAGTCATGGTTCCGGACTGGCGCTGTCGATGGCTTCAACATTATTCCGGACGTGCTGGACGACGGCGCTGCGGCGTTTGTCGATCATGTCGTGCCTATCCTACAGAGCCGCGGTCTGTTTCGCACTGAATACCAGGGGGAAACATTGCGCCACCACCTTGGAATTCCTCACCACGACCGCCTTGCTGCTGAGACGTTGGCGGCACCGTCATCTGAGTGACGCAGTGATTACTCACATTCAATGGAGTTTGGATATGTCTGTTAGCGAACGCGCGCGCAATTGCCATCTCGGCATCCAGCCGAACAGTCGGCGAAAGCGCAATGCGACGGCTGTTCTGTTGGCGGTCTCAGCACTCCTGCAGATCCCGATCATGGCGAGCTGCTCAGCCGAGGAGGCGTCAGCCGGCCCGAAGCGAGGAGGCATCATTCGCTATGGGCATTTTCAGGAGCCGCCCTGCCTGTTCGGGGGATGGGTGCAGCAGTGGTATCTTCAGCGGCAGTATAGCGACAATCTGGTTGCTCGGAGGGAAGATGGAAAGATTGTGCCCTGGCTCTCAAGCTCATGGACAATCTCCGACGATAAGAAGGCATACACATTTGAGATCAAGCCAAATGTCAAGTTTACCGACGGGACACCTTTAGATGCACAAGCTATTGCCGAGAACATCAACGGCTGGCTCGGCAATGATCCCGATCGCCGTAACCCAACTGCCGCTCCTTACCTGGAAGACAGCTTCGAATCCGCGACAGCAATTGCGCCGCTCACCCTGCAGATAACGCTGAAGACGCCTTTTCAGCCGTTGTTGAACGTCCTCGCGCAGTCCTCCCAAGGCATTTTGTCACCAACTGCGCTCAAGCGCGGACTTGCGGCGAACTGCAACAGCCCGGTCGGCTCAGGCCCGTTCATCGTGGAGAAATGGAATCACGGGCAGAACGTCGTGTTTCGCCGCAACCCCGATTACAATTCGGCGCCAAGTCACGCCAATCACCAGGGGCCGGCTTACGTTGATGGGATCAACTGGCGGTTCCTTGCGGATCAAACCGTGCGCTATGGCTCGCTACTGACGGGCGAATCCGATGTCGTCTATGATGTTCCAGCGGTTGCCTGGAAGGACGCCAATTCCCGCTTCGCCGTCTTGCGGCATATTACCGGCGGCACCCCTTTGCGCCTGGCGTTGTATACGGCACGGGCCCCGTTCGACGATATGCGGGTCCGCCAGGCTTTTGCACACGCAGCTGACCGAAGGGCCGCCGTCGAATTGTCGTTTCTCGGCGCATTGCCATTCGAAGCGAATGGAGCGCTCAGCCAGAGTTCGCCGGAATATATTAGCGGGCTCGGGGGGGCCTATGCCTACGACCTCGGAAAGGCCAATCAGCTCCTCGATCAAGCGGGCTGGACTGAACACAACAAGGAGGGTATTCGCCTCAAGAATGGCAAGCCCTTGGTTGTACGTGTCTCCTATTCGAGTGCGTTTCTAAAACCCGATGGCGAGCAGGCTTTGCAGGTGATACAGCAGCAGGCAAAGGCTGCAGGATTCGAGGTGCGCCTTCAGCCGACAAACCAGGCGGATTTCTTTGCCGGGAAGAATCTCGGTCCTAACGACTACGAGGTTGTGCTCCTCTATTGGGTGGCACCCGGCGCGGAGATCTTCCGCATTTCGTGGAAGCCTGATCAGAACGGCCAGCGGAACCGCTATAATCCGTCGCGCTATCAGGATGAGGCCCTGTGGAATGTCATCCAGACAGCGGAACAGGAGTTCAACGATGGTGGGCGGACTGCTCTTTACCAGCAGGCTGAACGCAACATCGTGGAGAAAGCGGCCGTCCTAGGCTTCACGGTGCTCGATGTCACGTTGGCGACCAGGCAAAATCTGAAGGATGTCTGGTTGGACCGCGGGGCGGTCGGTGAGCCCGTCTTTTATGACGCTCATTTCGTCGACGTGAAGTGATGCGGGTAAATATCGCAACTCATGATCGGGTAGGCTGGCTAGTGGGCAGGTTCGTGTCCGCTGCGACTGTGGTGTGGCTGGCTGCGACGTTCACGTTCCTTGTTCAGTGCATGATGCCCGGCGATCGGGCCCAAATCATCATCAACATCGCCAGTGGCAACGTCGGAGAGGCCTCTCCAGCGGAGCTTGCGGCGGTCAACGCAAAGTACGGCTTTGATCAGCCACTTGTTCTGCAATATACCAAATACATATGGGCTGTGCTGCATGGAGACCTTGGTGTGTCCTACCAGCAGCATCGGCCGGTCATTGATATCATCGCAGAACAGATTGGCCCAACCATCATTTTGGCGGTTGCGGCGCTGATTGCGGCATGGGTCATCGCCGTTCTGACGACCGTCATCGTCGCGGGCAGAGACAATATGTGGTCCACCTCGCTCACGGGAATACAGGTGTTCCTGGCGACTGTGCCGCCCTATTGGCTGGCTACAATCCTCCTCGTTGTCTTTGCGGTGCAGCTTCGCATTTTGCCGGTCATCGGGGGCAATTCACCATTGGGCCTCGTTCTTCCAGCGATTGCGTTGGCTTTGGAATTGTCGGGATTCCTGGGGCAAATCCTTGGAAGCGAATTCACGCGCGTCCTCGAGCAGCCATTTGTCATCTCGGCGCGGGCACGAGGTATGGGTGAGCTCGGCGTCAGACTTCGTCATGTCCTGCGTCATGCAGCGTTGCCCGGCATCACTTTATCAGGTTGGGCGATCGGAAAGCTTCTTTCTGGTGCGATCCTGATTGAGGCGGTGTTTGCGCGTCAAGGTCTTGGCGGAGTCCTTGTCGCTGCGACGTCCTCTCGAGACGTTCCAGTCGTCTCAGGGGCTATTCTGATCTCCGCGGGCTTGTTCGCCGTCACGAGTATGCTCGTCGATCTCACCTATCGGATCGTTGACCCAAGGATCAAAATGGCATGAGTGGGGTAGGGGAGTTGAGCGTGTCTTCGCAGCCTGGAGAGGCATCGCCTGCCATTGGTCGTGCTCCACTTCGGGTTTATCTTGCTCTGAGCGTCATTGGTTTCTTTGTGATCGCGGCAATCGCGCCGAGTCTGCTGCAGACGCATGATCCGCTCGCGATCGATTTGGGGGCGCCATTGCAAGCTCCCTCGGTTGCGCACTGGTTCGGAACCGACCAATCGGGCAGGGATCTTTACTCCCGAATTGTCCATGGGGCAGGCCAGTCTCTCATCATCGGGCTTGGTGCAACAGCGCTGAGCATCGGCATTGGGTTAGTTTTCGGCGTTATTGCCGGGCTTGTGGGTGGCGCGCTCGACAATGTTCTCAGCCGGCTTTTGGACGTGCTATTTGCACTACCCACGCTTTTCCTCGCGCTTCTGTTCGTGAGCCTATTCGGACCGTCGGTGCTGACCCTCGTCATAGCCGTCGGAGTTGGCACAGCTCCGGGCTATGCTCGCATGATCAGAGGACAGGTTCTGTCTGTGAAGGGCGCACCTTACGTGGAGGCTGCCAAGGCGCTCGCCCATCCTTACTGGCGCATCCTATGCCAGCATATCATTCCGAACGCGATGAGCCCACTCACTGCGATGATGACGCTTGGAGTTGGGCAAGCCATCGTCTGGGCGGCGGGTGTTGCATTTCTCGGGCTCGGTGTCGCTCCCCCGGCGCCTGAATGGGGCGCGCTGCTAAATGCAGGGCGCAACTACGTGATCTTCGCATGGTGGCTTGAGATCATGCCGGGCGTTGCCGTTGTGGCGTTTGCTCTCAGCCTGACGGTCGTTGGACGCTATTTGCAGGACCGCCTGGAAGGAAAGATCTGAGTATGCTCCAGGTTCTTAATCGGCAAGGCCTCCCGCAGGCGGACCTCCTGACTGTTGATTCCCTCCGCGTCTCATTTGGGCGGGATTTTCCTGAGGGAACGGCCGTGCGCGGCGTCTCATTCTCTCTCCAGGCGGGGCGCTGCCTCGCCATCGTCGGCGGGTCCGGCTCCGGCAAGAGCGTGACCGCGCGCGCCATTGTCGGCCTTGCCGGCCCCCGGGCTCATGTCCGTGCCCGTCAACTGAAACTCGCGGGCACCGATCTCACAGCTCTCGATGATCGCAGCTGGCGGCGCGTTCGCGGCAAGGAGATCGGCTTCGTTCTGCAGGATGCACTCGTCGCGCTCGACCCGCTAAGGCCGGTGGGCAAGGAGATTGGTGAAGCATTGCGTCTCCACCGTGCGGCTGCATCACGTGAGGAGCTCGAACGGCGCGTCGTCGCACTCCTCGAGCTCGTCGGGGTGCCTGAAGCCGAGGTCAAGGCCCGGCAACTGCCGCACCAATTATCCGGTGGCCAGCGCCAACGCGCACTCATCGCTGCCGCCCTGGCGCTCGATCCAGGCATCCTGATCGCGGACGAGCCGACCACGGCTCTCGACGTCACCGTGCAGGCGCAAGTGCTGGGACTGCTGGAAGAGACCAAGGTACGGGGCAAGGCGCTCATTTTGATCAGCCATGATTTGGCGGTGGTCTCTCAGATTGCTGACGAGGTCTTGGTCATGCATGAAGGCAAGGTCGTCGAGCGCGGATCGGCAGACCAGGTCTTCCAGGACCCTCAGCACGCCTATACGCGACAGCTACTGGATGCGGTGCCCTCTGCCCTTCCGCGCGGCTCTCGCCCCTCGCTGTTGCCCGGCATCTGGCCGAAGCCGCGGTCTCGCTCTCGGGAAGAATTACCATCGACATTCCCCTCTGTCGTGCTCAGCGCGGCAAAGCTTGTGAAGCGCTTCAAAGGACCAGATGGCGTGCTGCGCACGGCCGTCGATGGTGTCTCCTTTGAGCTGCGATCCGGCGAGACTCTCGGTGTGGTCGGGGAGTCCGGATCCGGCAAGTCAACGATGGCACGAATGGCGCTGGCGCTTGACCTGCCAGATGAAGGGACTGTTTCTTTTCAAGGTCAAGCCTGGACCACAATCGCCGAACGCGACCGCCGGGCGCGGCGCCGGGCTATCTCGGTCATTTACCAGGATCCCCTCAGCTCGTTTGATCCACGATGGTCTGTCGGACGCATCATATCCGATAGTCTCGCAGGTGACCTCGCGACCAATGGCGAGCGCGATCAGCGCGTTGTTCAGCTCCTTGATCTGGTTGGACTATCCCCAACCTTTCGGGATCGCCGACCGCTCGAACTCTCTGGCGGTCAGCGCCAGCGCGTTGCGATCGCCCGTGCGATCGCTCCAAGGCCTGCTGTGATCGTCTGTGATGAACCGGTCTCGGCGCTTGATGTCTTAGTTCAGGCGCAAGTGCTGGACCTGCTGACCAATCTCAAGGCACACCTCAATATGAGCTACATCTTCATTTCGCATGATCTCGGCGTGGTCCGCCAGCTCAGTGATCGCGTCATGGTCATGCGCCAAGGGCGCGTCGTCGAAACCGGCACCAGGGACGAGATATTCCTTGACCCGCGAACCGACTATACCCAACGCTTGCTTGCCGCAGTCCCAAACCTTGAGCGCCGCGGAGCGGGCAGTCGCTCATTTGGCCGGGTCTAAGAAGGCGCCGGCACAGAAGAGCTCGTCGCGTGCGTAGGGCGCTCTCGCCAACGCTCCGTCGTTGAGGGCGGGCATGAGCATGAAGGATCGAAGCGCACCGACTTCCATGGTCCGGAGGCCGAAGACTAACGGCACTGGTCCTATCGACCTTGTGAAGCGATGTCCCTCGTCGCCTGTTGCGCGACGGCAGCGATCACCAAAACTTACCACCACCATTGTGACGAAAAATGCTATCGCCGGGTCGTTGTACATTGAACGGTCGGTCCCGCAACGCCGGGCAGGCAATACGGCGTAACTGGAAGCCTCATCTGAGAAGGCTGAAAAAGGCGAGACGCCCTGACTGCGCTGACTTAATACGAACTCGGCCGCGGCTCGGCTTCGCCGCAGGACCGGAACGGCATCCGACGTACGAGGCGGCATAGATCCCCGAGAACTCGGCGTCCACTTCTGGGTCCAGCGGCGGCAAGTGGCTGCGCAACCGCCGCGCATGCAGCTCATGGCACACCCTTGCTTGATCGTAAGGGAGACTGACACCCACTTTGCCCCCCCCAAAGACACAGGGAACGAGTCGGGACGCACCAATTGGTGTATGGCAGGATTTGTCGGGTTTGTGCCAGAGGCGCGAAAGCGTGTCGGGTGCAAACCGTGGCAGCTTAGGCTCGCAGCCGCTTCTGGACAGGTAATCAGCGTCTGTTCAGCATGATTGGCTGGCACAGACGTTGCTTAGGTGAATGCATGAAGAGTGCCTGCTATGAGAATGGCGGCTGCGTGAAATTGCGCAGCTCAAGTCATGGTTCCGTCCAAGCATTTCGATGAGCGGCAAACCTCGGCCACCCCAAAAAAAGGCCATCTAGGAAAACGCGGGATCAACGAGGTTTAGCGTGCTCGTCATTGAGAATGGATAATATTGACCGTGACGAAAGCTACCGAGAGACACAGCCACGGTGGCGTGTACGAAAAGTTGGGTCTACGCGCGACGACAATGAGCCAATCACCGGAAGATGGTAATTTTGTCCGATACTGGAGCCGAAATGGTGATCGGGCGTCCGCGTTGGCCGCGGTGGGAAAGCGAACCGAGGAAGCGATCAAGAAGACGGGCATCGGCCTGCAGCTGTCTTCCGAGAAACTTAACGGCCACGATCTATCCGGATTTCCGTTGCGGCGATCCATTCTCAATCGCGCGCAACTTCATGGGGCAAAGCTGGATGGAGCCGATCTGTCCGAGGCCAACCTTATCTGTCCCGGATTAGAGCGAGCAAGTTTTCGCAAAGCCAAGCTCGATTTTGCGTATATGCATGCAATTGCCGCTCAGGTCTGCAATTTCGATGATGCAAGTCTGCGTAATCTCATCGATGCAACAGGCAGTCTGTTCCACGGCTGCAGCATGAGGAGAACGCGTTTCGACAATGCGGTGCTAAGCGGCGTTCTATTTTATCAGTGTGACGCAAGCGAGGCTGTTTTTGATGGCGCCGAACTGCAAGGATCGACTATCAATGAATGCTATATGCCTTCGTCGTCGTTCCATTCTGCCAAGTTGAGCCAGGTAACAATGACGAAGGCACATCTGACTGGCAGCTCGCTTCTGCAGTCCAGGGGAGAGTGTCTATCGATCCTGCGCCCTACTTCGGTCGATGGTCTGGTTCTAGAGAACGCTCATCTTCCCTATTTCAGGCTTGCAAAGGCAAGCGGTCGCATCCTGGCCAAAGCGCTGAACGCCCCGTTTTCGGATATCAGCCTCTCAAATCTAGCGAAGGCGGAGCTTGAAGAGGCCGACTTATCTGAGGCGCGACTTCTGTCTGTAAATCTGGCCAGCGCCAATCTCATCGGCGCGGTGTTGAACAGGGTATCTATCCGCTCTTGCCAGCTCGATGGAGCTAATCTATCCCGCTCATCGGGCGAAACCATTTCGATTATCGAGAGCACAATGCGCTCCGCTCAATTGCGCGGCTTTCGCGCCCGCTGTGCCTTCATACGCGACTGCGATATCGATGATGCCGATTTTTCACAGGCGTATCTATATCGATCAATGATTACAGGTGATCCTCCGCAATCTATGGCCTTGAATCGCGCCAATTTCGAAGGAGCCAACCTTGTTCAGTCATATATCGCCGCAGGAATGACCGGCAGCAACCTGAAAGCTGCTCGTACAGCATATGCTCGAATGAATCAGTCGTCCCTCCGCAAGGCCAACCTGAGTGGAGTTACGCCGTTCCAGGCAAGCTTTGTAAAGACTGATTTTTCAGATGCAGAGATAACGACTTTTGAACCGCCGTTCTTTGCCGACAGATGTCCAGGGCTTCAAGCCGCTTTGGAGGGCGTGGAAGATCAGAAATGCAAACCGTCAGAGTATCTGGCTGACTTCTCATCTCTCATGAGGCGCGGTCGAGAGGGATCGAGCTGATTTGAGCCGAAGTGCTCATGGCGATCTAAGCCAGCTATCACCGCAGAAAGCAAATGGAGGAGGACGATGCATCCCCATTGTACCGGCACCAGCGCTTTTGAGCGGCCGCCCGAGGGGCGTGTGAGCGAAACTCTCAAAACGTTTCCTGCCTGATCGAGCGTCCGGACTGCTGTGCAATCAACATGACGGAGCAGAATGTATGCATCTAGACTCTCTTTCCGCTGGCAAGGCCTTCATCGCGGACATGGCAAGAAGAGGTCGCACTGTCGGCACAGTACACACTTTGGGTGCGTTACATTTGGGCCATGCGGAGTTGATCAGAAGGGCCGCAGTCGAGAACGACGTGGCCATCGTCACCGTCTATCCCAACAAAATTCAGCTCAGCTCGAGTCCTGAATACGAGTTCAATCTGCAGGATGACGTTGCGCTCGCACGAGGAGCAGGCGCTTCTGCCGTGATTTCGACGACGGACGCGGAGATGTTCCCGCCTGGATATCGAACGTTTGTATCTCAAGGGGATTATCCGCTGCGTGCGAGCGGACCTCATGGGCTCTTAATGGAAGGTATCACCGGATGCATCCGCTGGATATGTTTCGCTCGACCGTCTCGCAGCTATTTCGGCTTGAAGGATATTGGACAGGCTCTTCTCGTGAAGCGAGCGGTCGCAGATCTGCTACTTGATTGCGAGATACGATTTGTGCCCACCGTACGATACAAGAACGGAGTGCCTATTTCTTCGCGTTTGCGACACTTCAATCGTTCCGAGCTAGACGAGCTTTCGTCTCTCTACATGGCGCTGGACCACTTGAGAAAGGCGGCCGCGCGGGGAGTGTCTTGCGCCCAAAAGTTGATAGACTCGGCGAAGCCGCTAATCAAATTCCGACAGTTTGAATTGGAATCTCTACGTGTTGTTGGTGCGGACAGCTTTGATGATCAGAAGCAGATCGAGCTTCCCTTCATAATCAGCGGAGTGGCCCTCGGTCGCGGCCTCAGAGTGCCTGACAATATCTTTGTACCGGATCAAGATACACTTTTGCGTGGTCCTGCTGATGTATGGATCGATTTGCCCGAAAGGTGGGGGTCTGGCGATCGCGCACAGTCGCGCGCTTGAAGAGATGAACGGCCGTGCCGTATTGGCGCTCAACCGCCTGGGCGGCTCGAGACATCATCTTCATCCTGGTGCTTGCCTCTGGCGCGTTGCTTTCGCTTCAGCCGAAACCCTTCGGCTTCGCGCAGCGCCATGGAGTCTTCAATTGCCGATTATCCTCGAAATGCTGAGGGGTCTCCGGGGGGAGAGGAGGCGTAAGCACATTGTGAGCCGATCGATGGTCCGCCATCGCTAGATCCCGTCGCCCGCAGGCCAGGTTGGGCGGACGGCGTTGGCGTTCATCGTGCTGTTCGCGTTCGTCCTCTTACATGGCGATGACTGAGCAGGTCGTTGGCCTACCCCAGATCGATGAATTGTAGCGTGGGCATCGTGCCACCGTTGGAATGTTCTCCAGTGAATTGAGCCGGTTCTGGTTGTTCCGCGTCGATGACCGGCCTCTGCCGGGGCTGCACTGTCATGTGGAGTGGCGGCCGGGATGAGGTCGGCTGAATCCGGCGCGCTCGTCAAGAGGATGCTGTTATAGAAGTCTAGATGTTACGCGATCGAGCTGCGCACCCGGTTGACGCTGTCGCAGCAGGTAAAGTCTCTCGTGTTTGACTTTGCGCAGAGCCGTTTGACAAACTCGTTTGTCCCTCGATGCGCCGTTGCCGTCCATGCTGATCGCAATGCCGTCGTCGGCGAGCAGGCCGGTAAAAACGATTGAACTGAGAGCCCTGACACGTGTTGAAGTTGTCCGGACTTGCCGGGACAAACCGGGGCATCCTCCAGGGTGTCTCGACCAGAAGGCTGGTTCTAAGGTGATCGACAGTTGCCCTGGGCAGTGGACGTCTTCTGCAGTCCAGCGCCACAGCATGTAGACAAGCCAATCGCCATCAGGATTGAGGTGATCGTCGCTCAGAGCTGGTTGGGCCGCCTAAGTCCAGGGCGCGCACCAGAGATGGGTGAATCTTGTGCCCCGGGCTGGGTCTGGCAGTGCGCGGATGGCCATAGAGTGCGTCTATCCATGCTGGCGGGTCGATCTTACCCCCTCGTAGCTAGCTGGCCTTTCACCGCGCGAAACGGCGAGTGAAACTCCAGATGCAGCCAATCGAGACGCCGTATGATCGCGAGGTGGCGTGCGGCATCGGTCGCGGAAGGGGCCGGAAAAACCTAGACCCGGCGATACCGTTGCTTCTGAGCTGTCGTTGATCCCTCTGGTCGAATTGGCTCGAGCTGCTCTCCACAGCATTGAGCTTCACTCCAGCGAGCACTCGCGTGCCTGCCCGTCGCCTGGGCTCAACAACATGCCGATGTCGCTGCGAGGAGTACCCAGCCGAACATGCTTGTATCGGCCGTAGCGTCAGGTTGTACAACAGGGCGCAGGCATATCCGCGGAGTTTAGGCAATGAAACCGCTCTCCCTCTGTATGGTACTATGTTCTGCTTTGGGGCTGCTTGGGCTCCATGAGATTGTGCTCGCGGACTCGACGCGGCGCTACGTTTGCACCATAGACGGCACCGATCGGGAGGAGACAGGCGATCCGAATGGGCACGTCCTCATCAGTCTTCAATACACCTGCCATGTCGCCGATGGTCTGTTGAAGGACGCGGGAATTACGGGACTGTCGGTCAGCGAGTGGGACAGTGAGAAAGGTAGGTACTTGGCTTCTATAGACGTGTACCGTGCGCGCGACGGAATCGCGATTGGTCAGCTCTTGGAGGGGACCGGTTCGTCTGGCACTGAGGACAACAGGGCTGTTGGCATCGCAGCTTCCGGCAAGATGGTGTTTAAGTTCGCATCTGGATCGCTGGCGGCTCTCTCAGGAAGGACCGTGAAATTCACGACCAAACCCCTCAATCCTGGTCAATTCGAACTGGAATTTAAAGATTGGCCTGATGCTGCTCAACCGGAATGACTCGCGTCGCGATAACGATCATATCCGTGGGGCAGCTGAGCGTTGATATAGCGTGTTTTCATTCCTGCTTAGCGACGAAATACTCAATTCCAGCTACGCGGATTGCGGGCTTGCTGCGAACTCAGCTAAGGAATCTAACAGAAGCTGATCAAGCGAACGCAGCTTTGCGACGATTCGTCAGGCTCATAGCCTGAAGGTCATAGGTTCAAATCCTATCCCCGCAACCAACGACCCATAGACTCTAGGGGTTCGGCGGCCCTCTCAGAAATCCTGAGCAGGGCGGCGAGTTGGTCGTAAATTTCAAACTCGACCGGCTTGTACGCACCACGCGGGTGGATCACTACCTTCGCGACTGTTTCCCGAATGGCTTCATGGGCGGCTAAAAGGCTGTCCTCGCCGGACTCGGCAAGCGTCTTTTTCAGCTCGCGGACCTTGTCGCGGTAGGCGTTCGCCGCGTTTGATGAAATTACACAACGGGCGGGACGACGGCGGCGATTGCGGCCTCGATCTCATCGCGCTCCGTTTCCAGCTTGGCTAGCCGCTCGCGCAAGGCTGGGCTTGGGCTTTCGCCGATGAGAGCGTCCACTGCTTTTAAAATCGTCACGTTGACATTGCCCAGCCGTTTTGCGAGGTCGCGGCGGTGGTGGGCCGCTGAACTGTGCAATTCGCGTGAACCCTATGATATTCGCGGACGTACTCGGCAATCAGCACAGGCGACGCCAGATTTTCCTCAATTCCCTTGAGCACGTTTGTGATCGCGAGGCGCGACACGTAGCGTCGGTTATCGCACAGGCCTGTCTCCTTCACGCGCGTGCACGGTAGGAGAGGGCCGCGCTTGTCGTTGCCGCCGACCACATCATAGCCCGCACCGCAGCAGCCGCAGTTGAGGAGGCCCGACAAGATGTGTTTCGGTCGCGTAGCATAGGTGCCGCTCGGGCCGCCGCGATCCTCACGGCGTGCCCGTGCGCGTGTGCAGCTATCTGCATCGATGATGCGCAGGTGCTCGGCATCGACTGTCATCTACTGATAGCGCGAATTCTCGCGGCTGATGCGATTGCTAGTTTTAAGGTCCTTGATGAAGGGCTTTCCGGCTCCAGATGATGCGACCGAAGTACAGATCGTTTTGCAGGATGCCGTTCAGGCGTTTTGCGGCTGCCGGCGATGGTTGACGCATTCCAGACGCCGCCATGCGGGCCAGGCACTTTCTTGTTGTTCAAGACCGCGACGATCTGGGGTCGAGATAGTCAACGAAGATTCTGCGAATGATCGCTGCCTCTGTCTTATCGATCTCAAGCTCGCCGGATTTTCCAGCTATCGGCCGATAGCCGTAACTACGGCCGCCGTTGTTGCGGCCGTGCCGCACCACGCCGGCCTGACGACGTCGCATCTTTTGCGCTAGGTCCTTGAGATAGAGCGAGCCCAGCAATCCCTTCACGCCGATGTGGGTGTCGCCGACTATGCCATCCTGCGCCGTGCGGATTTCAACGCCCACGAAGCGCAGCCGCTTGTGACCGCCGGTCAGATCTTCCTGGTCGCGCGAATGCGGTCCAGCGTTTCGGCGACCACAACATTAAACTTGCCAGACTCGCATCCCGCATTAGGCGCTGCCAACCCAAGCGGTTCACCGTGCTTGCCCCCGAGATCGCGCGGTCGTCGACATCAGCGCCATTGGCACAGCCCTTGAACGGCTGAAGGGCTGCAGCAACCGAAGGGCCTGGCCTATCTGGCGACATGGCTCCCACCGGGCGAGCGGCGGCTCCGGCTCGCGGGCGTGGGGGCCATGGCGTATTCCGACGCGATCGACGATCTCGGCACGCACAGCCCAGAACAGACGACCTTTGTCGGCATGCGGTATGCGAGCGACCCAAGGGTCAGGCAGCCGTCATCCAGCGCGCTGGTGGAGATGCGAATACTGCGGCAAGTTGGGCTTCAAATGCGCCGATGGCTCGCGGTGCCTGGAGTGTCACCATATCCTTGCGCTGGCAGATGAGGGGGCTAATCGCGAGGCGCATTCCGGTGAACGGCGAGATGAGATGGAGGCCGAGATGATCGCTAAGGTGGCGGCCGCAGAGCTGAGCAGGTTGGGCGAGTGCGTGACTGTCTGAGGGCAGGGCAGCCGAGGCTGCCCTGCGACCCGGTATCAGGAACCCAGGCTCAGGATGAAGAGGATCAGGTAACCCAAGGTCACCAGACCATAAGCTAACGTATGCACGTTTAGCTCCTTTGGTTTGTGAAGATTTGGGCCTAAAATCAAGCGAGACGATCACCGGCCGTTCAGACTATCTAGGGGGATGCGATGTGCCGATCGGTCAAATTCGGCGGAATCTCGGGAAAAATATTCTTGCACATCGGGCCCGGAAAAGCCGGTGCCTGTTACGCCCGCGAGACCGCGTAGTAAACCTGACCTACGTTTTTGTGACGTCGGAATGGCATTCGCAGCCACTTGCGCCTGGTTACGTCACGTTGTTGATGTCGCAAGGACGCAGTCGCTTGACGTCTGGAATCCGCAACCTCTTGCAAGAACGACATCTCGGAAGCCTTGCGCTTACACGTTTCGTAGTTCTTAGGAGGAAGAAAGGGTATGAAGTTGACTGGCAAAGTTCTATCCATCCTGTTTTCCATGCTTTCGGCTGCATGCGTGAACACGATGGCGAGAGCAGAAGAGCCCTCGCCGAGCTACGCTGAGGTGCTCGATGCCTTGCTGGCCGGAAAAAATGTGAAGCTCATACTGGACATGAGCCGATGTACCGCCGCCAACGGTGGCAAGCCCGGGTCGACGATGCAGGCGGGCCTGGCTATTAGCGCCTTCAGAGTGACTGCCCAGAACGGCATCAGTTTCGCCAACGCGCATCAAACTATGGATGGCTCCGGACATGCAGTGACCGAGTATATTCGTCACAGTCTCAGCCGCGAAGGCAAGCTGACCGTGCGGGCCTCCAAGCTTATCGTCGGGACGACCGAACTCGTAAATCAGGGAGAATTCGTCTGTGAAGTGCCTGATGGCGCGAGGTTCACCTGGTAAATGAAACCAGCGCGCAGCCGAACGCGGTTTCGGTACGGCGCGCGGGTGGCTTTTTGCAGTCCATGACACGACAGGTCTCGACGGGAGGACGGCCGGATCGTCTCTGGTCGCTTTCTCCTCGCGGCTGGCCAAGGGCACGAAACCCGTCAGTTTTCTGAATGTGTCGTGTGAGAGGCGGCGGTGCTCATCAGATATTGTGATCTGCTGTCTCGGCTATACTCGCGCCGGCTAGAAGGACTCCCTGATGTCCCAATCAAGATCATGGCAGGATCGATGGAGGTGTGGATCTTGAGGGACAAGGCGATCAGGCGGCGTCGTTTGCCGGCATGTGGATGACCTCGATGCCGTCGTTGAGTTTGACACCTGCGATCAGCTTCGGCAACTGATTTGCCTTTGAGCCGCCGCCACTTTTTTGATGCGGCGATAACCAGCTTGAACACCATCAGCCTGCGTCGTACCGAACAGATGCCCCTTTCGTCCGCACGGTTCTGTGTCGCAAGGTCGCGAATACGCTTTCGATGGGCATGGTAACCGCTATGAGATCTCTCGGTGCCAATGTTCGGCTGCGATCATCTACATCGTGGCGTATGGTGGGATCATTGGGACAGAGGCACCGGGAGCACGAAGGCGCGGGCAGACCGATGCATACGATGAGCCGCGAGCTCGAGTTAGCAGCTGGCCGTCTCTGCGAATCGCCCGGTTGGGCTGAGAGGGCGAATCCGTAATTGTCGTGTCGCCCGCAGCTCCGTCATGTGTCGTGGCAGAGGAGGCGCGACTGCGACAGGTGATTGGCATCGACGTCCACCGAATTTTTGGGGAGGTCGTGTCTTGGGAGGACGGCAGCCTCCGACATACGGGCCGCATTGTTATGACGCGGTCGGCGCTGCAGGTCTTTGGCAAGATCCTGCTGGCCAGTGATGACGACGTGGTTGAGGTGACCGCCAACAGCATCGCGGTGTCGCGGGGTCTGGTGCCATTCGTGCCTCGAATGATTATCGCCAATCCGTTGCAGGTGAAGGCGATGGCCAAGGCTCACGTCAAGACCGACAAGATCAATGCCGGCACGCTCGCCAGTCTGCAGGCGGCCGGCTACCTGCCGCAGATCTGGACGCCTGGCGCGGAGACCGAAGCAAGCGTGGGCTGGTGGTAAGCCTACCAGGTCGTGCGGCATCGCCGCGGCTCGAGAACGAGGTGCATTCGATCCTGCACGCGCACCTGATCCCGAAAAGCCCGCATGCCGATCTTTTCAACGCCCGCGGCCGGGCGCGGCTGGGCCGCTCAACAGTTGCCGGACGATGAGCTCGCGGCGGTCGATCCGCACGTTCGTGAGCCTGACCGGCTGGCGGAAGACTTGGCCTGCTCGACCGCGAGATCGCGCAGGACGCATCGACGATGCCGCGGTCAACAGATTGATGACGATCACCGGTGTGAATCTGGCGGTCGCCACCGGGATCATGGCCGTGACGACAAGAGCCGGTCCAGCAGCCCGCAGAATCAGCTATTTCGGGCTGAACCCTCGGGTGCGCGAGTCGCCCCTCACGGCCGCGTCAGCAAGATCGGCCGCAGTCACGCGCGAGCCATGCTGGTCGAGGCGCCCTGGGCCAGCTTTAGACTGGATAGATCAGCGTGGTCGGTTGGTCCGTTGCTGAATGACAAAGGCCGCAAGGGCAGCCTTTCTTTAGTCGAAATTCGGGAACTAGCTTTTGTTTTTGAAGAATGGAGAAGCCAAAATGGTTATGGGGACAGTGAAGTGGTTCAACCCGATAAAGGGTATGGATTTATATATACAACCTGACAGCGGCGGCAAGGACGTCTTCGTCCATATTTCGGCAGTTGAAAAAGCTGGCTTCACTTCGCTCGCCGAGGGCGCCAAGGTAAGCTTCGACGTCGTGAACCATTGCGGAAAAGACTCGGCCGAAAATCTACGCATCGGATGATGCGCCGCCATTCGATGACAACAGGCGCGTAAATAAAGAACGGCCCCAACCTCGGGCAAAAGGTTGGCGCCGCCATGCTACTAACACGCAGTGCACTCCCGCCTTACGGGGTTGGGGACAGGCCGGGAGCAATTTGGAAATGCAGAGGGTGGGCGTAGTTCCTGCCGGCTCACGACCACCAGCAAAAAGGCCACCCAGTGGTGGGCCTTAGTTTTGAAAGCTGTGATTCAATATGGTGCTCAAATCATCCTTCCAGCATCACTGCCGCTCAGGGCCCCCCCCCGGGTGAAATAGATGTGAGATAAAAGATCCAGCCGAGGTCAAGGGAGTGCAGCAAGTTGGCTTACGCTTGTCCACAAGTAACTCAATGAGGCTGAGTTCCGATTGGAGAACACTTGAATGGCGTCATCCAGCTCGAAGGTGCAGCGCCTTCTGGCGTAGCGCGCCAACGGTGCGCTTCATCTCCTTCGAAATCTTCGCGACTGGCGTCCGATCTTTCGAATGCTTCTTGGGCGTCCGCAAGTCAGCGCATCTCCACTCTCGGCGAACTGCTTTTTTCTTTTGGGCCGAACTGCCGCTCGTTGAACGCTAAGGGCGTGGTCTAACAACATGGCGAGTAATCGGCAGCCCCGGAGGCAAGGCTCCATTCAAGCTCCAACGTCAACTCGCCATAGCAATTGCGGCGAAGGCAGATAGGCTGTCGACCTCGATCAAAGCCGCCGCACCAGTCGATGCCAGCGCACTGCATTGATGGCAAGCTACTGGCGCTGCATGGCCGGCGGCCGGTTGCTGGCTAAATAAGTGGCGCCGGTGAGGTTGAACTGTTTGCCTCCGTCGTACTAGGGCGGCGCTCTATCACTGAGCCAAACCGGCATAAGTGCGACGCAATTGCTGCGTCGGTCGTGCAAAGTAATCAATGCTCAAACAGGCGGAGCGAGTGGTTGGAGACGCTTGGCGGTGCTCAATTGGAACCTGTTCGACTATTGACGTGGTCATCGACAAACAACTTACAGGAGTGTGCCTTGAAGAGAATGCTATTGTCGCTCGGGAGATCCTTAATGGCGCTTAGAATGCCGACGCATCCGCGAAAGAAAGCAAAGCAAACGTTCCTTAAGAAGGCAATCGAGGGCATTTCGCTGAAGTGAGCATGGGAGAGTTGGCGCACAGAACGGTCAAAGCGATGCCGTGAAGTCCTATGGCAGAATGCTTTCCACAGACCATACTGCCGCCAATCAGAAGGCTTTAGTTGCTGCTGGGAATGCGCGCACCAAGCGGACCGAATGCGAAGCAAATAGCCGAACATGACAAGATGTCCAAGATGTCTAGCGCGGGCTTCGATAAGATGTTCGCGACTCACATGCTCGCAGACCATCAAAAAGATATCGCAGAGTACAAGAAGGCGTCGAAAGTAAGGATGCTGCTGGAGAGTATGCTGCCGGGCAGATCGACACGTCGCAAACGCATCTGGGCGCCGCAAGATCGTTGAAGGCCGGTAATTAGTCCGACGCAGGAATTGGACCGCGGTGAGACAATATCTGCCAGGACGCTGGAGGCAGCCGAAGCTCGTCAGGCTATTTGCCGAACCTGTCGGCTGAGAGCTCCACGTTGTGGTCGCACCGGTATCTCGCTAATGAGTTTATGCGGAGGCTGATCGCAGGGGACACGCTCAGCAAGCTCACTTCAGGGCGGCCTAAGCCCGCGCTGGTGTCGATTCACCGCTTCAAGAATCTCTTCGAACTGAACCCCGAATGGGCCGCAGAGGCAAAGCGCCTGATTAAGGCCAATGAACAAGCGACTGCTGTCCTTCGGACCAAGGTGAAACTAGAGCTTGCGGGTGAAGGATCTGCAATCAGCCGCCGCACGGCTGAAGAATGCAAGAACGGTCACGTGCAGACAATGATCACCTTGCACAAAAGAGCGACACGGCGAAGGCGTTGCGTTATGCATTGCGTCATCGGGACGGCCTGACGCTCTACCCTGATGACGGGCGCATCGAGATGGACACGAATGCTGTCGAGCGTGCGATGCTGCCGATCAAGCTCAACGCCAAGAACTCCCATTTTGCTGGTTGCGACGACGGGGGCCGACAATTGGGCAGTCCTGGCTTCGTTGATCGATACAATTCTATGCCGCGGGCGGCATAGGCCCGTTTATGCCGCCCCCCGAACTATGCCGAATGGGCTTATGACACGCCGTTGTCACGCTGGCACCGTCGATCGCGTGCATGGCAGCCCGATTCCATTCTGCATAGTCTGGTCGTTCAGAGCGCCTCCAGAGAGGCGAGCAGCGGTCGTTCGGCTGGTGGCGGGTTCGCTTGCCGCGCTCGTACGGCTTGAGCTTTGCCAGGGCAGCTTCCTGAGGGCGAGTTGGGCGTGCAGGTACGTCTGCGTCGTCTCGACCAATTCACGACTGAGCCACAGCGATCACGGAGCAATCGACGCCGGCTTGCGGCAGTTCCATCGCAGCGCTGTGCATCAGCACGTGCGGTGACACGCACTTGGTCTTCGGAGACGGGCAAACCCTTGTGAGCGACACGAACATGCTTCCCAGCAGGGACGAGACGCTATCGGCACTGAGGCGGCCGCCGTGCACGTGGGCGAACAAGGCTGTTGCTCCTTTCCGCGACGGTTCCTTCAGCCGCGCTGGCGCACACACCGAGCGAGTGTGGTCAGCGGAGTGGTCCGCTCGGTGTGTTGTCGGAACGCCAAGAGGACAGAGCCGCTGTGCCAGCAAACCGCCAGGTCAGTCCATCCTCTTAATTTCTTCTGACCGGACGTTTAGTGGATTATTGTCCGTCTGCACTCCGGGTCGCATAAGCAAAAAAAGGTTTCGCAGACCCAAGCCATCTCCGGGCTGGCGCTGCAAGGGTCTGACGTACCGTCGGCCTGCGCCATGGTGACGACCGGTGCCGCGGCCTCAGCCGCGATATTCGGCATCGTCGCTGCGATCGCGATGGCGGTCACAGTCACAAACAACATTTTTTTCATTCGAGCATCCCTTCCTTAGATTGGCCCACCCGTCTCTACCTAACAGCACCAACGCGAAATGCAAATCTCACGTTACGTCAGGTTGTAGCTTACAAATTCGGCGCCACAGCGCAGGCTCCGATGGCGTACCAGGCTCGGCTTTCGCATCGCGTTCAGCATTGAAAGCGAAACTGCCGCCGCCGCAGGTTGAGCCCCGAAACTTGCTGCACTCTGCAATTGCCCTGATGTCGTTGTTAAGGAACGTCTTCCGCCGCTATCTGGCTGAAGGGCTATAGAACCGCGTTGAGCACAGATGGACATAAGCGCGGCCACGGCTTGGATGTCTTGACGGCTATATGCCCCAGGAGGCAGCTGATCGATGTCATTGGGGGCGCTTCGCGCGATACTCATCCACACTGTAGATGCATCCCATCGAAAGCATGCATTTTACAGCTCGTAGGCCGCTATATAGGACACATTGAGGGCTGCTGGGCATCTAAGGAGCGACTATCGAATGAAAACATTCGGTTTTTTAACTGCGAGCGCCGTGGCGCTTGCCGCGGCGGTGCCGAGTTTCGTAGCTGAGGTTGCCGCGCAACCGGTCGACGCAAAGGTGCAGGTAGCCGAGACAGTGTATCCTGAATGCGAGGAAGACCCGTTGAATGGTGTCTGCGATCTCTTTTGTTGTTTGACCGACCCGCCTTGTACGCAGCGGATTTGAAGACTGATCAGCGAGCTCTGGTCCATCAGGGCTCGCCGTCAGAGCATGTGAGACAAAAATGATGGATTTTGGCATGAGAGTTCTGCTTCATCGTGGCCACCAGGAGCATCGATGGAACAGAAATCCCGAACCGAGCAAAGCGCCGGCAGGATAACCTGCGCAAGAGAAGATGCCATCTCTCCTAGGCGTCCGCACGTCGCCGAGGCGGTGCTGAACCACCTGCCCTCGCGGCTGGTGCGCACCTACGACACCAATGCCTACTTCAAGGAAAGCGCGAGGCCTTGGACCTGTGGGCAGCGCACCTGATGGGACTGATCGAACTCGGCGAGAGCAAAGTCATTCCTTTGCGAGCGATCAACTAACCTGCCATCTGTTCAATCTGCGCAATCAGCGCGAGATGGTCTTGTGTTCTAAGGGGCGTTTGTGAGTAGCAGACGTGCTTCTCGAAAGGAATGCCTGCCCTCCGCTCCATGGAAAACGAATCGGCCGGCGACGCGTTTTCGGACCGTGCAAATCAGAGTCGAAGAGAGTTAAGAACGGTAGATACTGCGCTCCCGTCTGCTTCGATAGGGCAGCTTGATGAGATCGGTTGCGGCCGGCGGCGCACCGAATGCGATCGTCAAATCGTTGCGAGCTCGGACTATAACACTACTCTCCAAGTACATCTCCGGCTCGAAAACTGTGGCCGGCGAATAACCGGCGCCTTGAACCATGCCGAAAAGATCCTCGATAAACGCCTCTAGCTTTTCAGTGCCGCACCGCCCGGCCACGATGGTGCCGTCGCCATACACGCTCAGCTCATTGCTCAGGACGTCGCCAAATTTCCCGACCGCGAAGACCTGGCTCTCCTTCTGAAAATCATCGGCGCTAGGGAATTTGAGAAACGAATATCGCTGGATCACTGCTTGCGCGAGTTCAGGCAGATACGTGGTCCCTTCAGGCCTCACGATGCTTGTTATCGGATCTGCTCGCGATTGGTCTTCAGTAGGCCGCAGTTCTTCCGATAATTACGCTCTTGCCCAATGCGGCCATAAACTCGCTCAAGTACAAGATCGAGCTGGCGCTTGTGAAAGCGCAGAATATCGACATCACGCAGTTTGAAGGCCAGCTGGAGACCAAGTGTATCCATTCGAGCTAAGCCGCGGAGCGTAGACGCACCGATTTAACCACTTGAGTAGTCCAGGTCGTCCTTGTGTATCCTGATGAGCTCCACCTGGCTCTCGGGCTCTCGGTGCCGTAGTCGTGAACGCCATCATGCCATGGTCACCGAAGCCGAAGATCCAGATGAGGTCGTCCTAGGGGTCCATTCTAAAGCGACGTCTGGCAGCCAGTCCTCGTCTTCGCAGGGAGCCGCTCCGGAGATCGATGATCGGCCAGCATGTCGCTGCCGCCCTCCCGCTAGCCCTCATACGAGGGATAGAAAGTGGCGCGTGGGATGCCAAGCTTGTACAGCGTGTGCTTGGTCGGAAAATGCGATTGCTCGACCAGCTGGATGATCTCGGTCTACCTCGGACGCAGGAGATCTCATGCCTCGTTCTCCCCATCCACGTTCACGTTTTTGGGCGACCGGTTCTCCACCGTAAGGTCGGCCACCATTTCTTTCAGCGCCGTCGTCTCACGACGCAGATCCTTCACCGCGCCAGAAGTTGCCGCACATGCCGTGCCGCCCGCCAGGCGATGTCTACCGGTCCCGAGGAACTCCTTGGACCCGCCATGTACATTGAGGCGGCAACACCTCGGCCGGCTGAGCCCTAAAGATATTCTCCTCGCCCTGCAGTCCTTCCTGGACGATAGCATCTTCTCTTCCGCCGGATACTCCGGCGTGTTTGGCGCCAAATGTCCTTTGGTGCAGTTCCGCCTGCGCTTTGCGCGGTCCGAATTCTTGTTCCATCGATGCTGCTGCGGGCTACGATGAACCAGAAATCCTTCATGGGCAAAACCCGTCAATTTTGTCCCACATGCTCAGCGAGCCCGGATCAACCAGAGCCCTGATCAGTCTTCAAGCCCTGGCTGCGTACAAGCCGGATCGACCAGACAGAAAAAGATATCGCAGAGACCATTCAACGGGTCCTCCTCGCATTGAGGGTACGCTGTGTCGGCTACCTGCACCTTGGCGTCAGCCGGTTGTGCGGCAACCTCAGAGACGAAAGCGGGTACCGCCGCGGCAAGCGCCACAGCGCTCGCAGTTACAAAAGCCAATTTCTTCATTCGAGATTCGCTCCCTTAGATTGGCCCCAGCCGCGCTCAACCTGTCCTATATGACCGCCCCATGAGCTGTAAAATGCATGCTTCTGATGGGAGGCATCTACAGTATGGATGAGTCGCGCGGAGCATCCCGACGGCGGGCTATCCGATTCTGCAACCTTTACCGGAGTGGAGCGAGATAATCTCGCCGACATGCGGCAGGCGCGCATCCGTCCGAGCAAGGCCGCGGACAGTGGATCCCCAATTTCATCGCCTGAGGGGAGGCGTCCTTGTGTATCCTGATGAGCTCTATCGGGTTTTCGGTGCCGAAGACGGTGAACGCCACGGCCTTCATGACTTCTGCCATAAACCCAGATGACGCCGTCCTCGGGATCCATTCCGTCGGCCACGTTCCAGAGCGAGTCCTCGTCTTCGCCGAGTTCTTTGCGACGACGGAATGAACTTTGTTGACGTGCACGGCTACTGCGCCTGAGCGAAGGAAGTCGACGTAGGAGGCGCCAATTCCACGGCAGCAACTCGTGCAGCCGGCCGGCAAGTCGGCGATGCGCGCAAAGACGTGGCGAGCCAGGCTTTCGGGTTGTGTTACAAATTATTTGGAACAAGGGGAGCTTGAGTGTACATTGTCGGCCTGCTGGGGAAACGAAAGGGTAGACAGCGGTGTACTTGCTCTCTTGTCAAGTGGCGTGCCAGCGGACCGCGCTCAGCTTCATCATGGTTTGAAACTCAGCGCGGTCCCAGTGATTCGGTGTCGATCCTTACGGACTCGAAGCGCCTGTCCGGAACTTGACAGAAGTCTTATGGACGCGGGCGTTGAGAGGAGAGGCCGGGGCAGATTGAACACGATCAAAGCTCATTCTTTGCGCCCTCTTGAATCTTTCACAAGTAGAAGTGACCGTTTCTGGCCGCTGACCTAACTGCATGGTGAGCTTCTTCTGTTCTCCCCACGGGGCTCTCTGGGAGGCGAGCCGGCCTATTTGTAGGCGGCCATCGGATCGCCAAACTTATAATTGAGTCGCGCCGTGACCAGATCAACGCCCTGGTGGATTCGATCAGTCCCAAAAGCGTTGGAGAAGTTCACATCGTTGTCAGGCAGGAAGAGATGATTGTACTCCAGTCCTAAGAACCAGTTCGTTGCGATCTTGACATCAACTCCCCCTCCAACAGCGAGACCCCAGCGGACGATATCTGCCGTCGCAAGCTGCTGCCCTGTCACATCCGAGTAGATCTTATAAGAGGTACTCGTCACCGCGGCGCCGGCGGTGGCATATAGCAGCGCTTCGCCAAAGGCATATCCAAGGTGACCAGTGAGCAATCCCAACTTGCTCAGCGCCGTTTGATTCTTGGCGTTTGACCATTCGCTGTTATTGGAGCCTTTAAAGTCGGACCAATTGGCTCGGCCTTCCACTCCGAAAACAGTTCTGCCAACTTGCCACCGGTGGCCGATCTGCGCTCCCAAAGTGCCCCCGCTTGCGTCGTGCGAGCCTTCGGGCGTGGTGCCGTTTAGATACCAGGAGTTTTGACTGGATCCCCAACCATGATTTAGGCCGGCGTAGAAGCCGCTCCAATCGTAGTAGGCGGCAGCAATCTCGGTTGGCGGCAGCGCCTTATAGATCTGTCGCGGAGCGGAGTCCGCGCCAAATGCGGGTCGCAGAATGCAAACAATGATAACGCTCGCGCTCAGTATTCGGCTCATTTTCATGTCGGTGCTACTTCCGTGTACTCGTTCCCAGAGCGAAACCTTCCTTACCATTTGTTGGAAGAAATGCTGTCACAGAGCTGCAACAACCCTCTCGACATCTCAATTGGAATCGAACCTAGCGTTAGATTTGAAGTGCGCAGCACGACTTTGGCAGACTCAAGTTTTGTACAGCCGTTTCGAGTTGCGTCTTGGCTGGCTGAGGCGAAGGCGTGATGATTCAGTTCACGCCCTTGTATGCGAAGCGACGGGCGTTAATTGATCGCGCAGACGACAACTATTCAGGGCATAGAGTGTAGCATGATTGCCCTTCGAAGTTGTCAGGTCACTCTCTCATTCCAGCTGCTGCATGGTAACCGGCATGAGCTTCCACGTCTGCGGTGATCAGCGGGCGCGTGGGTAGCGGATCGCATCCAATATTGGCGCATGGCCTCGATGACCGCTGGAATATCGGCGCGGGCGTTACGCAGAAACTCGGCGGTCTCGCGGCCGCTTCGGGGTGGTCCAAGCATCGGCCGCCCCGCTGGCGGGCAGCCTTCCAGTTCCAGGCAAGCAGCTCGTGGAGCTAATGGCGCTTGGTGCGCCCCGAGACGATGCGCTCCAGCACGTCGGTTAGATAGCCCTGCGGATCGAGCTCGTGGCCGATCCGTCAGCGCTGACCGAGATGGTGCTCGCACTTGACGCCGAGAACGAGAAGCTTGCGTGTGGCGATGCAGAGTATCCATCTGAGCTAGGCCGCGGACAAGGGCTTACCGATTCCACTGCTTGAGGAGTTCGGGGTCTTCCTTGTGCATCCTGATGAGCTCCATCAGGTTTTCGATGCCGAAGCCGGTGAACGCCATGACCTGGTCGTCACCTATGCCGTACAGATGAGGCCATCCTCTGTGTCCATTCCGTTGGCCACGTCCCAGAGCCAGTCCTCGTCTTCGCCGAGGTCTTTTGCGACGAAGCGATGGTGAAGACGGCGTAAACCTTGTTGACGTGCATGGCTACGCCGCCTGGGCAGAGAACCTCGACGCAGGCGGCGTCGGTTCCAGGGCAACAACTCGCGCACGCGGTTCTGCGGTATGTCGGCGATGCGCGCGAAGACATCGGCAAGCCAGGCTTTCGGGTCGATGTCGTTGAGACGCGCCGTCATGATGAGCGTGGCCATCACGGCAGCCAGCTCGGCGCCGCGATCAGAACCGGCGAACAACCATGCCTTTCTTCCCAATGCAAAACCGCGCAACGCTCGCTCTGCTGCATTGTTCGTCATGCAGACCTTCCGTCGTGGACAAGGCGGGCAAAGCCTTCCCAACGGTTGAGCAGATAGTTGATCGGCTTAATCACGTTGGACGAACGCGAGAGCCGGGCAGATTCCGCCCGGAGCCAAGTCTCAAGGTCGGTCAGCAGTGGCGCGCTTCTTTCCCGGCGGATCTGCAGCCGCTCCTCGGCGCTTAGCCCATAGATGTCGCGCTCGATCTCGAACAATGGTCAATCCGACGAACCGCTTCCAACGCAATGGGCGAGATCGCCGTCGCCGATCTTCCGCGACGAGCGTTCTGGGCGATGTCGGCAAGTTCGAAGAACGCCCTCCGGCCATGTGCCCAACAGAAGGCGGGCGTGGCCGGCAACGCCTTGCGTCCGGGATCGAAGAGAGCATTGAACCCGCTATACGCGTCGGCCTCCAGGATGCCGGCGAAGTTCTGAAGATGCCGCGCGGGATGCTCGCCACGCCGATCACGTGAGGCGTAGAACAGCGCCGCCGGTGGATCTCGCCCGCCGAATGGCCGATCGTCGCGAACATAGGTCCAAATCCGGCCGGTATCCGCCTTGCCCTTCGCCAGGATCGGGATCTTGGTATCGTCGCCGTGGAGCCTGTCGGCGGAGAGCACATAGGCTTCGATCAGTTCAAAGATCGGCCTGACCGCAAAGGCTCCCGCGCCCACTTGGTCCGCTAACGTCGAGACCGACGGGCGATCCCCTCGCATTTGAAGCGCTGGCTCTGTCGATTTAGCGGCTGATGCTGACCAAATTTGCCGAACAGGATCGTCGCCACAAGGTCGGTCCGATATAGCCCCGCGGCGTGGCATGGAACGGCGCCGGCGGCTGCGTGATCGCCTCGCAATCCCGACAACTGAACTTCTCCCGGACTGTGTCGATCACCTTGAACCGGCGTGGGATCTCCTCCAGGGTCGAGGTCACGCTTTCGCCGAGCTTCGACAGCCGCGCCGAGCCGCAGCAGGGGCATTGCGTCGGAGCCGGCAGGACCACGCGTTCTCGCACGATGTCGTCGGGGAAGGGTTGACGCACCGGCCGCTTGCGCTCAAACGAACGCACTGTCTGCGTCTTCCCGGCCGCTTTCTCGGCAGCGAGTTCATCCTCGGTCGCGTCCGCCTCGAGTTCCTCAAGCTCAAGCTCCAGCTGATCGAGCAGCCGTGCCGACCGCTCGGAGCGAGTGCCATATATCGTGCGTCGAAGCTTCTCGATCTCGAGCTTGAGATGGGCAATCAGTGCTTCGGTGCTCGATTGCTTCGCCTGCGCATTGGCCGCCTCACCAAGCCGGGTTTCCGCCGCAAGCCTGGCCGTGCGTTCGGCCAAATCATTGCATGCGCGGCGGCAATATCGAGCGGCATGTCGGCGCTGGAGTCCATGGCCAGATGGAATCACATTCGATGCCAAACTTACCAAACTTAAATGACAGCTCGATCTCGATCCGACGCTCCGTCGAATCTGCGGGCGCGCTCTCCGATGACGCCGCCACCGAGTCGCGCGCAACCCCTCGGCCACAACCGCCACAAAGACAGCCCCGGATTTGGTCCGGGTCGCCGCGAACGCTCTTCGCCAAGTCACCAATAAAGAACGCGACAAGCCGTATCGCCGCGCTGTCGCCGCAACCAGGCGGGGCTCGGACATGCTTTCTAAAACAATCCGCGCCTCCAGGCGATTCAGAGTACTGATCGTATGGCTGTCAATACGTACAGTTCTCAAACATCAGGCCAGCCCGCCGCAAGGCGGCTCCCCTCGGAGGCTTACGACCAAGTCCGCATTCTAGAAAAACTACGCCGTTGCTTCCAGGCACTTCCAGAGGGCGATTGCTGAAATCGACAAATCCATCGATCATCTTCAGAAAACGAAAAATGGAGGGAGACGAGCGGATCAGGAGGGAGTACGTCGTAGACACCGCCGATGCTGCAACGACAAACTCTGCTGAAGTTCCGGCTTCTGACCGCGTTGTCCTGATCGAGCACAACAGCGCTGGCTAGCGCGAGGCTGAAGAAGCGCTCGGCGATCTTGAGAATGACCTGCAGTCGGCTAATCATTTTCCGGACCAGCCCGAGGAAGAAGACCAGTTCGTCGCCGAAATCTCATCGGCGCGGCGGCTTTTGCAGGGCGCCCGGGTGCGGATCGTCGCCGTCGTTTGAGCTTCTAAAGCCGCTCCTCGCCATGGCAGTGCGGGAAATTATCCAGCACCCGGTCACGTCTCTCCTGCAGGGCCATCTTGATGTCGTTGAGCTCCCGCGCTACGGTTGCTTCATCGATGCCGATGGCTGACCACAGAGCGTCAGCTTGCCAAAGATCAATTCGACGAGCCGGCTTGCCACGAATGGTCGATGGCCCCCATTCAGCGCGCTTGAGGTGCAGGCACACCTTCTCGGTTCAGCTCCAAAGCGATTGTGCGTGAGGGCTTGCCGGCGAGGTAATCTGTGAACGTGCGGCGAATAACAGCCGCTTCGGCCTTGTTGATGGCACGGTCACCGGCCTGATACCTTCTCGACGGCGCGCTTTCAAGTGGTACGAAGCTTACGTGACCTCCCGCAACCATTTGGCCTGATCGCCGCGCTCGTGATGGATCTTCACGTTGGCGAGATGCGCCTTCATGCCCTCAATCACGTTGTCAATTGGCATCACGTTGAGGGTGGATCCTGCTGGAAAATAGCGTTGTTTTGGCGAGGTGCACACAACCGGAAGATGGACCACCATTGTCCACTCTCCAACGATCGTCGCCACTGCCCCTCCGCGGTCGTGTGTTGAGCTATGTCTCGTTGAAGACATTGATGTCACGAGCGTGACGGCACGACGCGAACTAGCGCGGCGAGAGCGCATTGTTTTTTCAGGAGTGTTTTCACTACGTCGTTGGCACATCGGTTGCTTGAGAGGGAGCATGCGTCGCGACCACAACAATCTAGCAGCTCACTTCTAAGAGTTCAGATGAAATTCGCTCAATCGATCCTGATGCTAGCGCAGCCGCGCGCGCCATGGTGGCGAGGTCTCTCATGTCATGAGGGCTACGGCTTCCCGGCGAGGTCAGGAGGCCGTATCAGGAATGGGCGAATGGGAGTGGAGGACATGGATTGGCGGGCTCTTGCCGGCCTGGCCCGTCCAAATAGCCATACCTGGGCTTTCCGCTCCGGGAGCGCGCGGGAGCCGCGCTTCTAGCTCAGAACAATGGCCTGCGCGCTTCCAGAATAGTGACTTGCACCTGTATTCCTGGAATCAAACAATATGATTGTGCGTAGCCTGCACGATGTTGAAGCGACCGAGCACTTCGTCGATTGGGGCAATGGTACTAGCCACCGCCTCCTGACGACTAGGGACGGCATGGGCTTTAGCATCTGCCACACCGTAGTGCGCGCTAACACCGTCTCGCTTCTGCAATACCGCAATCATCTCGAAGCCTGCTACTGCATCGCCGGAGAGGGCGAGGTGGAAGACATGAACGGCAATGTCTTCCCCATTCAACAGGGCGACATGTATGCGCTCGACAAGCATGACAAGCATCTTTTGCGCGCGGGACGGCACAAGGATCTGATCCTCGTTAGTATCTTCAACCCGCCCCTCAACGGAACCGAACGCCACAAGCTCAACGACCCGGCAGGCTCGGCATACTAAGCAACGTGAACCAGCCTCGGGCGTGCTCTGGAGGCCATTTGGTTCGAGTTATGCTGGCATAGCTGGTTGTCCGGCCATTGTCCGGGCTCGGCGGGGGAATGATGTTCCAAGGAGCCGTCAATTGTTGACCAATCGACCAATTCGACGGTGGAAATTCGACAGCCTCGAAGCTTCGCCATGGCGCGGCCGATAAATCACGTCGGCCTTCTAGGGGGGAGGGTACGGCGAGAGCGTCGTCACAGGATCTCCGACACTGCCGACAAATGCTCCGCGCGCACTTCAGTCAGGCACTCGGTGTAGCTGATCGAGAGGTATTGGGCAGCCATATCGCTATGGCCCAAGAGCGCCGCGACGGACCAGCCGCCGC
Organism: Bradyrhizobium sp. CCGE-LA001; assembly: GCF_000296215.2. Lineage (NCBI taxonomy): Bacteria > Pseudomonadati > Pseudomonadota > Alphaproteobacteria > Hyphomicrobiales > Nitrobacteraceae > Bradyrhizobium > Bradyrhizobium sp. CCGE-LA001. The sequence continues at coordinate 6,775,533 of NZ_CP013949.1, read as the reverse complement.
AGGGTCTGCTCTAGCGTATCGAACACGAAGTGGGCGCTTGTCGTGCACTAGGCCTGCCACTTCACGATCCTTCGAGGATAGGGGCGACGTAGACGGAGCCGGTCGAGGTCGCGATATAGGTGAAGTCTTAGAAGGGCATTCGGTCGTGACGCCTTGAACTGGCAGTTGACGTATCCAGCTGGCAAGCCGCCACCTTGTCGCTGATCATGGTCTTGACAGTCTTGCCGCGGATACTCTTGCGGACCGATGCCCCGCCTTAATGGCGAGACAGTGGAACGCGCAATATCAAAAGATCTCTGCGCTTGAATTGGCTTTAGACCTCGCGCGCGCGCTACACGGAGAAGTTCTGATGAAGATGCGCCGAACCTCGATCTTCGGCGCCGCATCCTGCCGGGCGCGCTCTGACAGCTTGGCCGGATCGGCATAGGACGTCGAAAGGGCGCTCGGCAAGCCCCATGATGATCGTCAATGAAGGCGATCATCGCTTGAACATGGCGGTCGACCCCGCCATCGCAAAAATAGTCGCTCGCCTTGCGCGGATCTAGCCCAAGCTCGCGGTTCTCCGGTTCCAGCGCCTTCAACTTCTCGGTCGGAACGCCGGCCCGCTGCCTATTGACTTCCACCTTCTTGGCCCAGTCATGCAGCATCTCCGGTGTGCAGCCGATCTTGGCCGCAATCGAGGCCCGCCGCCGAGCGCGACGGATGCTCGCTGGCGTGATCCAGAACCATCCGATCATAGGGGCGGACCTCGGGTGAAAACTTGTTCGCCGTCTTGCTTGTCATGGCTCCATCCTCGAGGACTTGGAGCCTCCGGCAAACTTTGGGGCGGTTCAACGGCCTGTGGAGTTGGTGAATCGTCCAGCTCTTCGAGCCACAGGAATGCGCCCGCCAACGACTTCGCAGCCGCCCCGATCCACGAGCACGCCCACTGCGAGTACCAGTGGCCGCAATCACGCATTCTTGGAATTTCAAGAGAGCCACACCCCAGAAGGCGGTGCGGCGGCCCGGAAAAATCGCTTTGACGTTCTAGGTCCCGCTTTTCTTTGCCCGGAACACATCGGCCGAAATTTCAGAAGCCTTGGGCCGATTGATAGCGCGCTCAGTTGGTACGATGTCCGACGAGGTCGGATAAGCGACATAGCAGGCTAAGGCCTAGCATACTGACAAAGAACGATTCCTCCGTTGGCACAGTACATGCGTAGTCTCCTCTATAGAAGCGTTCTGACTGAGGAGCCGTCGTCCGATGATCTTTACTCAGACCAGGCTGAGATGGCCGCTGCGATTCTGCCGGAGACGATTTCTGGAGGCGTGCGGCCTGCCCGCGACATTGGGAAGATCTTGGCTGGGCCTAAGAGCTTCTGCACCGCCAATGCCCCTACATTGCGCAAGCGACTGCGGGCGCGGTTATCCCAAGCAAATTCGAACCAGTGTGGCTGATTTGAGTCGCTTCGTGGCGCGACGCCCGTGGTGGGAATGCCAGCTTGATGGATCGACTGCAGGAGGATGAAGATGTCGTATCGCGTATCTCCGGCGCGCGGGAGCGTCTGCCAGCCAGGCGATCAGGATAGGCTATCTGCGCGATCGATCTCCTCTACCGTCTTTGTCGGCAGTGGTACGCTCGCTATCAGGTGTGTGCAGCTGGCAATTGAGATGGGCCACGTCATTGGTGCAGCATTGTGTGCTGACGGCATATTCCGCGATTGGGCTGTTCGCTCGAACATCCCGTCTATAGCAAGCGTTGAAGAGCTCTCTACTTTTTTGATGGCCGCGCCGGTAGATTTGATTTTCTCAGTTGCCAACCCGTTCATACTGCCAGCGGATGTATTGGAGTGGGTTCGTCGAGGGGCTTTTAATTGCCACGACGGTCCATTGCCACAATATGCGGGAGCGCACGTGACGTCCTGGGCGCTGCTGGCGCATGAGTCCGAATATGCCATCAATTGGCACTCGATCGATGACGGTATTGATACCGGTGACGTCGTGGTTCAGCACCAGGTGTTGATTGCGCCCACCGATACGGCACTGACCCTGAATCTTAAGTGCCATAAAGCCGCGATCGAAGGCTTCCGCAAGCTCTTAACTGGCCTCGAGAACGGGACGCTTTTAGCCCATCCACAGGCACTGGTGGACAGAAGCTACTTTCCGAGACATCGACGCCCAGATTCCGCGGGCTGTCTCCGGTGGGATCAATCCGCGCAAGAGATATCGGCGATGACACGGGCCCTAGACTTTGGGCCGTATGATCTAAATCCAATGTGTCTGCCCAAGGCTCTCATAGGCGATCAGGCTGTCAAAGTCAGTAACTTGAAGGTGTCGGCTCGAAGCTCGGGCAGTCCGGCAGGTTCCCTGATTGAAGTCCACTCGAGCCTTTGGCGTGTGGCGACGGCCACCGAGGATGTCGATGTTTGCTTTGACGAACTCGATGGGCGGATGCTGGACGCGCGAGCCCTCGCCAGGCATTTCAATGTGGATGAAGGCAGTCGCCTCCCGATCTTGAGCGATGTACAGGCGCGGAGCATAACTGCCACCCATGAAACGCTGGCGCCTCTGGAGGATTTTTGGCGACGACGGCTCGGACAGTTTAAAACATTGCATCCTCCTTTCCTGTCATCGTCCGTGGCTGCGGCGCCGCCCGCATGGCAGTCGAGTTCGTGGTTCAGTCCAAGTGCCTTGGCTAAACTGTCCCCGCTCGATTGCTCGGAATACTTGGCAACGGTTTGGCTGATCTATCTCGCCCGCATCACAGGAGAAACAGAGTTTCAGCTGGGATGGACGCCTGCATCGGATGCATCGCAAGCTGCCGCCGAAGCGCTGGAGGTGTTGATCTCCCCTGTCGTGCCGATGGAAGTGACCATTGAGCTTGCTAATGATCTCGAAGAAGTGCGCAAGACCGTAGCGGCCGAATTCACTCAGCTGAGGGCGCACGGTAGCTTTGCCCGGGATCTTATCACGCGTTGCCCGGTCTTGCGAGATATGGAGGCGCTACGCTCGCGCCGACCCTGGCCGATTGGCATTGCAATCACGACAGAGAGCTGCTCGGTGGCTGGCGATCTGATGAGCAGTCACAGAGCTGGCCCGGCCCTATGCGGCGATTTGCTGACCTTTGAGATTTGCGCTCTGGATGGGAGCTTCCGCTGGCATTTTGATGCCAATCGATTGGCGCCGAAGCAGATCGGTCGCATGACGCAGCATTTGCAGACTTTGTGGAATGGTGTGATGGCCGATGCAAGGCAGCCGGTCGGCCGCACCGACATTCTCCCGGCAGATGAACGCAACTATCTGCTGGAGGAGCTGAATCGGACGGCGGCGCCTTATCCATCGGAGCGGTTCATCCATGAGCTGTTCGAGGCGCAGGTGCAAAAGGCGCCGGAGGCGTTTGCTGCGGTCTATGAGAACGAGAGACTGAGCTATGGCGAACTCAACGCGCGAGCCAACCGGTTAGCGCATCATCTGATCGGGCTCGGGGTCAAGCCGGACCAGCTGGTGGCGATCTGCCTGGAACGCGGCTTGGCAATGGTGGTTGGTGTCTTGGCGATCCTGAAGGCTGGGGGTGCCTATTTGCCGCTCGATCCGGCTTATCCGTCGGCGCGGCTGCGGCAGATTGTCGACGATGCCGCGCCGCGACTGCTGCTTTGTGATGCCGCCGGTCGAACCGCATTGGGCGCCGAGGCCGTGGCCGATGTCAGCGTAGTCGATCTTGATACTGCCACCCCGGTCTGGGCCGAGCGGCCGCATTCGGACCCCGACCCGCGCACGCTTGGCCTCACATCCCATCATCTCGCCTATGTGATCTACACCTCAGGCTCAACCGGAACGCCAAAGGGCGTAGAAATGTCCCACGGCGCGCTTGTGAATTCGCTCGCGGGGGTTGGCACGTCAAAACGATGCACACTTCAATTCGCTACCCTGAACTTCGATGTGTCCTCTCAGGAAATGTTCATTTGCTGGAAGGACGGTGGACTGCTCGTACTTGTGCGGGAAGAGACCCGTAGGCACTTCTCCGAGTTACTCGAATTCATGGAAAAGGAGGGGATCGAGCGACTTTTCCTCCCATTCGTAGCATTGAACCATTTTGCGGAGGTCTGGGGCGCGCAGCAAGTGAAGCTGTCCTCTTTGACTGAGGTTTATACAGCGGGTGAGCAACTGCAGGCCACTCCACTGCTGAGGGCCTTCTTCGAAGCACACCCAAAGGCGAGATTGATCAATCAATACGGGTCCACGGAAATCAGCGTCATTGCCGAGCATCACCTTGCAGCTGACCCATCATGTTGGCCCCAGTTGCCTCCCATCGGCCGTCCGATTGCGAACACGCGGGTGTATCTGCTGGATGGTCATGGCGCGCCCGTGCCGTTCGGGGCGGTGGGCGAGCTTTACATTGGCGGGGCGGGAGTGGCGCGGGGCTATCTGAACCGCCCCGAGCTGACAGAAGAGCGGTTCATCGCCAGTCCCTTTGTGGACGGCGATCGGCTGTACAGGACCGGCGACCTCGGGCGTTATCTGCCGGACGGCAATCTGGAGTTCCTGGGCCGCAACGACGACCAAGTGAAGATCCGCGGCTTCCGCATCGAGCCGGGCGAGATCGCGGCGCGGCTTTGTGAGCACGCCTTTGTGCGCGATGCGGTGGTGGTGGCGCAACAGGATGGCCGCGGTGACAAGCACCTCGTCGGCTATGTGGTGTGTGCGCCCGAAGCTCAATCGGATGAGGTGGATGGCCCTGACCTTGCCAACACCCTGCGCGCGCACCTAAGTGCGCGGCTGCCGGACTACATGGTGCCGTCGGCGTTCGTGCGGCTATCGGGGCTGCCGCTGACGGTGAACGGCAAGCTCGACCGCAAGGCACTGCCGGCGCCGGCTGACGATGCCTATGCGCGGGCGGCCTATGAGGCGCCGCAGGGCGCAGTCGAGGCGGCGTTGGCGGGGATCTGGGCCGAGCTTCTCGGGCTGGAGCGGGTCGGACGCAACGACCACTTCTTCGAACTGGGCGGCCACTCGCTCTTAGCGGTGCAAGTGTCGAGCCGGCTGTCACAGGCTGTTGGGGTCGAACTGCCGCTATCGACGCTGTTCGCCACGCCGGTGCTGGCCGATCTTGCCGCAAGCCTTCGTCCTCATGAGGTGGCGGTACCTGCCAGCTTGATCACCGAGCAGAGTACGGCGATCACGCCGCAGATGCTGCCGCTGATCGAGCTGGCCCAGCCTGAGATCGACCGGATCGTCGCCACGGTGCCTGGTGGCGTCCGCAACATCCAGGACATTTATGCGCTGTCGCCGCTGCAGGACGGCATCCTGTTCCATCATCTGCTGGCCAGCCGGGGCGATCCCTATCTGCTGGTGTCGCAGATGGCGTTTGCCGACCGTAGCCTGTTGGAGCGCTATCTTGATGCGGTTCAGCAAGTGGTGAACCGGCACGACATCCTGCGTACGGCCTTTGTCTGGGAGGGACTGTCGAGCCCGGTCCAGGTGGTGTGGCGTCGTGCGTCGCTTGAGGTGAGCGAGGTCGAGCTGGATGGCTGTGATGGTTCTGGCGCCGATGAGCTGCGGCGCCGGTTTGATCCGCGCCGGCAGCGCATCGATCTTGGCCGGGCACCCTTGTTGCGGTTTGTGACCGCGCGCGATCCCGGCAGCGGGCGCTGGCTGCTGCTGGAGCTGCAGCATCATTTGATCGGGGATCACACGACGCTGGACGTGAGGCATGCGGAGGTGCGTGCCATACTGGCAGGGCGGGCCCATGAACTGGCCGCGCCGCTGCCGTTCCGTAATCTGGTGGCGCAGGCGCGTCTTGCTGTTGATGCCAAGGCGCATGAAGAGTTCTTCCGAGGGCTGCTGGCCGACATCGACGAGCCGACCATGCCGTTCGGGCTAAGCGAGGTCTACGGCGACGGCAGCGGCGTCGGCGAGGCGCATCGGATGCTGCCGCAAGCGCTCAACGAGCGGCTGCGCGAACAGGCGCGGCGGCTCGGGGTGAGCCTGGCCAGCCTGTGCCATCTGGCCTGGGGGCAGGTGGTGGCGCGCAGCAGCGGCCGAGAGCAGGTGGTGTTCGGCACGGTGCTGTTCGGCCGGATGCATGCGGGTGCGGGCGCCGACCGCACAATGGGCCTGTTCATCAACACCCTGCCTGTGCGGCTTGCCTTGGACGAGACCGGGGTTGCGGCGAGCGTGCGCAGCACCCACGCGCAGCTTTCCGAGCTGCTGGCGCACGAGCATGCCTCGCTGGCGCTGGCGCAACGCTGCAGCGGCGTTGCGGCGCCGGTGCCGCTGTTCAGCGCGCTGTTGAACTACCGCCATAACAGGCCGGCAGCCACGCCCGGCTCCGGAACGGATGATGTCCTGTCGGGCATGGAATGGCTCGGCGGCGAGGAGCGCACCAACTATCCCGTGACCCTGTCGGTCGAGGATTATGGCGAAGCGCTCGGCCTGACGGCGCAGGTGGCGGAGCCTGTCTCTGCGGATCGGGTCTGCGGCTATATGCAGCGGGCGCTCGAGCAACTGGCGCAAGCGCTGGAGCATGCCCCCAACACGCCGGTGCGCGAGCTCGACATCCTGCCGGCCGACGAACGCAGCTACCTGCTGGAGGAGTTGAACCGGACCGCCGCGGCCTACCCGACAGAGCGGTGCATCCATGAGCTGTTCGAGGCGCAGGTGCAAAGGGCGCCGGAGGCGGTGGCGGTGGTCCACGAGAACGAGTGCCTGAGCTATGGTGAGCTCAACGCGCGGGCCAACCGGTTGGCGCATCATCTGATCGCACTCGGAGTGAGGCCGGGAGATAGCATTGCGACAGTGCTCGACCGCTCCGTCGCTCTTGTAGTGGCGCAGCTGGCGATCCTGAAGGCAGGCGGAGTGTATGTGCCGATCGATCGCGGCCTTCCATCTGCGCGACAAGAATGGCTGATGGCTGATTGTGCTGCCCGCCTGGTGCTTAGCCGGATCGACGGTGATGATCTGATTGAGGCGACGATACCTGTCCTGGCTATTGAGCCGCTCATAGTTGGAACGGGATGCATTTCCGATCCTGGCCTAGCGTTGAGCGCTGAGGCTGCCGCTTACGTAATGTACACCTCCGGCTCGACCGGAACTCCCAAAGGAGTTCTTGTTCCTCATCGTGCTGTCAACCGGCTCGTGATCAATAATGGATATGCGAAGATTGAGGCTGGCGATCGCGTGGCATGGGCTGGCAATCCCGCTTTCGACGCAAGCACATTCGAAGTGTGGGCGCCGTTGCTTAACGGCGGTTGCATTGTTGCAATGCAAGCTGTCACAGATACTCGCAGTTTTGCCCGGGCGCTTAGACAGCACGGGGTGACGTCGCTTTTTCTAACAACAGCATTATTCAACCAATATACATCATCGATTGCTCCGACATTAGCCCAACTTAAGTACCTCCTCTGTGGAGGAGAGCGCAATGATCTACGCTCATTTCTGAGATTGCTGAAAGAAGAAGGCCCCGTACGTCTCATTCACTGCTACGGCCCGACCGAGACGACGACCTTCGCGACAGCGTACGAAATCAACTTGAGTAACGAAACACTCCGCCGTCTCCCGATCGGCCGTCCGATTGCGAACACGCGGGTGTACCTGCTGGACGGTCATGGTGCGCCCGTGCCGTTCGGGGCGGTGGGCGAGCTTTACATTGGCGGGGCGGGAGTGGCGCGGGGCTATCTGAACCGCCCCGAGCTGACAGAAGAGCGGTTCATCGCCAGTCCCTTTGTGAACGGCGATCGGCTGTACAGGACCGGCGACCTCGGGCGTTATCTGCCGGACGGCAATCTGGAGTTCCTGGGCCGCAACGACGACCAAGTGAAGATCCGCGGCTTCCGCATCGAGCCGGGCGAGATCGCGGCGCGGCTTTGTGAGCACGCCTTTGTGCGCGATGCGGTGGTGGTGGCGCGCCAGAACTGTGCCGGCGACAAGCATCTTATCGCCTATGTGGTGGGCTCGGACGAGGCTGACTCGGACGAGCACGATGGAGGCGGGTTGGCCGGCGCCCTGCGCGCGCACCTAAGTGCGCGGCTGCCGGACTACATGGTGCCGTCGGCGTTCGTGCGGCTATCGGGGCTGCCGCTGACGGTGAACGGCAAGCTCGACCGCAAGGCACTGCCGACGCCGGCTGACGATGCCTATGCGCGGGCGGCCTATGAGGCGCCGCAGGGCGCAGTCGAGACGGCGTTGGCGCGGATCTGGGCCGAGCTTCTCGGGCTGGAGCGGGTCGGACGCAACGACCACTTCTTCGAACTGGGCGGCCACTCGCTCCTCGTGGTGCAGGTGTCGAGCCGGCTGTCACAGGCTGTTGGAGTCGAACTGCCGCTGTCGACGCTGTTCGCCACGCCGGTGCTGGCCGATCTTGCCGCAAAGATCGGCGAGGTGTTGAGCCGCTCCGGTCCCCAAGACCTGCCGGCGATTGCGGTCGTATCGCGTCATGAGCCGCTTGCGCTATCGTTTGCGCAGCAGCGGCTGTGGTTCTTGGCGCAGCTGGATGAAGGCAGCACGCACTATCACATTCCGCTAGCCTTGCGGCTGCGCGGAGTGCTCGATCGCAGCGCCTTGCAGGGCAGCCTTGACCGTCTATTTGCGCGTCACGAGGCCCTGCGTAGTGTCTTTGTCGCGCCGCAGGCCAAGCCCCGGGTTGAGATCCTGCCGCCTGAGGCCGGACTGCCGGTGCTTGAGCACGATCTACGGCAGAGGCTGGATGCGGACGCGGCACTTTTGGATCTATGCCATGAAGAGGAGCGCACGCCGTTTGATCTTGCGCGCGGGCCGCTGATACGCGGGCGTCTGGTGCGGATGTCGGATGAAGAACACGTCTTCCTGCTGACCCAGCATCACATCGTCTCGGACGGCTGGTCGATGGGCGTGCTGCTGCGTGAACTCAGTCAGCTTTACCGGGCGTTCCAGGCTGGACAGGACAATCCTTTGCCGCCGCTGGCGATCCAGTATCCGGATTATGCCGCCTGGCAACGCCAATGGTTGTCGGGGGAACGGCTGCAGAAGCAGGCGAAATATTGGCGCAACGCCCTGTCAGGCACGGCCCGTCTTGTCTTGCCGACGGACCGTGCCCGACCGGCCCAGCAGTCGTTTGCGGGGGCTAGTATTCCTATTGTCATCGATGCGGATCTGACGCGGGACTTGAAGCGGCTGAGCCGGCAACATAGCACGACGTTGTTCATGACGGTGCTGGCAGGCTGGGCGACGGTGCTGTCGCGTCTTTCAGGGCAGGACGACCTTGCGATCGGCGTGCCGAGCGCCAATCGCTGCCGGCGCGAGATCGAAGAATTGATCGGCTTCTTCGTCAACACCCTGGCGCTTCGGCTGGACCTATCGGGCGAGCCAAGCGTGTCGGAGCTTCTGGAGCGGACGCGGCGCACGGCGCTAGCTGCGCAGGAGCATCAGGACCTTCCGTTCGAGCAGGTGGTGGAGATCGTGCAGCCGCCCCGGACTCTTGACCACACGCCGTTGTTGCAGGTGATGTTGGCCTGGGAAAACAACGCGGTCAGGTCATTGGACCTGCCAGGACTGAGTGTGGAGGTTGCCTGGAGGGGGCTCGATCAGGTCAAGTTCGATCTGGAACTGAGCCTTGGCGAGCATGGCGAGGAGATCGCTGGAACATTGAGTTATGCCACAGCGCTTTTTGATCAGGCGAGGATCGAGCGGCAGCGTGGTTATCTGCTGGCGCTGCTGCGGGCGATGGCTGCCGATGCAGGCCAGGCTGTCGGCCACATCGACATCCTGCCGGCTGAGGAGCGCAACTATCTGCTGGATGATCTGAATCGAACGGCAGCGGCCTACCCGTCAGAGCGGTGCATCCATGAGCTGTTCGAGGCGCAGGTGCAAAAGACGCCGGAGGCGGTGGCGGTGGTCCACGAGGACGAGCGCCTGAGCTATGGCGAGCTCAACGCACGGGCCAATCGGCTGGCCCATCATCTGATCGCACTCGGCGTGAGGCCGGATCAGCCGGTCGCGATCTGCCTGGAGCGCAGCCTGGCGATGGTGATCGGGCTTTTGGCGATCCTGAAAGCGGGCGGTGCCTATCTGCCGCTGGACCCGACCTATCCCAGCGAGCGGCTGCGGCAGGTTGTCGACGATGCCGCGCCGCGGCTGCTGCTCTGCGATGCCGCCGGACGCGCAGCACTCGGCGCCGAGGTGCTGAACGATGTGACGGCGGTCGATCTGGACAGGGCGACGCCGGCCTGGGCTGAACGGCCGGCTTTGGACCCCGACCCGCGCACGCTCGGCCTCACATCCCGTCATCTCGCCTATGTGATCTACACCTCAGGCTCAACCGGAATTCCCAAAGGGGTACAGAATGAGCATCGGGCTATTATCAATCGCCTGATCTGGATGCAAAAGGCCTATGCACTCAATGCGGCTGATGTTGTCTTACAGAAGACCCCGTTTGGCTTCGATGTCTCGGCCTGGGAATTCTTCTGGACGTTGCTTGAAGGGGCGAAGCTGGTGCTGGCGGTTCCTGGTGCGCACAAAGACCCAGATGCGCTTGTAAACTTGATAATCGACCAACGCATCACCACTGCGCACTTTGTACCATCCATGCTGGCCAGCTTCATGGACACGAAGGGCGTTGATCGCTGCACATCGCTGCAGCGTCTCGTGTGTAGTGGTGAGGCGCTTTCTGCCTCCCTTACGCAGAAGGTTCGGCGCGTATTACCTTGGACTGGTCTGCACAATTTATATGGTCCCACGGAAGCTGCTATCGACGTAACGGCCTGGAATTGTCCGGCTGATTTTAATGAGGCAGTGGTCCCCATCGGCCGTCCGATTGCGAACACGCGGGTGTATCTGCTGGATGGTCATGGCGCGCCCGTGCCGTTCGGGGCGGTGGGCGAGCTTTACATTGGCGGGGCGGGAGTGGCGCGGGGCTATCTGAACCGCCCCGAGCTGACAGAAGAGCGGTTCATCGCCAGTCCCTTTGTGGACGGCGATCGGCTGTACAGGACCGGCGACCTCGGGCGTTATCTGCCGGACGGCAATCTGGAGTTCCTGGGCCGCAACGACGACCAAGTGAAGATCCGCGGCTTCCGCATCGAGCCGGGCGAGATCGCGGCGCGGCTTTGTGAGCACGCCTTTGTGCGCGATGCGGTGGTGGTGGCGCAACAGGATGGCCGCGGTGACAAGCACCTCGTCGGCTATGTGGTGTGTGCGCCCGAAGCTCAATCGGATGAGGTGGATGGCCCTGACCTTGCCAACACCCTGCGCGCGCACCTAAGTGCGCGGCTGCCGGACTACATGGTGCCGTCGGCGTTCGTGCGGCTATCGGGGCTGCCGCTGACGGTGAACGGCAAGCTCGACCGCAAGGCACTGCCGGCGCCGGCTGACGATGCCTATGCGCGGGCGGCCTATGAGGCGCCGCAGGGCGCAGTCGAGGCGGCGTTGGCGGGGATCTGGGCCGAGCTTCTCGGGCTGGAGCGGGTCGGACGCAACGACCACTTCTTCGAACTGGGCGGCCACTCGCTCTTAGCGGTGCAAGTGTCGAGCCGGCTGTCACAGGCTGTTGGGGTCGAACTGCCGCTATCGACGCTGTTCGCCACGCCGGTGCTGGCCGATCTTGCCGCAAGCCTTCGTCCTCATGAGGTGGCGGTACCTGCCAGCTTGATCACCGAGCAGAGTACGGCGATCACGCCGCAGATGCTGCCGCTGATCGAGCTGGCCCAGCCTGAGATCGACCGGATCGTCGCCACGGTGCCTGGTGGCGTCCGCAACATCCAGGACATTTATGCGCTGTCGCCGCTGCAGGACGGCATCCTGTTCCATCATCTGCTGGCCAGCCGGGGCGATCCCTATCTGCTGGTGTCGCAGATGGCGTTTGCCGACCGTAGCCTGTTGGAGCGCTATCTTGATGCGGTTCAGCAAGTGGTGAACCGGCACGACATCCTGCGTACGGCCTTTGTCTGGGAGGGACTGTCGAGCCCGGTCCAGGTGGTGTGGCGTCGTGCGTCGCTTGAGGTGAGCGAGGTCGAGCTGGATGGCTGTGATGGTTCTGGCGCCGATGAGCTGCGGCGCCGGTTTGATCCGCGCCGGCAGCGCATCGATCTTGGCCGGGCACCCTTGTTGCGGTTTGTGACCGCGCGCGATCCCGGCAGCGGGCGCTGGCTGCTGCTGGAGCTGCAGCATCATTTGATCGGGGATCACACGACGCTGGACGTGAGGCATGCGGAGGTGCGTGCCATACTGGCAGGGCGGGCCCATGAACTGGCCGCGCCGCTGCCGTTCCGTAATCTGGTGGCGCAGGCGCGTCTTGCTGTTGATGCCAAGGCGCATGAAGAGTTCTTCCGAGGGCTGCTGGCCGACATCGACGAGCCGACCATGCCGTTCGGGCTAAGCGAGGTCTACGGCGACGGCAGCGGCGTCGGCGAGGCGCATCGGATGCTGCCGCAAGCGCTCAACGAGCGGCTGCGCGAACAGGCGCGGCGGCTCGGGGTGAGCCTGGCCAGCCTGTGCCATCTGGCCTGGGGGCAGGTGGTGGCGCGCAGCAGCGGCCGAGAGCAGGTGGTGTTCGGCACGGTGCTGTTCGGCCGGATGCATGCGGGTGCGGGCGCCGACCGCACAATGGGCCTGTTCATCAACACCCTGCCTGTGCGGCTTGCCTTGGACGAGACCGGGGTTGCGGCGAGCGTGCGCAGCACCCACGCGCAGCTTTCCGAGCTGCTGGCGCACGAGCATGCCTCGCTGGCGCTGGCGCAACGCTGCAGCGGCGTTGCGGCGCCGGTGCCGCTGTTCAGCGCGCTGTTGAACTACCGCCATAACAGGCCGGCAGCCACGCCCGGCTCCGGAACGGATGATGTCCTGTCGGGCATGGAATGGCTCGGCGGCGAGGAGCGCACCAACTATCCCGTGACCCTGTCGGTCGAGGATTATGGCGAAGCGCTCGGCCTGACGGCGCAGGTGGCGGAGCCTGTCTCTGCGGATCGGGTCTGCGGCTATATGCAGCGGGCGCTCGAGCAACTGGCGCAAGCGCTGGAGCATGCCCCCAACACGCCGGTGCGCGAGCTCGACATCCTGCCGGCCGACGAACGCAGCTACCTGCTGGAGGAGTTGAACCGGACCGCCGCGGCCTACCCGACAGAGCGGTGCATCCATGAGCTGTTCGAGGCGCAGGTGCAAAGGGCGCCGGAGGCGGTGGCGGTGGTCCACGAGAACGAGTGCCTGAGCTATGGTGAGCTCAACGCGCGGGCCAACCGGTTGGCGCATCATCTGATCGCACTCGGAGTGAGGCCGGATCGGCCCGTGGCGATCTGCCTGGAGCGCAGCCTAGCGATGGTGGTGGGGCTCTTGGCGATCCTCAAAGCGGGCGGTGCCTATCTGCCGCTGGATCCAGCCTACCCGTCTCAGCGGCTGCGCCAGGTGCTGGGCGATGCTTCGCCGCAGCTGCTGCTTTGCGACGCGGCCGGCCGCGCCGCACTCGGCGGCGAGGTGCTGATCGATGTGACAGCGGTCGATCTGGACACGGCGACGCCGGCCTGGGCTGAACGGCCGGCTTTGGACCCCGACCCGCACATACTTGGCCTCACATCCCGCCATCTCGCCTATGTGCTCTACACCTCCGGCTCAGGGGGAAACCCAAAGGGCGTGATGGTCCAGCATCGGGGGTTGGTCAATCTGATGTTGGCTCAGGTGGGTCTTTTTGGCGCTTCTTCCAACAGCCGAGTGGTGCAGTTCGCCTCCGTTGGGTTTGATGCAAGCGCTTGGGAGCTTCTTATGGCGTTTGGCTCTGGAGCCGCATTGCACTTGCCTGCGGACGAGATCCGTCAAGCGAGCAACAAGCTCTCGGATTATCTCCGAAGCGAAGACATCACCCATGCGACGTTACCCCCAGCGATGCTTCAGGCAAGCGAGAATCTGGAATGTTTGACGTCGCAAGTTCTCATTCTTGCTGGAGAGCTGCCGAAGGCTGAACTCATCCAAAGTCTTGCCCCGGCCTCAATTGTCAACGCTTATGGCCCGACCGAAACAACGGTCTGCGCAACAGTCTGGAATTGTCCGGCTGATTTTAATGGGGCAGTGGTCCCCATCGGCCGTCCGATTGCGAACACGCGGGTGTATCTGCTGGATGGTCATGGCGCGCCCGTGCCGTTCGGGGCGGTGGGCGAGCTTTACATTGGCGGGGCGGGAGTGGCGCGGGGCTATCTGAACCGCCCCGAGCTGACAGAAGAGCGGTTCATCGCCAGTCCCTTTGTGGACGGCGATCGGCTGTACAGGACCGGCGACCTCGGGCGTTATCTGCCGGACGGCAATCTGGAGTTCCTGGGCCGCAACGACGACCAAGTGAAGATCCGCGGCTTCCGCATCGAGCCGGGCGAGATCGCGGCGCGGCTTTGTGAGCACGCCTTTGTGCGCGATGCGGTGGTGGTGGCGCGCCAGAACTGTGCCGGCGACAAGCATCTTATCGCCTATGTGGTGGGCTCGGACGAGGCTGACTCGGACGAGCACGATGGAGGCGGGTTGGCCGGCGCCCTGCGCGCGCACCTAAGTGCGCGGCTGCCGGACTACATGGTGCCGTCGGCGTTCGTGCGGCTATCGGGGCTGCCGCTGACGGTGAACGGCAAGCTCGACCGCAAGGCACTGCCGACGCCGGCTGACGATGCCTATGCGCGGGCGGCCTATGAGGCGCCGCAGGGCGCAGTCGAGACGGCGTTGGCGCGGATCTGGGCCGAGCTTCTCGGGCTGGAGCGGGTCGGACGCAACGACCACTTCTTCGAACTGGGCGGCCACTCGCTCCTCGTGGTGCAACTGCTCAGTCGCGCAGCCGATCTCGGGCTCAAATTCAGCGCGGCCGACCTCTTTCAAGCCCCCCTTCTGAAGGAAGTTGCATCGAAAGTTCATTTGGCGCCACAGCCCAGCTGTTTGAGAGCGATTCGCGTTCGAGAAGTCGGATCGCGATCACCGCTGTTCTTCGTTCCCACAGGTTTGGGCGATTGCTCCTATGTCCCCAGTTTGGCGCAAGAAATGGACGTCGATTGTCCTGTCTACGCCTTGCCATGGCCGCAATACAGTGCATTTCGATTGCCAACTCTTCAAGAGATTGCCTCGCAAGCGAGCTTGGCGATTCGCGAGATCCAGCCACGAGGTCCATATCGGTTGTCTGGATACTCATCAGGAGGAATCCTGGCTTATGCAGTTGCGCAGCAGTTACTAAACCTCAACGAAGCTGTTTCCTTCATCGGCCTCATTGACGTTGTGTTACTCGCAAATCCATCAAGGGCATCACCCACCCAAATGATACAAGAAGTAGCGTTGGAGTCTCTCGAATTGAATGACGAGAAGTTCGAAATCCTCAACCGCTTTGCTGGACAAAGTTCAATTTCCCGTCTGCTTGAAAAGGCTCAGGCAATTGGAGCGATCCCGCTGGATCGTGATCTCCGCAATGATATTCTGACGTATGAAAGGGCCACGCAGTTCCAACGGGCGCTGTGCTTGTATCAAGTTCCGTCCCTCCCAGTTGAGATACACCAATTCTATGCGGAGCGGCCTCTTAGCAGTCGGACACGTTCTCGAAGAACTTCATTAGATCCAGAAGCAGTCTCGCCTTTGCGGGGTTGGGACCGAGTTCTAAGTGCGGAGGCCATTCATGTCGTGCCAATTCCAGGCGACCACGTGACTATGGTGGATGTCCCGGAGAACCGCCAAGTTCTGGGTCGGGCGATCTCAACGGCGTTAATCGGGACTCTTAGATAGTCGTCCGTTCTTTAATCGCTCCGGCACGGTGTCAATCCCGCATTACCTGATAACCTCAAGGCCGGCCGCGATCTCGACCTATCCGATTCGGAGCTCACGGCTCTGCCGAACAATCTATCGGTTGGTGGCGATCTCAGGCGCGTTGGCCGGGCGCTTCGCCTGAAGAGATGACGCGCCACGTCACCGACCGGATCGAGAAGAAGCGCGAGGAGCTGGAATCGCTCGATTACACCAAGAGCGTCGCTGTTGCGGGAAGACCACTTTTTTCGTATCTGCGTGACACCACCAAGGCTACCGGTGTGAAGCCGACCTGGATTTGCGTCCGCAATATGATCGCAGACATCAAGACCGATTTTCCTCAAGGAGTGATTGGCAGTGCCTGATAAGTCGAGATCGCCGCCGACTGACAGGCTTTCGTGGTGCGGAAGCTCGATCGCCTTGGTGCTTTGATGCCGACGGCAGGCAGTGCGTCCTTTTGCAAGTCCAAGGTTTGAGAGAAGCGCGGCTATCGTTAATCGTAAAGGCGCTTTGCGATTTTACGATGATCCGGCCGAGAGGTCGCTAACAGACTAGGCGTAATGTATCACCCTCGGTGCCAATCCAAGGTGTGATCCATGCCAAACCCCAAATTTCCGAAGATCTCTTCCAACCTGGATGCAATCTTCGAATCGGCCTCCCAATTGAAGTAGGTACAACGGGATGCTCGTTGTGCCGAAAAACACAAACTGATCCGAAAAGGCATTCTCGGTGTGCTCTCCCCAGTCGATGGCGATCGAATAGGAGTTGTGCGGTGATGTCAGGCGCAAGGGCCTCAGAAAGTCTTCGGTGATATTGGGCGCGGATGCCTTCTCTGCGGCGGAGACTTTCAGCCAGGTCCTGCCGCACCATTCCGCCCATTCGGCGAGGGTCGCCGGCCCGCTGCTGCCAGATCTTGCCTTGCGCTTGACACCGCCCCACAGCACGCGATCGCCGTTCTCATACCCAGTACAGGCGATGTCGTTCATTGGCCGCATCACCAGCAAAGACGACTACAAGGCAATCGGGGGCCGATGCCTTCAGCATGTCGGGAGTGGCGATGATGTTGATAGGGCGGTAGTAGCCGGCGTCCGGCGCATCGCCGAGCGTCCCGGCGACCAAAAAGCTCGAACACCTCTATGTGCGCCGCAAGGCCAAGCTTTTCCAGCAGCGCCGACGATGCGCGGTCCGACATCAGCCGCCGCAAAAGCGCAAATGCGATTCTGCGACAATGCGTGTTGACTCTTTGGCTTATCGGCCTCTGCCATGGTGAGGCGGCGGTCTATTCGCTTGCCGTCGTCGCGCTGGCCTTCATTCTCTGTCTCAGCTTGCGCCGCTGACGTCAGCGTGCTGCCCTCGGACCATCGGGGCTGCAAACAATGCATGAAGACGTGTTGCCGTCCCGTCCATGCTGAAAGCGATGCCATGACTGGCGAGCACGCCACTGAACGGGCGCACGTGAGCTGTGAGAACGCAGTGGCCGCACCGTCGGAATCAGGTTGTCCTTCAGCTGAATGGCCCGGCTGCATCTCCGCTACGATGATCAAACGAGCCATGCACAAGGCCTGGAAACCGCAGAACGTTCTCCTTCTCGTTAGCAAGGAAGCTCCGGGCGTGTGTAGTATGAGTGCGTCTCCGAATTACGCTTAATACGCCGTCCGCAACATTGGCGTTAGTGGCGGCGATCCACCGTGCTGTATCTCTCCAATAACCTTGAAGCCATGGCGCTGGTAAAAGGGAATGTTCTTTGGATTCGAGCTTTCGAGGTAGGCAGCGGAGGCCTGCTCATCACATCGTTGGAGAGCGTGCTTCATCAGCAATGTGCCAAGCCCTTGCCCGATCCATTTCGGATCAACGGCAATGAGAGGCAGATACCAATGTGGCTCGGGGGGACGATGTTCGGCCATTCCTCGCCTTAGGTAGGTCATATCTTCCCTGACATCGGGGCTTAGCGACAGCGCCATAATCAGGTTTAGGGCCTCCTCATCCTGCTGCACGCCGGGAGGCAGCCACAGAGCCGCCGCGCGACTGTCTCCCGTGGCGTATGCTGTGCCATGTTCGAATGCTCGTCCGCCGGAGGCGCTAATGAACTGCGGCATGCTCGTAAGATATTGCCGGAGGTCAGGCCAACTCCAGCGCATTAACGGATCGGCGGCAAAGCCGCGTACAATGGTCCAAACAGTGCTTACCTGAATGCTCGCGTTCGCAGTTGTGATATCCGCCTCCATTGTCATGATATGGCTCTTCGAGCGCGGAGTCGCGAGATTGGCATAGGGAACCGATGCGCTTGGATGTGAGCAGAACGTGAGCAACGCGGAGGGGGCCTCGGATGCGTTTGTTTCCCGTCTCGGGCTCTCATCCTGATTACGGCCTGGCCTAACCGCTTCGGACGAAGCTTCCTCGATGGGAGACCCGGACCCTTGTATCTCACGGTGAGGACCCGTGCTTGTTGCGCTGTACGCGTCATGTGATCGTGCAAGGTGTGCTAACGACAACGTTTGGCAGCCCTAAGATAGCAACGAGAAGCCAAGAGCACTCAGCTTGCCAAAACAATGCGAACTGGTGTACTCGGGGAAACTGGATTCACCTAACCAGTTTAAGCACCGCGGTCCAATTTGAAACCCACCAACTTGAGGGGGCGCGTTTGTGATTCTTTTCACTATGTTTGCGAGTTGTAAATCGCGCTCTAGTTGGCCTGCAAGATTCCCAGCCTTACCGCCGCCGCTGCAGCGGCGGTCGCGCAGAGAGATGGATGCGCAGAAGGGCGCCGCGCTGATACGTTCCCTCCATAATGATGTTGTGAAGCACACCGCGAGACTCAGCGTCTCGCGTAGTCTGTAGATGGAAATTGGCCTGGCTTGGTCGAGCTTGGCCTTGCGGCGCGTGGCCGTGGTGGCCTGCATGGCCTGGGTCGCAGCGCGCGGCCTTCCAGATCATCGGGCTTGAGTTTGGAGGGTTCCCATGCGGCAAGCTCGAGCCGAGGGTCCTGAGCATCGAACGTCTAGGGCGCTTTGCCGAGCAACCAGGCGATGGTGACGTCATAGATTTCAGCAAGCCGCGCGAGCTCGACGACACTCGTCAATGTCGCCCGCGCTCTTGGCATGGCCTCCATCCCAGACCCGCTTCTCCAAGAACTCAGTCTGCGTTTCCGAAAGGCCCGCAAGGCTGCTGGCTTGTCTCAGGAGCAAACCGCTCTTCGTGGGATGTCTGCGTCCGGGGATCTGTTTACATATCATTTCCGGCGATCAGCTCTGACAGTCGGAAGGGAAACAGCTGAGCGGCCTTTTCGGCGATCATGGCAGTCTCGAAGGCCGAAGGAACACAACTGCCGTAGGAAACCTCTTCGTGCTCACCGGTCCTAGAAGATTGCGCGATGCGCCGACACGTTCCACCCGGCGGCGTCTTGCTACGCTGTCGGTACAGTGAATGTGACCGTGGATGGTGGTTTCGAGCGTAAACTGGAATGGGAAGAAGTCGTCTAGATTGAGCGTGCTGTCGACGTTGGTGATCGAGTTGACCAACGCAAAACTGCTGTCACCAGATGCTTCCCTCAGGACGCGTTCAAAGAAGAAGAGATACATTCTGTGCCATGAAAGAAAATGAGATGCTGGTGCACCCTGCCTAGAGTGTGGACAGGTGGCCCACACTTCTTCTGCAAGCTCGTCGGGTGGGAGGAAGTGCTTCAGGCCGGCGTAGAAACCGGCGTAGAGCAGCGCGTTCGCCGGAAACCGCGCTTCGCGGGCCAGCCGGACCTGTTCAACGGTCCCGGCCAGAGTTTGGGCCCGGATAGCCGTGGATGTTCGCCCAATATTCCCAACTGGTACGGTATTCTCTGGAATCCGGCGACGCCGCATTGCGCCGCTTCATCTCGCTGACGCCGCGAATTAGGGTCGCCAGCTTCTGGGGGCGCGGGCGAAATCCGACAGATTCTGCCGGACAAATTTCGGCTCTCCGGCAATGGCGCCGCCGACGCTTCCGCCGGTAACGCTCAGCATGGCGCACAGCATTGCCCCGAGCGTGAGCGATCACAACCCAATGATGCTTGGCCAGATGTCCTTCCAGGGGGGCTACAAGGGCATGTGCGTCAGGATCGCCATCCAACGCATTTGCAGCGATAGGGACGCTGACGGCAACTCTTCGCCCGTCAAGGCTTCAGCTTGAACGTGCCCCACATATCCGCTTCATGAACTATGCACCAGAAATTCACGTCATTCTGAAACTTCTCCGTCACTTCTAGTTTTAGCGAACTTGTGAGTGGCGCCACATTGAACTTGCTGCCGGCATTGCACTCGATTTCGCGCAGTGGGTGTTTCGGCTCCGGCCCGGGATCCTGTCCGCAGGCCAGAACCAGATCCAGGGCCGCAGATGGTGATTGGTCTCCCGGCTTGTTGATCGTTGCGACACCGTGATTTCCAGTCACTTTGAACTCGAGCACGTCGCCTTTCTTGACCTCGACTGACAGCGAGGGATTGCCGATAGTCTCTCCAAACTTCCACTTTATACCTTGGTTCTGGACCAGGATGGTGTCGGCGAATGCCGATCCGGAGAACGATCCACCTATGAGCAAGCACAGCGTCAGTACTGCTGCGTTAGGCGACATCCGCATGATATCCTCCCTATTTGGTTTTGCACGGCGACCAGCATCCGCTTCGCGAGGATGCTTGAGACGATTACTGGATCACGGCCCTCGGGGGTGGATTCCACACTTCGATCGGAGCCATGAGGCCGGTGTCTTCATGTTTCAGAATATGACAATGAAAAACGTAGCGGCCGATCTGCTCGCCGGCGACAAAGCTCATAATGACGTAGACTCTTCGGCCCGGAGGCATCGGGATGGTATCGTGCCATCTCGTATTCTGGTCCGAGGAACTCGTGTCATAGAGCTTGTAGACGGGCCCCGGTGTCGTGCATGCAGGCGGATGCGCGCAGATTTCTGACGGTTCAGCCGGTGGACCGTCCAACTTAATCTTGAACCGCGTGGTAAGCTCGTCCGCGGTTGCGAGGCGGAATTTCATCTGGTGAATATGAAAATTGTGGAGTTCGCCGGTCTCGTTCTTCAGCACCCAGAGTTGCTGCAGACCGCCCTTTTGTGCGGGATCGTCCGGATCAACGAAGATGCATACATGCGGCCTTTTAGCGTCGTTGCCGTTGGCGTCCTTGTTCTTCCAGTCAATCTTGCCGTTGCCAAGGTCGTATTCCTCGAAAGGCATTCCCAAAAATTCGCCATCAGGCTGTTTCATTCCGACAGTCTTAGCGTTGTCGGAAACAAAGTCACCATAAGGCACAGGCAGTTTAGTAGGGTCGTCGCCCGGTGGCCGGACAATCTCAGTCTTGACGCTCCAGGACGTCGCCCTGCCGTCGGAGGTTTCGCCGCCATCGACGAATGTGACTCTTCGATGTTCGGCCTTCGCCGGATCGATGTCGTCGACGCAGCCCTCCGGCTTCGTCACTGCTTCCCTGTTTTCTTTTCGCAGACCGGCGCCAGCAAGCTCAAGTCTTCCTGCGACGGCATTGAGTGCAATTTCCTCGGTGCAGGACACAGTGCTTGGCGCCAGCTCGATACGCATCAACTGGATCTCGGGCCAGCGGTCGGCCAGCCCGTTGTTTAATCTGCCAGCGATCACGCCCTTGGTGCGCAGGATATAGGTCTTTGCTTTCGTCCGCAGGCAATCGTTCCGGATGAGGATTTCTGCGCGCGATGCGGGCATGAAAACGAGATCATCCACGGCGGTGGCCTTTGCGGGCTGCCGGTTCGGGTCAGCGAGAACGGGCTTGGCGGGTACGACACCATCGAGGCCCAGAAGCAACAGCTTTTCCTTGTCGTTGTCGTCCTGCTCGTTAGAGAGCTCCAGCCAGTACACCACGTTGGAGCTCAAATTGCCGAAACGAAGCAGCAGGTTCCTGCCACCCTCTACTTTGATCGTGGGAAATCGCTGTCCATTGACGGTGAAGAGCCACGCCTTGTCGCGATCCTGCTGGCAATATCCCTTACGCAGTTTCGCATTGGGGTCACCCGGGTCCTGCGCCGTGCGCCAGACCTTGCAATCGCCATGCTGCTGCAGCCAGCCGTTCAATTCGGGTGCCCAGGTTGCGGTCTTGGGCGCCGTCGTGCCGGCTTCGGGCGGCGCGCTGATTTCTTTCAGCGAAATGTCTCGCAGCAGAGCGTAACGGACATCGGTGCGAGCCTTGAGCGCGGCGGTCCCGTTCGGGTCGTCCTTGCACTTGGCCGGATCGACCAGATCCTGTTTGCATGCGACCAGGTTGGCCTTTGCGTCGCCGACGGAAAGCAGCCCGGACAGGCCGCCCGTGACCTGATCGGAAGCGTATCCGTGCAGGTGCGCGTGGTACCAGTTGAGACCTGTGGGATGCGGGATGACGCCGGCTCCGTCGATCACGCGCGCGTCGAGCCCGGACGGTATGGGCACTTCATAGACGAAGGGCGCGCTGCCGCGTTTGAAGTATGTGTAGATGTTGTCACCGTTGCCCTGCGTTGCGGCTTGGTCGGCGGGATCATTTGGCACCCGGGCGTTTCGTGGGGTGACAATGCCGCCATGGAAAAAGTGCAGGTTTGTGGGATTGTCGCTCGCGTGGTGTGCATGACCTCCGGTCTGCGAGCCCGATGGTTGCCGGGCGTCGAGTGAATTTTGGATCCTGGCTGCTACGGTATCGCCAGGTAGGGCTTCAACGACGGGCGAGAGATAGGACGCGTTGTAGTTCTCGGTCGAAACCGCGTAACCACCAACTTGGATCTTTCCGGTCGTCGCCTTCAGGCCTATCTCGACCCGCTTGCCTCCCGAGGGCCCGTGCAAGGACGTGACGTCGCAAACGCCTGACGGGGCGGTCGAGGAGGCCGGATCCCGCGAGCAAACGGGCGGCAGCACAAGTTCGCATTCACCCAAAGTGGGATCTTGTTCGCAAAGGGTCTGACCATGCGAAGGATCAGCCGCAAGCGCCAGGGCGATGACGGCAAACATCCATCCCGACCGTGCACTCGCAGAGCAACGGAATTGCGAATTTCCATTTCTCCAGCTTTGGGCTTCGCAGGAGAGAGGAGAATGAGCCCCCTGTCCCGGTGCCCCAGCTTCGACACTCGCTTCAGCGTCGACAACTTGCAAGTGAGTCACCGTCGCTACCCTCGCAACCGATACTAGATCTGATCACAATCACAGATCGATTGCAATACTGGCTGCACGCGTTGGGGAGTGGCCTAGTACCGTGACAGCTTTTCCGGAGTGCACCTTTCTTCCGCTTCAGCTCCTCGCGACAAGCAATCGAAGGCGGCGCCGCAGCGCAACCAGCGAAGGCGGGCTGTTGGCCCTGCGAGTTCTTCGGCTGTTTAGGCGGGGTAGGAGGTAGGGATCGCATCATAGATCAGTTGGTGGGTCAGATGCTTTGCTTTCTCGGAGTGAAACTGCACCAGAATCAGCGGCTTTATTCTAGGCAGCGCACCGGCCTTTCACCTTTCGATCTGATGTTTGTTCTTGTGGTATCGCCGAACCAAGTCTGTGGACAGGCAGTTCTGTTCGCCTTGTCTCCTTCAAGCTGGACCGCTGCGTCTTTCGCGAGGCGCTTGGCGTGTGTCGGAGGATCAACATAATCATGTTTGCTATCGCGTCGGCTTCGGCGAGAAAACGTCCGTGCTTTCGTAAGGTCGTGCAATGGCAGCCGAGAGGCAGTCCGGCCTCCGAGATAGTGTAACGCGTTCATTCACTAAGAACCGTGGACAAGGGGTCTGTAAGAAGGCCTGACGGGTACGACGTGTTGCATGTCGCGACGGAAGAGCAGCCCCCGGCCCGTATTGAACTGCTTAGTCGCTGCACGGATCGGCGGCAGCCTCAGCGATATGGAAGGCCTCGACCGTGCAGTCTTAGAACCTCTTGAACCCTTACGGGATGGCCCTGGCGTTTCGTCAGGAGGGGCTGGTTGTACTGACGCCTATGTAGAGCGATCTCCGCAGATCTTAGTGTATCCGCAGACCAGTCCAAAGGTCTTTTGGGACCCGGGTGTCCAATCTGCATCTCACGTTGGAGGCGGGTACTAAGCCCATGATTTTAAGCGATACGCCGCTATGCTAGTTGCCGGATCACGGCGATCGAGGGCGGCGACTAATTGAAGTTGACCGTTTCTTCCGCGATGACCTCTTCCTCGAAACCGGTCGTTCGTAACACGCGTACCTCGGCGCGTTTGGCGCCTGCGAACTGATTGCGATCGACTTCCACTTCGGGGGTGGGACGACTCACTGCGATCGTGTCCCACGCCGACTTGTTGTCTGGCCTGACCTGGACCGAGTAGGTCACGCCGGCGACGGGCTCCAATCCGGCGAGTTGGTCGATCTTCAATGGCCGACGGCTGGTCGCCGCCGCTCCGGCAAGCTCCAGTCCGAATGTCGCGGCCGGTTTGGCAGGCGCCGGCCCGGCCTCGTACCGGCTGATCTCCTTGCCCTTGAGCTCGAGGCTCACGGACTTCATGCCGGCGATGCGCGGAAGGTCCGCTTGAATCAGGCCGACCTCATTCGGTCGGTCGGGTTCGGCGGATGACCGGCGGACCACGACCGGATTACGATACACTTCCTTGCCATTTGTGTCGTAGGCCACAAGCTCCACGTCCTTGTCGGTGGCAGCGTCCGATGCGACGGTAGAGACCGAAGGGTTCACGTACATGATCTTGCCGTCCCCAGCGGTCTTGTTGATGGTGGCGACGACGTGGACGAACGATCCGGTCTTGATTTCGGTCTTCATCGGATCCTCCTAGGCCACCGGCGGACCGAGGCCATCCTCTTCCAGCAGTCGGGCGGATATCGCCTGATAAGTGTACGCCGATAGCCACTGGTTGTCTGCATAGGTCATCACATCGTGATATGTGAGCCCCGGCAACGCAACGGCCGGCAAGCCGAGTTCGTGATCTCCGGTGTCTACACCGACATATTTGTTGTCCGGCTTGCTGATGCAACCGTTCTCATAGGGGAATGTTGGATCGCTTGCGTCCTGCGCGCCGGGAGGAAAACCCGGATGAAAACGGCCGAACGTATGCCCGAGCTCATGAGCGCCGTACCAGTCGGCATATGACGCGTCGCGATCGCCAGCAAAGCCGTTTGGCACACCTGCCGGGCCGGAAGCGACTGTATCGGGCTGGGGAGTGCCCGGAATGGCGAACGCCTTTCCGCGCATGAAGTTGGCGGACGCGTTGTCGTCAACAAGACCATAATAGTGCGTGCGCGGATCGACCCCGCTGCTCACCTCGCGACTTCGCAGCGCAGCGATCTGCGCATTGGCGAGGTCGACGGTCGAGTCGTCGAACGGTGCGGTAAAGTCCGCGTCCACCACCATGTGGGACCATTCGAGTGTGGCGACGGGATAGGCGCGGTTGAGAAACGACCTGAGATACGAAAAGTGCACCGCGGCGGGCGTGACGGTCGTCGCGCCCACCTTGTACCGAAGGCCGATCACCCGGATACGCAGCGGCGCGGCCGCCGTGAATGTTATGGGCCCGATGTTGAACGCCGCCGCCGGAAGCTCAACGCCTCCGGGCTGGAAGATGCGACTGATGCGCAAGTTGAGCTGGCCCGCGCCGATAGCCTCGGCCGGAAGGCGGAAGTTGAGGCTCTTGTCGAGATCCTCACGCTGTTCGCGGAGGCTGAAAGGCGAGCCCGGGTTCACTCGAAGCGAATTGATAGCGGGGAGGAACGTGTCTCCGCCTCCGCTCCGGCTCCAGGCAATTTCAGCGGTGATCTGCCCGGGCTGCGACAACGAGGTCGGATCGAGATAGAGGCGAACGATCGTCGCTTTATCAGCGACCAGCGGAACCGAGTTCGCCAGGTCCTGAACGCACTGGACGATCTCGACGCCGCGCACCTGCACACCAGCTTGCTGTTGAGCTAGACCGAGCGCGCGGGGCTTGCGAGTTTTTGTTCTGGGAAGGCCCGAGCCGCGATGCACACACATCATGCACATGGTGATTTTCCGGCTTTGATGACCCGCAACGCGCTCGGCTTTCGCTTTGCAGAGTGGACTTCTGGTGGGGGCAGGTGTATGGTCATGTTATAGTACTCGCTGAGATTGAAACAGGCCAGCCGGTGCCGATCGGTCATTTCGACGCGCACGGCTGACCGCCCCAGATGCCGTACCGTGAGCGGCTCCAACGCTCAAATTCTGGTGCGAACGATCTTTGTGATCCGGGAGGACGTCCGGTGTTGCATCGCTTTCAGTCGCGCGGGCTCGGCGCGGCGACCGCTCCGCAGAGCACCGTACCGCCACGCTCGGTGATCGAGCCGATCGAGGACATCCGTGCCTCGTTCATCGACAAGTTTCAGAAGCGGCGCATCGAGGCCGGCGAGAAGCCTGCCGAACGTGCCGTCTTCCGCAAGCAGCACGGCGCCGCGAAGGGCAAGCTGATGGTCGCGGACGAATGCCCACCGAAGCTTCGCAGGGGGCTGTGGCAAGGCGGCCCCTATGAGGTTTGGATGCGCTGGTCCAGCGACGTGCCGCCAAACATTCCGGATCAGAACAACAACACGCTCGGCTTCGCGCTCAAGCTGTTCGGGGTCAAAGGCCCGACGCTGGCAACCGACAATCCGCTCGCGTCTACGGCCGACCTGATCTTCCAGAACAGCGATATCTTTTTTGTCGACAACGCGCAGGAAATGGCGGCGATCTCGTCGGGAGACGAAACGAACGCTTTCACCGCGATCCACAAGCGGTCGTTACTGATCCTGAACGAAATGGCGAAGGAAGAGAGAAGTCTCGCGGCGGCGCGCTATTACAGCACGCTGCCATATGCGGTGGGCGAGGAGATCGTCAAATATCGTCTCATTGCCGCACAAGCGGTGCAGACCGTCGCGCCGGGCCCATCACCTGTCTATCTCGCGGAGGATATCAGGGCGCGGCTCAAGGCCGGTGCGATCAGTTTCGTGATGGAGGCGCAAACATTCGTCGACGACAGCGTCACGCCCCTCGATCGCGCAACCGAGCGTTGGGAGGAGACGATCTCCCCCTTTGTGCCCGTCGCCCGGCTGGTTATTTCATCGCAAGACATCGATCAGGCGGGGCAGGCAGCCTATGGCGAGGGCCTTGCGTTCTCGCCGTGGCGGACCTTGTACGAGAACAGGCCGCTCGGCTCCATCGCGGAGGCAAGGCGCATCTCCTATCCGGCCTCCGCTGCCGTGAGGCGCAGCCTGAACGGACAGCCGATGGAGGAGCCGGACCATCCGCGCTAACGGATGGCCGGCGGCCTGCGGCAATTCTCGTGCACCCGCCCCCCGCGTTTGGACAATCCCTTTTTAATCTAGAGGTCAGACGATGATCGACGCCAACGCAATTGCAGCGCTGAAAGTTTATCCGCCGATCGGCATCGCCCGCGTTGGCAATGCCCCAGGCGCGGATGACTACGTTATCGGCCCCGAAGTGATAGGCGGCGCACCGACCTTGCCCGGCGCGACGCCGGAGCAGCCGGCCCGCTTTGTCGAGGACTTCCGCACTGCGAGCGGCGAGATCAAGCGCCAGGCCGCGCGTTTCCGCGTCTACGCCCACATGAAGGACGGCAGCGTGCAGGAGGTGACCGCCGCATCCGCGAAGATCGAGTGGCGCGTCACCATTGCGAACCTCAAGGCCGGTTGGTACGACTTCAATCAGGCGATGGACCTCGGCGCGTTGAGCCACAACGCGTTGCAGCGAAACCGCGAGCTGGTTTTGCCGGACGCCCGGTGGAAACTCGACATCACTCCAGCGCCAAAAAGTATTGCGGGGCAGATGGCCGGCCCGATCAGGCTGGATGACGGCGCGTTCTGGGGCTTGCCGGTCTATCTCGGCGAGCTTCGCACCGATGAAGGCGGACGGCTGATCTTCCTCGGCGGCAACGGGGTGTCGCAGCCGTTTCGCAGAGGAACACGGCCGCTCACATTCGCCAACAATCCAGGTTGGCACGATGACGTCAGCGACGGGCCCGTGCGGGCGCAGGTCACTTTCCCGGGGCACGCACCGATCGATGCAGAGCCCGGCTATGTCTGCGTCACGCCGCCGAATTACGCGCCGGGCTTGTTCGGTCTCGTGACGATGGACGACGTGGTGCGGGAGGTCTTCTACGACAAAGGATGGATTCCACCACCGGTCAAGACCTCGTTCACCAATGACGTGCTACCCGTGTTTCAGCGTCTGACCGGACTGCAGTGGGTCAATCACGGGATCTTCGTCGTACACGGCTTTGGCACGCCGCTCGATGCGCAGAATCCGCAAGCCGTCGCGAAGCTCAACGACGCGTCTCCTGCGAATGCGGCGTGGCGCACCGCCGTGCTGGCGTTGTTTCGCGATCCAGGTGCGGGGGGCGCCCTGATCGAAGATCAGATCCCGCAGATCTTCGGCGATGCGGTCGACGAGTTCTTCGGCAACCCGCCGAAGCCACCGAATTCGCTGCTTGCCGTGACCAAGACACAGTACACGCACCTCAAGCGCTGGGCCTCTGGAACATTCGACGCCGACGGGTCGTCGAATGCACCGGCGCAGCCGCAGGACTTCTCCGCCCTGCCTCCGGAGATCCAGGTCGCGCATCTCGAGCGCGCGCCTTTGCACGACTGTCTCGGCGGCCCATTCCATCCCGCGATGGAGATGACATGGGTGATGCGGATTCCTCTAATGTGGACATCGGCGTATCGACTGAAAATCCTGCCCGGCGAGCAACCGGCGCGCCAGGACTTTGGGGGCACTCTCACGCCGGCGGTCTGCACTGGCGCGAACGGCCCACACGACGGCGTTGCGGCAGGCTGCCTCACCCGTTTCCTCGGCGTGCCCTGGCAGACCGATCATACCTCGTGCAATTCGGCGGCCGACTACTTCCCCTCGACATTCCTGTCGACGCCGACGTTCTGGGGAGCGCGTGCACCGGATCAGGTTCTGGCGGACGGAAATTATCTCCGTGCGGCCGCGATCGTGCCGCTCGGTCAGGCGACGCAACCGCAGGCTTTTAAGCACCTAATGAACCGGGTCGACTGGCTGCGCGATATCCGCGGCAACGATTACTATGACCGCCTGTCGAACATGATTGCGGAATGGTCCGAACTCGGCATGGTGTTGCCGGTGAAGAACGCGCCTGCATCCTTGCCGGTGCAGGACGTGCGTGTCGAGCAGGGTCGCTGCGACAACGGTGTGCTGATCGATGTCACGACCGATCCGAAGTATCACGCGGCGGAAAACATGGAGAGCCTGTTCTCGCCGCAGACAACGGCAGGCTTGGCACAGCGGCGCGCCGCTCGCACGATGACTCCGCCGCCGAAGCGGACCTATCGCCAGGGCGAGATCTGACTTGGACGTGCTGCGCACCGACTGTCTCGTGGTCGGCGCGGGGCCTGCCGGGTTGACCACCGCACGCCTACTCGCCCTCAAGGGTCGCACGGTCGTCGTTGCGGAATCCGGCAACTCTCGGACGACCCGCCTCGAGCTCCTGGCGCCGGCCTCGCTTGTCACCGTCGCGGCGTTAGGACTCGATCATGTGCTGGCCGATCCGGCGATCGCGCGGGGCTGTCTCGGAATTCGACGAACCGGCCGCTCGGGCGAGCGGGAGTACGAAGACTTTCTGCGTCATCCCTGCCGCCTCGGCTATGTGGTCGATCGCGCCCGTTTCGACGAGCGCCTTCGCGACGAGGCTGTCGCCGCCGGGGTTATGTTCTGCGGGCTGCGCGCAATCGGCGTCACGCCGGGCCGCGGCGTCATCTGTCGTGCAAGCGATAGCGCGAGGGCCAAGCTCGTGCTTGCGGAAATCGTCGTCGATGCCACTGGTCGCGCCGCCGCAATTGCGCGGCGTCGGGGTGCGCGCATGGCCGCCCGGGATCGTATGGTCGCCGAACTGGTCGAGGATGCGGCCATCGACGCGACCGCCGACAGAGTATCGTGGCTCGATTATCGCAGCGATGGACCGACCTGGTCCTATCGCATCCATGGGCCGGGAGGGCGCGTCCAGAATTGGCGCATTCGCGCCTCCGGGACACCGGCTGGACGCGCGCTGCTTAGCGTAGACGCATCCGCATGCACCCTCTCACAAGCTGCGGGCGAAGGTTGGATTGCAGTGGGCGATGCGGCGATAGCGTTCGATCCGATCGCCTCTCAGGGGCTGTTCAACGCTTTGTCGTCAGCGTTGGTGGCTACGGGTGCATTGCTATCGACCGATCGATTGAGTCCGGCCGCAGCTCGTTTATATTCTGACGCGGTCACCGCAACATTCGTTCGCTGCGAAGCAGGGCGTTTCAGCATCTACAACCTACACCGCCTTTCAGGTCGTGAAGTCCATGGCTAATCCAGCAAAAAGCGGCGGTGTAAAATCGAACCGCTCATTGATCATTGTCCAATTTGTGGTTGCTTGGTGCTGCTCGCAACCGAGTTAATCTCGATTCCAAGCGACCTGTAAAAACAATTCAAGTTTCCTTCCACCCTATCGGTATTTAACCTGGCAGCGTACGACCGGATCGGGCGCCGTCAGAGCACGGCGAAACCCCTGTCTTCCATCTTCGTGATTTCGAACCGCTCGACCTGCTTAGCTCGCTCGGAGATGTTGGCTTCTTCGTCAGCTATGAAAAGGGCTGGCTAAAGGGAATGCTGCCGGTCTGCCTGTTTCGCCAAGCCGCCAGGCGATCGGCGTCTCGTGATAACCGACGTCACGCGCCATGTCGTGCTGACGACGGTGGCCGGGCGCCATACCTAGTCACGCGTGTCGAAGTTGAGCGAGGTCGGTATCGGCAACAGGCGGATGTGAGCATCAGTTCGCTGTGTCGGCTACGCAAATGAATGGCCTATGCTAGACCGAGCAACTCGTCCAACCGTTCCCAACCGGTATCAGCGCTCAAGCTTAAAGGGTCGGCTTACCATGACGAGTACCTCCTGCCGTCGTCATCCCATAAGGACAGTGGCGGATCCACACTCGAAGTGCAACACTTGAGAGGAGGCCTCTGCCGGGGTCCTGAAGGTCAAGGCACTTGCGTGGAGTGTTGTTGTAGGTGGCGACGAGCCGACGAAAAGCGGTGCTTGTCAGGGTGGCGAGATCGGTTTTCCGCGGGATGAAGCGTCGCATCCGTCCGATCGCGTTCTCGATGCCACCCTTCTGCCAGGGCGAGTGAAGGTCACAGAAGAAAATCGCGATCGAGAGGCGGTGCAGCGCCAAGTGATGAGCGAACTCGGTGCCATCGTCGGAGGTGACGGTCTGGCGCAGGTTCTCCGGCAGATCAGCGAACAAGCGCACGAGATGGCGCGCGACGCCGCGGGCGGCCTTGCTGGCGAGGCGGATGCCGAGCAGCAGGCGCGAGGTGCGCTCATGCACGGTGAGGACCGCCTGACAGTATTTAGAGAACATCATCAGGTCGACTTCCCAATGGCCGGCGACCCTGCGGCTGGCGGCCTCGATGCGCCGTTCCGCAGGCGAAACACGGCCTTCGCCGAGAAGCGGGCAATCTCGCATCGATCTTCAAGGGATAGCTGCTCGTAACTCCGCCCCAAGGCAACACATCCTCCAGGAAGTGTTGCCTTCTTTTGTGAACTCAGGCAGTTCCCCGCGAGACCACGGCATTGTGGGAAATGGTTCGTTGGCCGGCTGCAGGGCATGCCTAAGATTGTCGAGAAAGTTGGTCGTCTGAGTGTTGACGTTGTCCGCGACGGAATCCGTCATGACACGTCCTTCGCCGCAACTTAGGCCTGATCTATCATGCTTCTAGCGGTTCGCCGGCACCGCTATGAGATTAACCTGCCGGATTTCGCCTGGCTGCGGCGGACGCGCAGAGGCATCCCTTTGAACGACCTGCAGGCGCAATCGTAACCGCCCATCCACCAGTGTGACCGGTGGTACGGGAATCGTGGCGGTTTCACCGCGGAGCGCATCCGGGATGCCAAATGGTCTGACGGTGCCGAGGAGTTCGCCTCGTTCGGTTCTAACCTCCAGCCGAGCGCCGCTCGGCAGCGGTCCGGTGACCATCTGGATTTCGGCGGACTCATTGGCGGCTAGTGGTCGCAATAACAGCAATTCGATCACACCGTTCTCCTGCCCATCAAGCGCACTTGCAAACAGCACGCTGGCGCAGACCATGAGAACTCCGGTCGACAAGCCCGCTCGCATTGATCGCTAGTCTGTCCTAATTCGGATCGCGCTGACAAGAGGTGCTGGTGCTGCGGCTGCAGTCGCGGCCACACCGGGACGAGGCGGAGTGCCGATCGGCACGACACGCACATCGAGCGGAACGGTTGCCCCGGTCGCGGCCGAAGCCAGCGAATCCGGCAGCGGCACCGTAAATGTTGTCGGGCCGTGATGGGGATGGCCGAAGACAGTGATCGCGCCGGCCGCAACTGGCGTACTGCCCGAACCGGCGGACACCAGCACGCGAAAGCGGCGGCCAGCGTCATCATGACCGAGGTTCATGGTAATCTCCACCACAGGGCTGGTGTCGGCGGAAGCAGTCGCTCCCAGAGCGGCCGCCGGCACGTTGGCGATACCGCCGGCCGCGGTCGAAGCTCCGACCGCAGCGGATGTCACTTGGGCGGAAAATACCTGCGGTGAAGCTTCCGCCATCGGACCCGGCGCCGGCACCTGATCGTCGCCCGAACCCGGCGAATAATCGTAGTCAAACAGATCAGTCGCTGCGTAGTCACCGGCCTTGTTTTGCAAGACCGGCTCGCCCTTTGCATTGCTAAAGAACAGGAACTTCTCGTCGGACCACGCGGTGAGATCGGCGCCCTGCGGAAGGATTGGACGTCCGAGCGCAGTCTGCCGGCGCGTCCAGACCGTCCACAGCCGATCCAGATTGCCATGATGCAGGAAGAAGATGGGGTCCACCGGGGAAAAGAAGGAGATCATGAAGGCATCTCCGCCGCCACCCATGGCGCCGTGCACGTTGTCGTGGGGGCCGCTCTCGAGAATGCCCTTGATGCTGCCACCGCTATGGTTGGCAGCCTTCGCGCTCTGGAAGCCGGCCGGAGCGCCGGGAGCGCCGCTGCCGGCGAACCGGGAGGTCCGCAACGCACTGCGTATCGTGCTCATCCCGACCGACAACCTCGTGTTGGAATCGAGATCCGGATTGGTCGCCGTCAGACCTCGCGCACTCGGCTGATTGAAGAAAACTTGCGGCAAAACCTGCCAGAAATCGGCCGGCGTGGTGAATGGAAACGGCCGGAGCGCCAGCGCTCCCTTCTGTTCGGGCGAAAACGACGCATAGAGCGCCGTGACGGCTGGCTCGAAGGCTGTCTTGAATTTCTCGAACGTCGGGATGAATGCGCCGTTGTTGGGATCAAGCACACCCTCAAACATCGCCAGCGGTACGCGCTGCGTCTTGGTCCAGTCCCAGTAGGGCAAGGCAAACTCCGGATCGCCGGAGAGATCGCGCAGCGTCATCTCCAGCCAGCCGAGATATGCGCGATGCCAACCCAGGAACCACCAATTGCCATGCGGGCAGTCGAGGAGATGAACGATCGCGTTACGATACCAGTTCCGCGGATCGGTTGGAGGCAAGGCCAGCATTTTTGTGATCCCTGCCTTGTAGCTGGCAAGAACACGCGGAGGCATCGCCGGGTCGGTGATCTCCCAGCGGCGGAATTTTGGGGTCTGGGCCGAGGCGACGGACGGAAAAGCCTGCGATGTCGCGAGCGCGGCTGCTGCGGCTAGCAGATCGCGGCGAGTCAGAGAAGGACGAACGGTAAGGGTCATAGTTCTCTCCCATCCATTTGGCGTTTCGTCGCGCTTAATGGTTGTGATGTGCCGCTGCGATCCCACCCGTCCCGTCGGGAATGCCGATACGGACGTTCTGCATCATGCCCTGGTCCTCATGATCCAGGATATGGCAATGTAGGACGAAGTCTCCGATGTAGCGGCGATAGCGAGTGTAAACGTAGGCGGTGTATCCTTGGCGGACGAACAGTGTGTCTTTCCATACGCCCTTCAGGTTGGCGTATTGCGGCTCGTCGGCATCGCCGCTCACGCTCACATCCTGGCCGGTGGAGTCTTTGATGATCTTGGCGATCTGAAACGGATTGACGTGGATATGGAACGGATGTCCGAACGCATTGACAGTGGACAATTTCCATTCCTCGATACCGCCAAGCGGCAGCAACTGGTCAATGCGGTCCGGCTTGTAAGGATTGCCGTTGATCTGGAAGCCCGCCGCCCCGATCTCGAATTTGGCCTCCCGCTGCGGAGGCTTGATATCGGTATCGGCAATCGCGGCGTGCGGGACGAATGAATCGAGGCGAAGGCCGTTTGTCAGATCGTTGCGCACCTTCTGGCGCGCGGACACGGGCATGAAGCTGTCGGCAGCCGCGACGAGCTGCGCCTGGATGTACGCCTTGGGATCGGCGACGGCGGCGCCCGCGGCAACGGACACTTTGCCGAGAAACTGACGGCTCTTCGCCTGGCTGTTCACGGTACTGGTGGCGGGCGCCGCGCCGTCGAGCACACAATAATCGCCGGCCTCCGGGAAGACCACGAGCATGTCCTCGCGATAGCCCGGCTGAAGCGTAGTAGTGGAGCGCTCGACGATCTGCGAACGCGTCAACCCATCGGCGGCGACAGGGAATTGCGGGAGCAGATCGTTACCGGGACAGTTGCGCGCCACCCAGTCCTCCTGCTGCGGTGCTGCCATCACCGCATAGGGATCGGCGTTCGCCCGCATCTTCTTGAATTGCAGATTGACCGTATCCCTCACGCCGGCATGGACGATGCGCCAGCGCTCGATCGCACCGGCCAGGGCACCGGCAAAGGTTGGGATCACCTCACCATTGATGCTGGTGTAACGGCCGGACTTTCGCCACGTCGTCGGGCCGAACTGATCATAACCCTCGATGCCGCCAACATCCGTCGGGGCGCAGATGTAGAGACCGTTAGCATCCTGTTTGATCTGACCGTTGGCATCCCGGCACGCGTACTGGATCTGCTGCAGCAGGATGACGCGTTCGCGGTATTTCGTTCCATCGCTGTTGCGCAACAGGGTATCGATGTCACCACGACCGTCAGGGCCCGGCGGGCGATTGCCCCGGACGATCAGCACGCCGGCCATGCCGCTCGCCACCTGAAGCGCCGTCGAACCGTGCCTGTGCGGATGATACCAGTATGTCCCCGCCGGATGATCCGGCGGCAGGTTGTACTCGTACTGAAAGCTGACGCCCTGATTGATGCTGAGCAGGACATTGTCGCTGTTCCCTGCGGGGCTGACCCAAAGACCGTGCGCATGCAGGTTGGTCCGGTTGAAGCAATTCGGATGGTTGACATCTGGATCGGTCGGCGGGCATCGCGGGTCGGCGGGCAGCTTGTCGTTGTTCAGCGTGATCCGCACGGTCTCGCCGGGGTCGATCTCTATCGTCGGTGCGACGAAGGGGACTTTCGGCGCCTCGACTTCCCGAACATCGCGATAGGAGCGCAATTTCACCGAGTCGTATTGACCGAGCCCCGGATTATAGATCTTGGCGTCCGTGTATTGGATGTTCAGGTTGATCACCGCTTCTCCGCCGGCAACCGGCCCGGCCCGCGACGGCGCTCCAGCGGCCGTCGGTGCCGGCGCGCCCACACGCGGTGATAGACGCTCGGCGTTGGCAACAGGCGGATCCACGGCGATGCGCTCCACGGCCTGCCCCAATGCGAACTCGGTGCCGGCGAGCTGAGCTGCGGCGAGCAAAAACATGCCCTTGAGAGTCCTGCTCAAGGTAGCGGTGCGGATTGTCCTTCCAAAGCCTATCTTGGTCAGGAGATCCTGCGATGAAAGGCGAGTCGGCATGGCAATACCTCGAATGATCGGTCTGGTCCGAGCAATCCCTGAAGCCGGTGATCGCGCCTTTAGGACCGCTTCACGGCGATGAACGAGGCCACATAGCCAGCCGGGGCGCCATCGTGCGGCTTCGCACGAATCACGCTGCCGACGAGCGCAGGCACCTGGTTGACGCCAGCCGGCCATCGATAGTTGAGCTGGCCGCGATAGTCATATTCCCAGTTGGCAGTGCCGGTGCCGGGACGCCCGAGGCCCACGATCTCCACCATCGGCGCTCCCGTGACGGGGTCCTGCTTGACGGTGCCTTGCAGATCGAGCCCGCCACCCGGCCAGTCGATCGCTCCCTTCAACGTGGTGCTCGTCGGGATCTCAAAGGTGAAGACGGCTTCCGCGAAAATCAGCGCCAGCGCTTTCTCCGCGGCCGTGTTCGGATCATCCGCGACCGGCGTCGGGTTGTTGTGAAAGCTTCGATAGGTCCACTTCCCCGCCAGACTGCTCGCCGGATTTTCTTCTGAATGCAAAAGGCATGGCGACAGCACGACAGAGAGCGCCGCAACGGATGCGAATAGGTGTTGACGCATATCACACCCTCAAAATCTAAAGTTGACAATGCATTCAACATATCCCTGCGCTAGAGCAGCCGCAAGGCGTTATTTTCACGCATCAGCATCCGCCGGCTTCAAGATCGGTTCGCTCGCAAATCCAGCTCCGCCTCTCGTTGATCGTCACATCCTGCATCGCCATCGATTCCGCGTTCATGCAGGCGTGCGCCCATTGCATCTCGGGGCTGCCAAACTCAGGGCGAACTAGCGTGTTGTAGGAAATGACGCCCTGAATGTACCGTGGGCGAAATTCCCTGCTCTTGTCGCTTCGCCGACAACCTCGATTGCGCCCTGCCAGCACCGGCCCGCCGGAATCGCCCTGACAAAAGGCGCTCCTATGACGGTCGCCCTGGCCGGGCTTGAACCTGTACTGACCGCCGGCATCTTTCTGCAGCGGCACCGGCCAGGTCAGATTGAAGCGACCGAGCGTGCCCTGGTCGGCGTTCGAGAAGCCATAGCCCGCGATCGTAGCGTCTGGAAGAAAGCCTCCGGGACTCGCCAGGCGAGCCGTTTCGACCGGATCCGCCGGATATGGCGAGGACAGTTGCAGCAGCGCGAGATCATCGGAATAGTAGATATCGTTGATCTTGGCGGAGCCGCCATAGCGGCCATAGACAATCGCGCGCGACAGCTTGCGTTCGCGTTCAGTCGCGGTGAGCGTGACGGCGTTGTCCGCGGTGATCCGGAATTGGAGGAGTTCCTCCGCGCCCATGATGAGGTCAGCGCCCGAATTGGCGCCTCGCTTGCTCGGGGGATCGTCCTCGATCAGGCAATGGGCCGCCGTCAGGACCCATTGCGGCGAAATCAACGTGCCGGTGCACAGCGCATCCCAGCGGCCGGCGGCGCTGTTGTACATGCTCATCTGCACGACCTCAGTGAACTGCGACAGCGAGTATTGCTCGCAGCGGCGGCCCGCGGCAGCCGGGCCTGCCGTGCAGGACCTTGCGCGGTTAGCCAATTCGTCAAATGGAATGTCGCAGTCGGTCAGGCCGCTGTCGAAGGTCTGCGGACCGGCTCCGTGCCGTGGCATCGCCGCCGCAGCTGACCGCGGCTGCTCACGCTGGGAGATTGCGACACTGGGGTCGGCGATGATCACGGCCGTCCCGCCCTGCGGTACGACATGCGTCGTCGCGGATGCGGGTTGCCGATCCGGATCAACGTTCGATCGTGGAGACGACGGGCCGACCGGCGTGCCCGGCACGACGATGATGTTGGGGCCATTTGTACCGGGTGGACTCCGGGGCACCGGGACCACGATCACGTTCACGCCACCATCGGACCATCCCGCAGCCGGTGGCGCGGGAGCTGCAGCACCGGCGGGCGATGCTGCACTAGCGGCCGCTGGATTGCCCGCGCGTCGCGCGCAACCAGGCCCGGTGCAGGTGCCGCCATCCACGATCGGGGCAAGGCTGCGTCCGGCGCGGGCCGGTGCCGCGGCGCCGGCCGCCACCCCATCGAGGCCGTGCGTCCTGGGGCAACCCGGCCCGACGCAGTCGCCGGGATCGGTGATCGGATCGACCGGCCGCAGTTCGGTCTGTGCTACGACAGCGATACTGCCCAGAGCGATTGAAATGATGCCCAGGGAGACCGCAACAAAAAACGATTTTCCGTTTTTCAATTGCATGAGAAAATCCCAATTGACGATGCACAACTTAGCCGCGATGCTCGATTGTATCAACAGGATGTGCGCGCGGCGGATCGAATGCGGGAGCATTTGCCTTGAGAAGGATCTGCTGGCCGGTGCTGCTGGTTGCGCTTCTATTGGCCGTGCCTGCGCAGGCCTGCGACCCGGATCCGTGCCGCCGCATGATCGGCAAGCCTTTTTCGGCAGAACTCGCCGAGGAAGTGCGGCTTATTGCTGGAGCGAAAACCGTTAGACCAAGCGGACCGGGCATCCCCACCAGCGCCGACGTGCGCGGCGATCGGCTCAATGTTCTTGTCGACGAGAAGCACATTGTCGTCGGCTTCAGGTGCGGATGATAATCCAATCTTTTGGCGCGATAGGCGTCGCTTTGGGAGTTCACTAGGGGGTGAGACGCGATTGACGACGCGGAGGCTTCCGTCCTCGGCGAGCGTATCATTCAACTTATCGTTCGGCGGATAAATGGACGGGGCTTCTCAGGATCCTGATCAGCAGCAAAGCGCCTTGACGGATCTAAGCGGCGACTTCGTGACATGGAAATTCTGCTCTGAGGGACTCGATCGTTTGTCGAGGAGTGGGGGCGGCGTTGACCTCGGAGGCTGGGGCTCCGGAGAGCGATTCCCGAAACAGTTAATTTACTCGCGGCTCTTGAGGATATGGCGCAGGCGCAGGTGCAGCATGAACAATTTGCGCGGGAACGAGATCGGGTTGTTGCTGCTGCTGCTGCTGACGTTCGGGCACCACGTGACCAGCTTGTCACCTTGCGCGCGCAACGTGACACTATCAATGATCTGATCGTCAGACGGAAAAGCAAGATGATCTAGCTGAAGTTAAGGCGGATTTGCGCGTCATGAAAATAGGAGAGGACGTTTAATACATAAGCGGCGTGACCCATGAGCAGGAGCAGCGAGCGTTCTTCTCTCACGATAACTGCACGCTCTATCTTACCCAAAACAACTTAATGATTTTCAATCGCCATATGCAACCTCGTTGGCAGAGAGCAGCTCTTCGGATTGCGCCAGCTAATATACCTTCGTGGTTCTACGCGGAGAGGGAGATAGTCGGGATCGCGCGATCACCTCGAACACAAAGTATTGTCTCGACAAAGTTTTCTCCCAGGAGGGGCGCTGTATCCCTTCAGGAGCGGATGAAGGAGCCGTCTCTGGACCCCAGTTTGCAAGCGATGCTTCCGCAGCGGCGCGCTCGTCGCGGATGCGATAGATCGACTGGCGGCTAAGCGTCGTGGCCGACGATATCGGCTGATGCCTTTCCTTGCTCCAGCAGAGCAACTAGGAGCCCGGCAATCGAAGTCGCGGCGGAGGCGAGGGACGGCAATCCTTGTCGAGGTGGATATCGCCTCGTTCGTGCTCAGAGGACCAGGCCGTTAGCGCCAACGCCGCAAACGATCAGACGATCTATTTGTTCAATGGGACTGCAGGATGCGAATGGCACTCATATCGTTCAGCCGGTGCTCCAGTGAGGACCATCCTCCCGCGGCAGCACGAATGCTTGGGGCGCGCGAGCTTGCGGGTAGGTGGGCCAACGATCTGGGGTTCACTACCGTTGGGAAGAGGTCGCCCCTCTCACGGTCGTGACCGGTCGCATGACGATCAATGCTCAGGACGACGGTCTTTTCAGCTGCACAACGGAGTTCGACGGCTATCCTTCGACGCAGCTGACCGCCAAGAACCTTCCGGCGTTGGTCGGGTAAGTCCTGACCCTGGAGTCCTACAGGACGGGACTCACCCCGCCGCATCCAAAAGTTCCAATGTACGGAGTTCAGTGCGGATCTGTGTTCCGGATGCCGCCGCAGCCGCAGTCCTTTGGGCGGCTAGCGGAGGAGCGGTGATTAAGAAGGACACGGGCAACGACGCATGTGTCGTTGCCGATCCAGCGACGGAGACGTGACGATAACGAGGCTGAACCCTGAGAGGAACTGGACCAGGACTTCCTGCGAGTGGCGGAGTTGCTGCTTTCAGAGCCGCCAAAACGGATCCAGACGTTCAGAACGGTGCCAAGTCAGCTTCAATCCGCCGACGGTAAAAGGGCAGGGATCACTGCTCGCACCTTGACGAAAACGCGGCAGCACAGCCATGTCGATGAACATGCCGGCCGGCGATCCGTCCGAGCGATCTGAAATCAGCTCCCGCGGGCCTACCTATCGGCGTGGCTCTGCATCCAGCCATGCGGCTCGCATTCGCAATGGCGCCGGCGTCCCTGAGCACCGCAATCGCCCAGCTGCGTCACGACACGTTGGGGGGCGCAACGCAGCGCTTCTCAACGTTTCTGCGTCTTATAGGTGCTGTCTTGATGAACCGACGCAACGCCCTTCACCTTGCGGAGTTCAGCAAGGCCGTCCGCGTTGACGCTACCGTTGACAATCATAAACCTCTTATGGCTTTCGACGTCGCCGAGCCCACTCACCTTGAGGGCGTCGACGATCTCGTCCATTCGATTTTGCTCTGACTTCTCTATTCGGATCGTGACGTCAACTTTTTCGACCATTCATACATCGTCCAGATTAGAGGCCTACGAAGGTGGCGCCTGCGCAAATCCTTTACCAATGTCACGCGGCGGAAACCGCAGCGGCTTGGAGATCTGGAGCAGGCGCGCCCACAACGCCCAGCCTCGAAATGCATTATTGGACTGCGCAAGTAAAGCTGCAATCCCACTTACATGGGGAGTGGCCATGCTGGTTCCATCCCAGCGATCGTACTTATTTCCAGGTAAGCTCGAAAGTATGGCAACACCAGGTGCGGCAATGTCGACGTCTTGGTTGGGGTTCATTCCACCGCACGAGAACGAGGCAATGCGGAAGGCATTATCCACGGCCGCCACCGCCATAATCGTGGACGCATTTGCCGGCGAACCGAGTGGGGCGATCCGCTGTGGACGTGTGCTGTCGTTGCCGGCGGCGGCGATCACCAGTGTCCCTGCGTCCAGACAGACCTGTCCGATCTGCTCGTAATCGTCGCTTGGCTGGTCTCCAAGTCGCGTCGTGGCGCCGAGCGACATCGAAATGATTTGGCAGTTCTGATCCAGCGCCCAATCCATGCCGGCGATGATCGAGCGATCGGTGCCGAAACCGTCGTCACCCAGGACTTTTCCGGCGTAGATTTCCGCCTCGTAGGCAATGCCGTAGCGCGGGCCCGTGGTCGGACGCATCGGACCGCAAGCGGTACCGATGCAGTGTGTGCCATGGCCGACCATATCATCTTCGCTACTGCGGCTCGCAAACAGCTTCTTCGTGACGGCACGACCGACGAAATCCTGGTGAGTGTGATCGAAGCCGGTATCGAGTACCGCGACCCTGATGCCGGCGCCCGTCAGACTGCTGCCAATGACTCTGGTCGCTTGCAATCCCCACGTGGCCGCTGTCTCGTCAACCCGCGGCACGGCCGCCAGCTCGCCCTCCACCACGTCCTTGCCCAGCAGGCGATCAACCAACTCATTAATGCCGTCGCGGTAGCCTCGTAGGTAATCCTGATCCAATGTGGCGAGGCCAGCGAATGACGCTCGCCCAATCTCGGCGCGTTGCATTCCGGCTGCACCAAGAGCGCGATACGTCCGCTCGGGCCGAACGGAGCTTACGGTTTTATGCTGCATGGCCTTTTCCACCATGGGCTTCAACCGTTCGCCGTCCCGCCTGACGATGGCGATTCCGAAGCGCTCGAAGTACTGTACATCAGCGCCATCGAAGTCATTTGGCACTGCGTTAGCTGAGCGGAAATCCTTCGATGATGCCACGCGAAAACCACTTCCTTCGAGCTGTCTGACACCCGTGCGGGCCGCCTGTGGCGTAAACCGCACCACGGTGCCGAGGCGTTGCGTAGCTGTAGCCTGCTCACCGGTTCGGCGTGTCGATCGCTTCGCCATGAATCCCTCCTAATTGAATGGAGTTCCCACCTAATCGGTCTAGATCGAAGGCTAAAGAGTAATGGCTCACCTCAGGAATGATCAGAGACATTGCTCTGAAGCTTTGCGGTTCCCGGGCGAGTTTCTTGCAATTCTTGAGACACAAGCCCGGTTTTCATCGCTTGCGGCAATCTCCCCTGATACGACGACTGCAACCGTTGCATCGCACATACTGGAATATCCGGTAATTTTTGTATTCGGCCGCCCCGCTGCTGCGTTGCAGGTCATCGCAATGAGCAATCCGATAACTGGAATTCATAGCCGTTCCTCTCTGGCCCGCAGAAAAGGTACGCTATTTCGTTAGCCGAAAAGCTTCGAGATGCGATTTGAAACATCGGGGGGGAGCCTTGGGGCTTCCGCCACGCACAATCTAAATAACCTATAGCAATATAATACACGCGAAAGCGATGCGCAACTGTCTCCTCAGCGATCGCTACTGCGGTTGGGATGGAAAGCCTTTTCGGAAGGTAAGGTGCTCGTTTCACTTTCGTCGAGTTTGCTCTGCTTGTTCCTTTTCGGGAGAGCGGGTCTGGTCGGCGCGATCCTGGGCATCGATAGACGAGGTGGCAGCCTGCGGAAGCTGCCCAGCGCGCGGCTTTTGACGAGCAGATCGCGACGGCTGCGCGGTGAGTTTCCGTTTCTTAGACGGCGCGCACGAGGACGTTCTTGCTCCATAGCCATGACGCGATCCTGTCGCCGGTAGCCGACGGAACGTGATCTCGCCAAAACTTGGGAATGTCGCAATACGCGAACCGCTGCGGCAGAGCCGAAAGCAAGCGAGCCAAATCGACGCCCTCGACGTAAGCAACGTCACCGTTGATATTGGGGTGCCTGACGACCTGCCGGACCTGCACGAAGACGCCATCGATCACAGGCGCTGCGCCGAGCGAGACATCGGGCGAGACGGCGACCCGGTCGGATGCTGCGCGCGGCGGCGATTCCACAATTGAATCGAGGTCGCCGGCCATTGGAACGGAGGCATCGCCCGCACGCGCGCGCCAGAATGCGTTCGGATAGATGGCCGCGACGCGCGCATATTCCTGCTTCGTCCTGCCTGTATAACGACCGATCCGCTCCCCGGTCCGCATTAAAAAGAACTGCTGGGCTGCTTCGGTGTTTTCCGGCTTTCTCAGGATGGTATTGACGACGATTGAGCCTTGCAGGCCCGACTGCAATGCCAGATGGACGCCTTGCGACGAAAGCGGGTCGACGCTGAAACACGCATCCCCGAGCCGGATGTAACCGTCGCCGACGGGATCCTCGGCGTGGTGACTGGTAGCATCGCAGACTTGCGGAACGGAACTTTGTTCTCCCAATTGCTGCGGCCGCAAAGCGCGGAATTGCCGGAGCACGCCGGCGTACTGCGCTTGCATGCCGTCTGCCTTGCCTGCTCTGAGGCTGCGCGGATCGCAGAAGACAGATACCACCGCCTGATTGTGCCCCGTCTGGGCGTACCAGAGCCAGGCATCCTCCCCGGCTTCGATCAATCCGTCGAACGCGATCGTCCTCGAAGGCGCCCAGTTCGCATGGATCGATACCAGCGGTGGGCCATCCTTGATGCGCGCGCCTGAGATGGCGGGGCGCCGTCCGGCTGCGTCGACGATGAATTGCGCCTTCAGGCGCTGTCGTCGCTCGTTGGCAGCGATCGTTACGCTCCAGCCAAAATCCTCCAGCCGCCTCACTTCCTGGAGTTGAGCCGGCTGATAAATCCTCGCGCCCACCGAACGTGCTCGGCGCAACATGAGTTCGTCGAGCACGGCGCGATCCACATGGTATCCCTGTTGCGGAACGAGCCTTGCCTCTGGGTCTCCCCACCGCACGGCCGTGAGATGGCGGCGCCAGAACTGCGCATCGTCGAACTCGCGGCCAAGGCCGAGGTAATCGATCAGCGCGACCGTTTCATCCGATATGCAGATGCCGACATGGCCGCGCGGAAATTGAAGGCGCTCGAGCAGCCCAACGTCGAGGCCCATTTGCGCCAGCCGGATAGCGGCCGAGGCTCCCGCCTGCCCGGCCCCCAGGATCACGACATCATGCTCGGCGACAAATTCCATGCTTTGTCCGAAGCAAGAGAAATCAATGGATCGTCATGATACGCCTCAAACTTTCTGGATTGGTCCGCAACAGTTCAGTGTAAAGGACAAGGCAGTAGTTCAACCACCCGCGAATGTAGTCGCAGGCCGGCCGCCCGCGCTTGATCGACTCGTAGTGGCAGCTTCCAGAGCAGAGGTAGCGCGCCCAGCACGTGCCGCAGGGGGATTGCTTCTGAAGGTGGCGGCTGTCGAGCCAATTGGACTGCCTGACCTGATCCACGCCGGTGAACACATCGCCCATCAGGCCATCCTCGTCATTGACGAAGCGATGGCAGGCATACAGTCCGCCTTTCGCGGACACGCCCATATATCCGCC
This sequence comes from Bradyrhizobium sp. CCGE-LA001, assembly GCF_000296215.2. Lineage (NCBI taxonomy): Bacteria > Pseudomonadati > Pseudomonadota > Alphaproteobacteria > Hyphomicrobiales > Nitrobacteraceae > Bradyrhizobium > Bradyrhizobium sp. CCGE-LA001. The sequence continues at coordinate 6,731,558 of NZ_CP013949.1, read as the reverse complement.
GCCGGCGCCGCAGGGATACTGATCCCGCTGTTGGTAGTGGATGCGCTGAAGGGTCGTGATGATGTTCGAGAACGGCAGGATGCGGCCCTGTCGCAAGGTGTCACGAAAGTTGTCGCCACACCTGATCAATTGCGCGAGCAATTGATCGAGGTCAGCAGTGTCCATCTCGTCCTCGCCGGTGGGCGCGCTGAGCATGGGCGAAAACATGATGGCGTCGAAGCCCATGTCCAGCAGACCGACCATAATCTCGGGGAGATCTAGGTTTTTCGGCGTCACGGTGACGCGCGCCAATACGCGATAGCGCCGTTCCTCCGCGGCCAGAAGCGCTTTCACATTCCTTGCAACTTGCTCGAAACTGCCTTTGCCTGAGCGATACGGACGCAGGTTGTCATGCGTTGCCTGCAGGCCGTCCAGACTTATCGTCAATATGAAGCCGTATTCCTTAAACAGCGCGATGTCCTCGTCGTTTAGCAAGGTGGCATTCGTCGTCATGGCGAAGCCGATCCGGATGCCACGCGCGGCGGCAGCGGCAGCGGCATACCGGGTCGAAGCGTGCAACGTCTTCCGGTTGACCAGCGGCTCTCCGCCCATGAACGCCAGGGTCAGGCTTTCGCCTGAAGCGGCCTCGCCAACCAGCCGGTCGATCGCAGCTCTCGCTACGTCGGGGGGCATACTGCCTGCCGCTCCGCCGAATGTTCCCTGCTGCGCATAGCAATAGGTGCAGCCGAGGTTGCACGTCTGCGCGACCGCGAGTGATATGGCCTTCACGGGCACGCTTGCCGGCGCGCCGGTCTGCATCGCCGCCGGGGTCGCGATACCGAATGCGAGAGCCGCCAACTCGGCGCGATTGGGGTCCCCCAGACGCAACGTTGCGTCCAGGACGTTGGCGTGCGCCGCGGGCAGCGGATGGATAGTTCCGCTCTCGACGTCGAGAGCGAAGTGGCCCACCGCACTTTCGAAGAAATGGAGCTTTGCCGAGCGCGGCCGCGTGTGAGCGTGGCGATCGATCTCCTCGACGGGGCCGGCGATCGCCATCGCTACGCTCCCGGCGGCAGCTGCACGGCTTCCACCGGGAATGGCGCCACCGGTTCGTCGCCGGCGGTGTCATTGGCGTCCCGCTCCGTCCCGTGCAGGAAGTTGATATCATTCTCGACGTCGCGGGCGATTTCCATCATGTCAATGTTGGCGTTGAGCCAATCGGGGTTGTTGATACGCGGGCCAGCGGCTGCAAATTGCTTTCGCGCCAGAACCCGTGTCTCCGGTTCCGTATCGGGGAATGACACATGATTGGGATAGGTCGACGTCCAGTAGTTCAGGCAGGCGCTTAGATCGGTCTGCCAGGCCGAGCAAAGTCCCGCGGTTAGCTGACCCGGCTTTGCGGTCGCATAGCTCGGCCGAATCTCGTTGTCGTCGATGTACTGCTGTCCTCGCGGAAAGAAAGCGCTGGCGGGATTGCGCAACGCGGGTCCTCCGTCGAGGCAGATTTCCATGCCCGGGTTGTAATCGGCATTCATGGTTTTCATCATCGCGATGTCCATGGCATAGCCGACCCCGGTAAGGCTGGCATTCTGCGGAATGTTCAGAAGCGTCCTCGTCTGCTTCACGAAATCTTTGTTCTGTAGATTGTCGATCTGGCCCGGGCCCACGTCGGGGGAATGATCCTGCGGGGCGACGATGACGCAAGCGGGCACGATCGGAATGTTGCCGGCGCCGGCCAGGCTGACATTAATCGAGCCATCGGATGTGGTGTCCAGGATGCCATTGTCGTTCCGATGAGCACCGTAGGGCGGAATAGAGGTGTCGGCGGTCTTTCGGTACGCCCCGCCCATGGGCGGGATGAACAGGCCATCGCCCGTGATGTCCCCGAGCCAGACCTTGCCCGGGCGCCAAGGATTGTCGCCCTCAAGGCGCTTGCTCTCACCAGCGGTGGCGGAAGCCTGCGCCTCGACCGCGGGCGTTGCTCCCTGGGACCAGACGTTGAGCTTCCGATTGGCTACATTCGCGGTCCAGGTCGCGCGTAGCCCCAGCCTGGTCATGATATCGCCCGTCAATTCCCCGATCTCGCGGCCCTGGTTGTCGTACGCGAATATCCTGAACCTCACCGCCTGCCGCATGATCCAGTGCTTGCCGTCACGCAGCGACATGTACTTTACGCTTTGCGGGTCGGCCTCCCGCTTTTTCTCTTGCTCGAAGAACTCGTAATAATCCTTGTTGCTGGCCAGCCGGGCACAGCCGATGGCCGGATGAATCTTAAAGGCTGCGACACCTGTCAGATCGTCTGGGAATGCCATCAATTCATACCTCCGGTTTGGGGACGCCTATCGACGGACGCCGTCAGGAGATCGGCGGCTTGGTGAACTCGAATGGAATGCCGGCCATTACATTTTTCTGCTTCGCGTTTTGAATGATCGCTGAGGCCTGGTTGGGCATGGTCTGCATGGTCGCCATCGCGTCGTCATAGGCCGCCTTCGCCTGCGGTTGCTGCTCCGGGGACGGGCAGTTGAAGGCCTGCTGCAATGCGTTGATCATGCTGGCGTAGTAATCGTTGAAACGCTTCATCTGCCGGCGGACGGTTGGATAGGCCTCAAAGTCCGCGGTTTTGGCGTTGGTACGGAATTCGTGCACGCCGCCCTCGTCAAACGGCAGATCGCCGCCCGAAAAGGAATATCCGAGTGTCTTGACCCTTTCGTCCTTGATGAGAAAACGCTGCTTGATGATCGACTCGAACCGGTAAAAGTGCGCGGGAATGCCTTCGGCGGTGAGCGGGTCGAAGGGGGCCGTCCCCTCGCCCTGACCGACGACCCAGCGCAGATGCCGGACGGCGGACGCCTTGTCCGTGATCCTGAAGTTGATGTCGTTCTTCAGCGGGTAGGCGTGGGTGTCCTGGTTGCTGAGATAGGCGATCGGCCTGAAATTCGGAACGACCTCCCTTTGCTTGTACGCATCGCGCGTGGCGTGATCGAACAATCCGGGAATGGTGTCACGATCGATGATCTCGATGATGCCCTCATAGAATTGCCCGATCGTTCTAGGCCGACCTGCGGCGAGGGCCATTGGAAAATGGACTGGATCCTCCGGCGTTTCGATCTGCATGAAAAGATCTTTGACCAGATCATACGAAAAAGAACGGAGATCGAGCTTGAGCGGCGGGTCAAGAATGGTCAGCTGACAGGGATAGTCGGGCACCGCGGACACGATGTCGGGCGCGACGCCAATGGCGTTCATGAGATTAGCCACCGCGGTCATATGAAGCATCTCTTCAATGGCCGCCCGCAGGATCAACTCGGAGATCTTGGTATTTGCGGTCGTCAGGCTGAAAACTGCCGACAGATAGGTCGGGATCGTCGCAAATTCCAGCTGTAAGGCTTGCTGCAGCAGCCCGCCGAGTTCCTGGCGCGCGGCATCGCCCTGGATAGCGGCCGTCTGAATGCTGCGGAGGCGGGCATCAAGATGGCGATTGATGGTCAGGGGAGAATAATTTGTCGCCATAATAACTCACCAACACTTCAATATCCGGGAATGATAGCGGGGCGCGCCGAAGATCGCAACCAAAGGTTGGTTGGGGCGATGGCAACTTACGGGCGAAAAGTTGGTTCGTCTCGTCATTGTCGAAATCAAACGTCAACCGGCCGGGCGGGCAGGTGGCGAGCAAATAGTGGCATAATGCCGCTGCCAGGATTCCTCTCGGCGGTACTAAGCATGAAGTCTTCACTGGGCAAATTGGGGGCGAGAAGCTGACCGATCTGTTTGGCACGAGTGTTGGAAGCTTACCCGGGCCTGTTGGCTTTGCCGACATTCCACTAACGATTTAGGTCGAGACATATCCTAAAGTGAACAACAAAGCTGATTTTGCCACTGCGGCAGGCGTGCCTCCGCCTGCAGTGTCGCAGCTGATTTGCGCGCTCAGGTGGCGGCTTCGCTAACGAGGCCGACCGCGCGGCACTTCGAAGGAGATGCGCTTGGGCACGTGAGAAGCGACAGCAAGCTTAACATGTCCATCAAACGCCACGGGCCAGCGCACTCGCGGCCGCGATTACTTTGGCGAGCTATGGCTGGTCAGTCGATTTGCAATCGACCTGAAAATCAATGAAACAATTCCCCCGCGTTATGTGCTGGGCGGATCTGCGCTGATCTTTCTAACTCGACTGGGCTTCGCCCGTGAGAAGCTGCTCAGCATCGCTCAGCCCAGTCCTGAATTTTAGTCGCATTGCGGCGCAAGGCCTCACAGAACGACTTCCTTAGTACTCCGCATGGCTACGCGTACGCGGTAGAGAGGCGATTTCCCCAATTGTTGCCAACGAGCGCACGAGCTCGGCGTGTCTGTTGGCTGGGCTGCCTGCTTCCCAATGGAAGCTCCTGGCCTAGGTCGCTTGCGTAATGAGGATCACAGCGTTTCTGGTGATAAGCTCCCCGCATTCGTTGCAGCTGCTGGCATAGATACTCGAGCTGTGATCGACAGACGATTGCTGCCGGAAGCTGCCGCAGAGGATGGGCCTACGCCGTAGCAGGGCCAACGGATCCGTCGGCATTGATGTTATCACGGATGCAAAGGCGCTTGCGAAGCAAGTTCCAAAATCGTCGGCATTAAGTATCCTCGCAAAGTTCAGGCCGCAACAATCACTCCCTCAGTCATAGCCTCCAAACATGAATAGCAACAGATTTTCATCGAGCAAGTTGGCAAGGGCATGAAACTGCCCTGGCTTCACCAAGGAAAGGTCGCCCGGCTTCATGATCCGCAATTCTACCGCGCGCTCGCGCGACGATGTTTTTTCCCAGTCGCCCATCACCATCAGCCCGCGCCCCTCCATTAGGAGGAACACTTCCTGGTTGTCGCGATGTCGATGCATGCCGATAATCGCGGCGGGCTTTAGGATATGCAGGTCCATGTAGTCAACGGCTAGGAAATTTTCCTGTTGCTTCCCCGAAGGTCGGCCGCGATCGGCATCGAACTGCCATTCTCGTATGATCCGCCCCAGTTCGGGTGTCCAGGTCGAGCCTAGCTCGCCACGCCGCTGATCCTCATGACCGAAATAGTTGGAATAGAGGTTGCGATACTCGAGCCCACCGATGCCGCCATGCGGATTTTGGCTCTCGCCGATCGCGAAGTAGCTGCCCCAGCCACGCAGCGACATCGAGAACTCGTAGACGTAGTTGCCGCCCGGCGCATGGTCCCATTTAGTTCCCGTCGTATCAGTCCAGGCAAGCTCGAGCCGCAGGCGTCTCACCGGATGCATCGTGTGATTGGGCACCCGGTCCAGCATGTTGATGCCCTCGCCCGCCTTCCAAGCCGCTGTGCGCGCTTCGTCAAACGGAAGACCTACGAAATCACAAAGCTGCCCATGCACCAAGTCAGGTCGCGCCAGCAGCGCCCCGCGGTCGACGGCATCCTTGCCACGTGGGCCCAGTCGCGCGGCCAAATCATTGCCCGGATATGCCCAGAGCTCAATCTCGTAGCGGGCTGAATCTGCGCTGTAAGGAACGGTTAGGTAGCTGGTGCCGGTCTCGTCCTGCCCGATCCTGAGGTAAAGTTGAACTGACTTTCCCGGAAATACACCGTCTGGATCCACGAGCGGCCGCCTCGGCACGTAGGCGATCCGCAGGAAGCTGCCGGTCCACTCACCGGCTTGCGCGTACCCGCGCGTAATCTCAGTCCCGTTCAGCACGAAATCATAGAGATTCTGCTTCTGGAAGTCCTCTTTGATGTCCTGAAAGCGTGGGTCGGTTGTCTGCCAATCATCGCCCGAAGGGCCCACCAGTGCCAGCTCTTGGAGCCCGAACAAATGCTGGAGGCTCTCCGGTAGATAATGCTCGCGATCGGCTTGAAGGTTGCTTGCTTCCAACACGTTCACCAGCTTCCAGATCGGATTGTTCTGGTTGTAGTTCGGCCGCGTGCCCGGCGGAAACGTCCTGACTTTGGCGATCTCCACATCGACGATGGACATGGTCAGCTTAGCTCCCCGTCGGTATTAGGTGCTGTGGTAGAGGAACGCGACGAACCGCAATGGCTCGTCGTAGGGATTCTCAATCCCATGAATGCCGCCGCTCTTCGTGTAGATTACGCTACCAGGGGCGACTTCGAGCTTCTTACACGGCTTTGGATCAAGGCCATAGATCTGCCGCGTTACCACCGGTATCGTGTCATCCTTGGCAAGGTTAGGATCGTCATTGGCGCCCATGTACGCGATGCCGCGCCCCTCGAAGACGTAGTAGAGCTCCTCGCTGCCAATATGCTGATGAGTGCCCTCAACCGTGTGCGGCGGGATCGTCACTTCATGGAAGAACACAACGGTGCCGCCGAACTCTTGCTGCAACACCCATCGCATCTCGATGACGTTGGCGTCACTTGCCTGCGGGTTGCCGGGCTCCATCATGCCGTTGCGATATCGGACCGGCGGGATTTCTCGGACTTTCTTGATGAACCAGCCGCGTTCGAAATCCACACCATAGCCGTTCTGCTCCACGGTGTTACGGTCGCTGCTCGGCTCTTGCGTGTTAGGTACTTGGATATTGCGCCTGTAGTAGTTGTCCCAGGCGGCATCGGAATCCTGCACAATGATGCGTGATGGGTAGGACACGTCATTTTCGCGGAACGCGAGATCGATCCGTTTCAGCGCGGGAAGATCGGCGAGCGCCGCCGCGAACTCCGGCACTTTGGTAATCGAGCCATGATAGCCCATCATGTCCAGCACTTGGTAGTCATGATTCTTGTCCACAGGCGCATCCAAAGTCTCCCAAAGCTCAACCTGATAGCCGTGAATCCAGGGGCAGAAATGCATGCGCACTCGTGCGTCGACTCGTTGCCCACCGGCTGGCGTGAGGCCGACGTTGGCCATGATATCCGGCCCCATGAGGCGGCCCCTCTCGCGCACGACCTCGGCCAAACGACCACCGCGCGCCTCAATCCGAAGGAAGTTGCAGATTTGTAGGCCGTCGATGAACACGTAGCCCTTGAGTGTAGTGATTTCAGACTTACCACGCACCTCTTGCACCACATACCGGTAGCGGCTGCTGCGTGTCGCGTTCAGATATTGTGCATGATAGACCCGATCCGGGAAGAACATGACCTGGAAGATCGAATTGCGTGGATCTGCCGCGATGTCATTGAACCTCGGGTCCATTGTAACCTCAGAGTTGCTTCAGGTGATCAGCGACCCGGAATGCATTCGCCTGTATCGTCAGCGTCGGATTTGCGCCTCCCGAGGTCGGCATGAATGAGCCGTCGGTCACGTAGAGATTGTCGATGTCCCAAACCCTGCAGTTTGGGTCCAGAACGCCAAGGTCGCGCGTCGGCGCGAAGCGAGCGCCACCCAGGATATGGTTCGCGATGCGCACCGCGTTACCGTAAACCGACCCCCAACCTAGCTCTGTGTATTCCGGCACGCCATTGGCCATGATTTGCCGGCACACGTCGGCGAAGGCTTTCATCACAGTTTCGTCGTGCGGATGGAAGTTCTTGATGATGTGGCCACATTTGCGGTTCCACTTGTCGCGAACGTTCGGGTGCAGCTCGATTCGGTTCACGAAGCGCGGCACCTGGTTGGCCATAAAGGCTGCGGACAGGCGCGAGCCGAAAGCGCCATTGAGCCATTGTAGCGCAGCCTCCGAAGTGTGGTCCTGGGCACCCATGAAGCCGCCCCAGAAGAAGTCGAGGTCAGTGTCACCCTCAGTCCGCGCCATGGTGATCGGCAGGCACTGGTCGGACGTGTTGTTGTAGATGGCCCCGCCCGCCCACAATCCGTGGTCATCCAAAAAGGCCTGAGAAGCACAGGAGTCGGTCGCATAGTCGCTGTCGAGTGAGATAGATTTGTCGAACCGCTGGCCCTTGATCTGCACCTCGGCACCACCGAACGCATGCGTCAGGAAGAAGCGACCGAGGAGGCCACCGTTCTCTTGGTAGCGTACGAGAGAGCCGAAGGTTTGCCGATCCTCCTCGGCCGATAACATCAACAGTCGGACAGACTCGATCGCCGAGCAGGCGACCACCACGGTCTTGCCGGTCACCGTACGGGTACGTCCGCTGGGATCGCGATAGTGCGCCTTCGACACCGTGCATCCGCTCGCCTCGAGATGCGTGACCACGCAGTTCGGCCGGAGCTCGAGATCATGCCCATCGTGGATGGTCGGACGCAGCAGAGACACCCAAGTGTTGGACTTGTAGCCAAGCGGGTCGCCGTACCGGTTAACGTAGCCGACCTTGGGGTCGCCCGCCTTGCGGCCGCTGGGCGCGTGATCCTCAGTGATCACCGCAAGCGGCGTACGGTACGTCTGAAGACCCAGCTTTTGCATACCCAGCCGGGCAAACTCACTAATCGGATTGGGCGGCAGGGGCGTTTGATAGCTGTCCTTCGAGAACTTCTTCGCCTGGCCCGCGACTGTCCCGTTGAGACCAATCAGATACTCTGCCTTGACGTAGTACGGCTCTAATGTCTCGTAATCGAATGGCCAGTCGATGACATGCTTGAGTGCGTCGCCGCCGGGATCGCCCTGGAGATTGCGTCCTTCATTGGCCGACTTCAGCTTGAAGTCACGTTCGGCAAAGCGCAGCGAAACGGCTCCATAGAGCTGCGTCCCACCGCCCACGACTTGGGCCGTGTAGCCCTCGACCGTGATCTTGGAGCCGTCCTCTGGCCTATCCACGTTGGTGAAGACATGCGGCTCGTCGTTGAGATCGGGCTCCACATGGCTGGTGAAGAAGGCCGCACCCGTGTTGGTCATCCCAGGGATATTGATGATCCGCTCCGGGCCGGCGTTGAACATTTCATCGCGCTTGAAATCGCTGAGCTTACCAGGACCACGCTCGTCCTGCGTACGCAGCAGCGGACCTTTCTCGAGGACCAACACGGATTTGCCCGCTTTGGCGAGCTCGTACGCAATGGGCGACCCGCCGGCGCCGCTGCCAATGACAACAACGTCGAACTGGTCCCGTATCGCACCCATCGCCTAACCTCGATATTCGTTGCTTTTACCGAGCGGTGCCTCGATGGCGCGCGCCCAATCGAATGCAGTCTTGGTAAGATCGGCGGTGGTGCGGAACGTCTCGCCCAGGAACGCCCAACCGAGGCCGCCAGGATTGCCGCCGTATTTCGGATGTGAGAATGCCCCGGTCCAAGTGTGGCGCCGTAGAGTATAGAGGAAGTAACCTGGATTGTCGTATACTGCGACGTCCCAGCCATCCTGCATCAGCGCTGCCGATCTATTCTTCATGTCGTCGAACAGCACTTTGTAGTCTGGATCACTGACGTTGACAGGTTCAATGCCGGAATGGCGTTTACGTAGCACTCGGTCGATCATCGGCAGACAGAGTCGGTAAGAATTGAGGTGGTGCCGCTCTTCGCGCGCCAGGATGTTGTCAATATAGTTCGCGACGCCCGCCGGGATATCCATCCGAAAGAAGTGCGTGACGTTTCCGTCATTCAGGCCGCGCTCGACGAGATTGCGCGTTTCGCGGCCCTGGAATGGTAGCAGCGCATTCGTCATTCGCCGGACGAGCGCTATCTCCCAACGCTCCAGGTTGATAGGCTCGTTATACGTCCAGGTCCAAAAGCTGGACCAGGTCTCGTTCTGCGGTGTCGTCGTGATCTGCGGATTAATCGGATCGAGTTGCGCGTGACCGTCTACTATGAACCGATATCGATCCCGACGTGCCTTAGAAACACGCAATGTCAGCGCCAGGTAAAGACTGTCATCTATGGGGTTCAGCGCCGCGGGCGCATGGAGTCCTAGGCACGGTGTCAGCAGTTGAACGGAGACGCCCGGATGATCTTCAGGCGCCTGATAAATAAAGGTGACATGGTTCCACTCAGAGGAGTCCGCAGCACCGCTGTCATCGGCATCTACAATCGGAAAGCGCCAGGATTCGCTAATTCGCGCTCGCGCCTGACCGGCATCCGAGCCAAAGAAGCTATGGCGCTCATCAGTGTTGTCACGCGCTAGATACTTAGCGCAGTGATTGAAGACGTACTCGGGCTCCTTTTGGACCACGACCGCGAGCATACACCCTCGCTTTCATGAACATGATCACACATCGATCGGCTCTCGTCTAGGTGGTAAAAATGTGCGAAGCTCCTCGTATCGCACGGAGTAGCAGGACATCTGGCACATGCCCGTCAGCCAAGGCCACGTGACCGGTGATATCCCGATGGGTTCCACCCTGGTCGACGGCGGGTGCGTCTTCCGCCTCTGGGCTCCGCGGGCGAGCGAAGTTCACGTCCTTGGAGATTTCAATCGCTGGCAAAGAACAGATGCTTCACTGCTGGTGAAGAATGCTGCCGGCCATTGGACCGGCTTCTTTCCCGGCGCGCAGGAGGGTGAGCAGTATAAGTATTGGGTGAGTGGGCCGGGCTCAGTAGGGTTCAAGCGCGATCCGTTTGCGCGCGAGCTGGAAGGGACCGCATGGAACTGTGTCATTCGCGACCCAAAGATCTACCCTTGGCATGATGCTGAATTCAAAGCACCTGCCTTCGAAGACCTGATCATCTACCAATTCCACATTGGATCCTACTATGCTGTCGACAATTCGGGCAAAGATGCGCGGCGAAACCGAGGCGCGTGCTTTCTCGACCTACTGGACAGAGTGGAGTACCTCGTCGAGCTCGGCGTAACCGCTGTGCAGCCGCTGCCGATTGTGGAATTCCCCACTCGTTTCAGCCAGGGCTACAATGGTACCGACTATTTCTCGCCGGAATTTTCCTACAGCGTCGATGATGGCGAGTTGGATCGCTACTTAGCGAGGGCCAATCGTCTTTTGTCCTTGCGCGGTAAGTCGCCTCTTAGACGGGAGCACCTTCGAGGCGGGGCCAACCAGCTCCGCGCGCTGATCGATGTCTTGCATGTCTATGACATCGCCGTGCTTTTCGACGTAGTCTATAACCATGCGGGTGGTGACTTCGGCGACGAGAGCTTATTTTTCATCGACCGACTTGCCTACGGCAATCACAACGATAGTCTTTATTTTACGGACCGGGACTGGGCGGGTGGGCTGGTTTTTGCCTACTGGAATGATGGTGTCAGGCAGTTCCTGATAGATAATGCCAGGTTCTTCCTGGACGAGTTCCACGTGGATGGCTTTCGCTATGATGAGGTGAGCGTCATCGACCGGTTCGGCGGGTGGCATTTCTGCCAGGCGCTGACGGAAACGATACGGTTTGCAGCGCCGTCCGCAGCGCAGATCGCCGAGTTTTGGAACCCAAGGAAGGAGTTTGCGATCAAGCCACCTAGCGCTGGCGGAGGAGGCTTCGATCTGGTCTGGGACGACCGGACCCGCGATGCGGTACGCGGTGCGCTCGCGCAAGCTGCCGCAGGTCGCGACGCGCCGTTCTCTTGGTCAGGGGTCGCAAGCGCGTTGGGCTCTGCTCCCGGCCTTGATTATCCGTGGCGTGCTGTCGCCATGCTCGAGAATCATGATCTCCTGCTCGCTTCCCACTCGGACGCGGACAAGAAGCCGCGCATTCCCGTGGTCGCCGACCCTAGCAACCCACGATCATGGTATGCGCGCAGCCGAGCCCGGGTTGCCGCAGGTCTGCTAATGATGGGACCGGGCGTGCCTTTGCTGTTCATGGGGCAGGAGTTCCTCGAAGACAAATACTGGGATGACTCGATAGGCGCCGCCAACCTCCTGATATGGTGGGATGGGCTCAGCACCGACCGGGCAATGTCGGATTACCTGCGGTTTATGCGGGAGCTAATCGCATTACGTCGCAAGCTGGATGCCGTGCGTCGCGGCCGGATTAACGTGTACCACGCTTGGGATACCACACGTGTTCTAGCCTATCACCGCTGGATCGAAGGCTCCGGGCAAGACGTCGTCATCATCGCATCCCTAAGCGAGGTGACGTATTATGGCTATCGGCTCGGCTTCCCACGTCCCGGGCGGTGGATCGAGTGCTTTAACTCAGATGTGTACGATAATTGGATAAACCCTATCACCGCGGGAAATGGTGGTGCCATCATCGCATACGAGAGCGGCATACATGGTTTGCCTGCATACGCAGATGTGGTCATACCTGCGAACGCGATATTGACGTTCAGCTTCGCGCCCTAGGCACGGATCTTCGACAAGGAGGTTCTCCGTTCTTCGGCCGAGACGCCGAATAAGGCTGGCAGAGACGAGCGGGCGCGCCAGAGACTCTAACGGCTGCTGGATGAAAGTTGAGTGGCAGGTCACGGGGGGTACAGTCCGTCGTTCAGACGATCAATTGTATCGAATCAGCTCATGAGGAGGACGCTAATGCGCACCGCGTTGTATTTTCCCCATACTGAGATCCGAAGCCAACATTTACTCAAGACGAGCCTGCTGCTCTGGGATAGAATTGAATTCATCGTCCCATATCCCGAGTACGTACCACATTATGCGGACGCCACCGTTGCGAGAGCCATCGAACTCATGGGCGTACAACACTATCCGACCGAAAAAGAGAAACAAGAAACGCATGATTTGGTCGAGGATCTTGCTACGCGCACGTTGCCAGACGTTTTTTACTATCGCCCGGACGTCACGCACGGCAGCTACGAAATTTATCCGCAGAAATTTTTGAATACTACGTGGAAAATTCTGGAGGAATTGCAATTGGCTGGCGCGCCTTTGCCGAACGCCGACTATCCGCTGACCACGACTGCCGGTCTCTCTGTCATGTCGATCCTGGCGGATTGTTGTGCTGGCGAGACCCGCGCTCGCATAACCGATCGGGGAATGGCCTATGCGACGATTACGAACTTGTTGGTAGATACCTCCAAACAAGATGCCGTGTCCCCTTATGAACGTATCGTACCGCTAACATTGAAGCTGATTGAAGCCACGAGCTTACCGTTGGACTCGCTTATTAAGTTCAGGGAGCGGGAAGAAAAGGAGTCGGGCGGACACACGCTGCGCAAGCTTCGTCACACATACCTCCGCCGTATCGAGGACCATGTGAATGCGTTGCAAAGGCTGACGCGCCCAGCAGACTGGGCGGAATTAGATCGAACCTTCGAGACGGACATGGCGGACGATCTGCGGCGTCTCGAAGAAGAGCTTGGCTCAGAGAAAAGGGGGGTCGCCTATTCCAAAGAAATCGTAGTGAGCGCACTCGCCGCCGCGGGCACCATTTGGGGCGCCACGCACGGGTTACCTTTGGAAATTCCGGCCGCTTTCACGGCCATAGGCGCGCCCGTTACCGTCGGCGGAATTCTCAGTTCGCACAACAAGTACGCGGCGGCCCGACGAGCGATCATGGAGAAACACCCGATGGCTTACCTTTACCAGCTTCAGAACATGCATTGAGCTCTCGAATAGGCAATTGTTCTAAGCGGCTCATGATTTGTCGCAAACGGTCAACGCTGACCTGGACAAGAGATGCTTTGCATCTTTCGATCAATCAGGCGATGGCTGCGCCTTGATGAGTTCGCAGCCTGGATTTCTCTACGTTGTACGCTCAGGTTGCCCCGCAACCTCCGGCTTCTCGCCTCCCAAAACGCAGCTTTTGAAAAGATCAGCCACTTGCGCGTAAAGTACGCGAAACGTTAAAAGTGTATCGTCTCATATTGATAGGCACTATCCAGGTATCGTGTCTGGACATTATTTCCTGCCAACAGTGCTTTCAGCAATTCCTCTGTCCCTGACTGGCTAAGGCGCTTCCCATCGACGATACGGTGATCACCGCTGCCTAGCGGGATATCGCTAGTCTACCGAGATCGGCATCGGCAGAAGGGCGATCGTTGGACGGTCAATGCGAACCCGAGTGGAATTGCGGGCGGCATGAGTCCCTCCGGGCCCGCACTGTCGTTGTTGGGTGCTGGCGGTGATAGCCCACTCTCAGCTTTCCGGATTGTCGCGGCGCTCACCGTATCGTGACATTCAGCGTGAGCGGATGCTCGCCCAGTCGCCATTCGTAATCCAATCCTCTCGGTTTGGCGGCGATGTTGATGTCCTGGCTAACGATACAGACCTCCAGTTTTCGTTGCAGCGCTCTTTTGAAGGCATATCCCGCAAAACGAGTGATATAGCCCGTTGTTAAACCGGAGCGGGAATTGCTTATCACATGGCTCCGCGAATGCACACCTGCTCCATATATGACAGGCGGATGAAGCTAGAGCACAAATCGAACAGTTGATTGACGAGCAAATTTACCGCTAACGTTTAAATTGTCTATTTAGATACTATAACGTAGGGTAGAGTAATAATGCGTTTGCGCCGATTCATTTGGGCCGCGAGACATCCGTTTCTTTCTTACAACCTCGATTGTACCTGTTGCGGACGCGCGAGGAGTTACCTTCCTAAAAATATCTTCAAGCTTGGCTCGCCGGCAAAACAAACATTTCTCATCGGCGAAAAGAATGCCGCTTTCGTTTCATGGACTGGACATCGATTGACCGTATGATTGCGATGTAAGAGCGAGGTGATTGATCATGTTGCACGTCGATCCCGGCACCGTTGCCCGTCGACTACGTCGTCTGATCAGAGCTGATGCAGGAGTGTGGATATGCGCGACTGAGCAGGTCACTCGGTGGTCGTGCTCCGTAGCCGACGACTATGGCTTCGCTTTTGGTGGCGGCTGCTGCAGCACATTGCGGCCGAGTAGGGCGCATCACCAGGCCGACGTCGTTGGCTTCTGTCGTTAGTCCTGCGACCAAGTTATCACGCAGCTTTGTTTACGCATCACGATAATGGAAGAGTGAGCATGAGCAACATGACGGATAAGATCATCCCGCGAGCGGATATCGTCAAATCCGCGACCCGGCTGGGTGCCGAGATCAAGAACGTAAGACTTTCGGACGAATTGTCCGACGAGGTCATCGGGGCCCTCGGCCAGCTACTCCTCGAGCACAAGGTCATCTTCTTCCGTGATCAGGGGCATCTCGATGATTTCGAACAGCAGCGCTTTGCGCTCAGGCTCGGTTCGCTGACAACTCCTAAGACCCAGGGATCGGTCCTGGGAAATGCGCCGGATCGTCGCAGCGGTCGTGATGACCAGATGCACACGGATGATCGATTCGGTGACGCATGTCCGAAGATTTCGGTGCTTCGCGGCGTGGTGATCCCACCTGATGACCGTGACACGCTTTGGTCAAGCACTGCGGCCGCCTATCTTGATCTTCCGGAGCCGCTGCGGATGCTGGCCGACAATCTCTGGGCGGTATACTGCAGCGCCCATGATTGTTCCGTGAACAGGCACTCCGGCGAGATGGATCAAAAGCAATTTGATGATATCTTCATCGGAACCATCTGCGAGGACGCCCGCCCGGTTGTCCGCGTCCATCCCGAAACGGGCGAGCGCTTGCTCGTACTCGGAGATTCCGTGAGGAACTTCGTCGGCCTAGAAAAGTACGCGAGCCAGAAGCTGCTTGATCGCTTTCGATCTTACCTCACCTCGCCCGAGAATACCGTACGATGGAGCTGGAGGTCGGGCGACGTTGTAATCTGGGATAATCGCGCGACGCAGTGCTATTCTACGAGGGAATCCAGCGACCTAGATCGGATGGAGAGATATAGCGCTATCGATGGCGATGTGCCGCTCAGCATCGCTGGTCCTCGCTTCGTGGCGCGCTCCAAGTCAAAGTCGCAGGCGGCCAAGGCTGCCTAGTTCGATCCCTGAGTTGCTCTATCAGTATAGAAGGAAACGATCTGAGCCTCGGAAGATGGCTTCAACGAGACATTCGTGCGGGCAATGAAGGCGGAGTAGCTAATGCGTACGCCTTGGTCTGTTGTTTCCCGACATTCGCGAAGTTGCTTCACTGAAGCTCAGATCGGTCCGCATCAAGGCGCCACAGGCTCCAGATCGTTGGTACTTCTCATGTTCGACTCCGAAACGACCGCTCTCTTGCGTGCAGTTCTGAATGACGTCTGTAAAGAAGTTTCAGCTCGCGAGACTAGCACCCGAACACACGTAGCTTCGAGAATCCTTGAAGCCGCGTCACGAGGAGAGACGTCCGTTGAGGTCCTAAAGCAAATCGGTCAGACGGCGCTGATCAGCGCCCCGCCGATGTCGCCCCAGAAAGGCTCTCGCCGTGATAATCCGGCAGCGCCGGGTGGGGCGGCGAGCTCACAGGAAACCAATATGGATTGAAGGATCAGATTTTTAGGGGATTCGATATGAAAAGGCCCAGCCACCGCAGGACTAGTTGATTGGAGATCAGTCTGGTTGGAGGCCTGCAAGCCAGTAGGGGCGACCGCATCGACTGCTGAAGCGAACCTCTACTTTCCTGAATGTCATAGGTTCAAATCCTATCCCCGCAACCACCGACGCTTGCGATGCAAGCCGTTCAGAGCCCCTGCTTCCGAAAGGACGTCGGGGTTCTTTTTGCCTGCCGCAAACCGGGAGGATCGCGGCTAGGTCGCCGCGCAGCACGATCGCGAGTTCCTCCGCCTCGGGCATCAGCGTCACCTGATCGACGAGGGTACGGAAAACCTCCGCTGCCTCCCCTTTGGCGTCGTCGCTTTGCAGGCTTTCGTACAGCGCGGCCACGCGCTGCCGATTCCGCCATGTTGGGATGTAGGAGAGGCGGCGGTTCTTCTGCGTTCGCGAGCTTCTCTCGTACCTCCACCTTTCTGGCCTCGAGCCGCGTCGTGTCCTCGACAATGGCCTCGATCGGACCTTCAGCCTTGATGGCGGCCACCAGCTTTCCAAGTTCACGTTCAATGCGCGGAAGCTCGTTCCTCATCGCCGCAAGATCCGCTCCTCGGTCAATCCGCAGCCGGTTCACCTCGCGGGTAAACTGGTGCAACTCATCGCAGAACTCTTTGAACAGCTCTGGTTCCATCAGGTGCGTGCGAAGGCCGCTCAACACGGAGGTCTCCAGCGCATCGTGCCGGATGTTCAAACGATTGTTGCACGTTCCCTTATTGCGAGCCGTTGCGCAGCCGAGCAGGTCCTTCGAAAATCATCGTGTACCCGCCGCCGCAGCATCCGCACTTCACGAGGCCGGCGAGGAGGTATTTGGGCCGATGGCGCTCATTAAGCCTGTTCTCGCCAAGCGCTGAAGGCTCGTAGGCTAGCGTCTGCTGACGCGCCTGACCGCATCCCACATTTCCTGATCGACAATGCGCAGCTCGGGGACTTCTTGGATCACCCATTCGGATTCAGGATTCAGACGAGAAAGCGCTGTCCGGTATCAGGGTCGTAGCGGAGCCGATTCCACACGAGGCGACCCACATAGAGCTCGTTGTTGAGGATGCCAACGCCGCGCTTTGGGTTGCCGTGAATGGTCGATGGTCCCCATTCAGCGCCTTGCGGTCCAGGCACACCTTCGCGGTTCAGCTCGAAAGCGATTGCGCGCGAGGAACTTGCCGGCGAGGTAGTCTGCGAAGATCCGGCGAACGACCGTCGCTTCGACCTCGTTGATAGTGCGGTCACCTCGGATCGGCTCGCCATTGGCGGCGAATTGCTTGACGACGTCATAACCGAAGCATAGCCCGCCGCCCGACTTGCCGTCCGCGACGCGGCCGCGCAGACCTCGCCGTGTCTTGTCAGCGAGGGCCTTCAGGAACAAGGCGTTCATCGTGCCCTTCAGCCCGACGTGCAGATGCGTGACGTCTCCCCCCGAGAGGGTGACTATCCGTACGCCGGCGAAGGCCATGCGCTTGAAGAGCCCGGCACTGTCCTCCTGATCGCGGCTGAGGCGGTCCATCGCCTCGGCAAGCACAATCGCAAACTTTCCGCGCATGGCGTCGCTGATCAGTTCCTGGATCCCGGGGCGAAGCAGCGATGCACCGGAGGCCACCCGGTCCGTGTAATAATCGACCGCCGTCCAACCTTGCTTCTCCGCGTGCAGGCGGCAGAGCCGCAACTGATCTTCGATCGATGCGTCACGCTGATTATCGGACGAGTAGCGGGCGTAAAGCGCGATCTTCATGACGCCTCCTTAGTCCGGGAGACGGTCATGCTTCCGGTTGTCGGTTTCGGCCTGGACGAAATCCCGCGCGGCTTGCCCGGCGAGCAATCGCACCAGATTGATAAGGCGAGAATCGGTGCATTTCGCACATTGCCGAGGCTGACCATGGCTGAGGAGAAGGAGTTTCAGGCTCGGCCCGGCCGCATCCGCTCCTCTAGGAGCCAGCGGGCCGAGCCATTCATCGCTCAGGCGCTCGCGGCCGCGCAGCGCGCTGGCGGCGGCGTGTCGCGAGCCGGCCGCCTCACCAGCCATCGTCACTCGCGCTTCGGCCGCGGCCGGGTCGCCAGTAAACGGGCGAACCGACTGCTCACCGGCCGCGCACCTCGGCTATCTCCGGCGCGAGGGCGTCATCCGGGACGGGGAGAGGGGCCATCTGTTCGGCCACGAGCGAGAGGATACCGATCCCAAGGCCTTCGCCGAGCGCTGCGAGGGCGATCGGCACCATTTCCGCTTCATCGTCTCGCCGGAGGACGCAGCCGATATGACCGATCTCAAAGGCTTTAGCCGCGAGCTGGTCAGCCAGATGGAAGTGGACCTCGGCACGAAGCTCGACTGGGTCGCCGTCGATCACTGGAACACCCGGCACCCGCGTCCATATTCTCGTGCGCGGCATCGCCGCGGACGGCCATGACCTTGTCATATCCCGCGCCTACCTCAAGGAGGGGATGCGCGCACGTGCGCAGGACCTGGTCACTCAGGAACTGGGACTGCGCTCCGATTTCGACATCCGCCGCTCGCTCGAGCACCAGGTCGAAGCCGAACGCTAGACGCAGCTCGATCGCCAGCTCGTCCGCGACGCAGGACGGCACGGTGTCATCGACCTTGCGCCCGATCCGGCGCAGCAGCCCGATCAGTTCCATGCGTAAGGCCGGCCGGTGCGGCGTTTGGAGAGCCTTGGCCTCGCCCATCAAGTCGGGCCAGGCCAATGGATGATAGGCGAGAGCGCCGAGACGACGCTGCGCGAGCTCGGCGATCGCGGCGACATCATCAAGCGCATCCACCGCAGCCTGACCGAGCGCGGCATCGAGCGAGGGGCCGCGAGCTAAGTGCTATCAGGCCAAAGCCTCGACGTCCCTGTCATCGGATGCCTCGTCGATCGCGGTCTCGACGACGAACCCAAGGGAAGCGCCTATGCGGCCGCACCCACCACACATCAGGCTACCCGATCTCGAGGCCGCCGGTGACAGTGCAGCAGGATCGATCGTCGAGCTCCGCAAATTCGACCACGCGCGCAGGCAGCGTCGCGTGGCGCTCGCCGTTCTCTCGGATCTGTCGATTGAAGCGCAGGTGACGACAAGCGGTGCGACGTGGCTCGACCGGCAGGCGGTCGCGCGCGATCCGGCGGCACTTGGCCAGGCCGGCTTCGGCGCCGAGGTTCGGCAGGCCATGGAACGGCGCGCTGAGCAGCTCGTCGAGCAGGGTCTTGCCGAGCGCCAGGCGCGTGGAGTGGTGTTCGCGAAGAACCTGATCGGCACGCTGCGTCGCCGGGAGTTAGAGGCTCTCGGTCGCCAGCTCGCCGCCGACATGGGCCGGCCGTTCAACCCATCGGCGGCTGGCGAATATGTCACGGGGACCTATCGCCAGCGCTTCGCTCTCGCCTCGGGTCGCTTCGCGATGATCGACGATGGTCTCGGCTTCCAGCTCGTGCCGTGGACGCCCTCCCTTGAGAAGCAGCTCGGTCACCACGTCTCCGGAGTCGCTCGAGGCGACGGTGGCGTTTATTGGGGTTTTGGTCGCAGCCGGGGGCTCGGCCTGTAAGCCATTGCTCGGATCGCTGATTTTAAGGAAAGGGCGGCCGCCGTGTCTGCTACCAAGATACTTTGGGGTCAGGTCATCACTGTTTTGGCGATCGTCCTGCTGACGTTCTGGGCCGCGACCGAATGGACGGCCTGGCGGCTCGGCTTCCAATCTCAACTCGGGCAACCCTGGTTCGAGTTGTTGAATTGTCCATTCTGCCTTCCGCCCGCCTTCTTATGGTGGTGGTATGCCTACGAGTGCCTATGCGCCGCACGTATTCATCGAGGGTGCCACTATCGCAGCATCCGGCGGCATCATCGCCGCGGCAGTCGCGATCGGCAGTCGGTGTGGCGCGCCCGCGAAGCGAAGAACGCCGAGACCTATGGCTCTGCACGCTGCGCAGAGGCAAAGGAGATCGAGCAGGCCGTTCTGCTCCGGCTCGATGGCGTGGTGCTCGGCCGGTTCGAGCGCGCCTATCTCCGCCATGATGGACCGGAGCACGTCCTGTGCTTCGCTCCCACGAGATCGGGCAAGGGCGTCGGCCTCGTCATCCCGTCGCTGCTGACCTGGTCGGGATCTGCCATCATCCACGACATCAAGGGCGAGAATTGGCAGCTTAGTGTCGGTTTTCGCGCGCGGCACGGCCGCGTTCTTCTGTTCGATCCGACCAGCGCGAAGCCGTCAGCCTACAACCCGCTGCTCGAAGTTCGGCACGGCGAGTGGGAGGTGCGCGATGTCCAGAACATTGCCGACATCCTGGTCGACCCCGAGGGCAGCCTCGAGAAGCGGAACCATTGGGAGAAGACCAGCCACGCGCTCCTGGTCGGCGCGATCCTCCACGTCCTCTATGCCGAGGAGGACAAGACCCTTGCCGGCGTTGCGGCCTTTCTGTCCGACCCCAAGCGGCCGATCGAATCGACGCTCGCCGTGATGATGCGGACGGCGCATCTCGGCGAGGCCGGCGTCCATCCCGTCGTCGCCTCCGCCGCGCGGGAGCTATTGAACAATCCGGCAACGAGCGCTCCGGTGTCCTGCGCACGGCGATGTCGTTCCTGGGCCTCTACCGCGACCCCGTCGTTGCCGAGATGACCAAGCGCTGCGACTGGCGGATCGCCGACCTCGTTGGTGCAGAGCGAGCGACGACCCTTTACCTCGTCGTGCCGCCATCGGACATCAACCGCACCAAGCCGCTGATCCGGTTGATCCTCAATCAGATCGGCCGCCGCCTGACCGAGGATCTCCAGCCCAAGGCGGGCCGGCGCCGGCTCCTCCTGATGCTCGACGAATTCCCCGCGCTCGGCCGGCTCGACTTCTTTGGGTCAGCGCTCGCCTTCATGGCGGGTTACGGCATCAAGAGCTTCCTGATCGCCCAGTCGCTGAACCAGATCGAGAAGGCGTATGGGCCCAACAACTCGATCCTCGACAATTGTCACGTCCGGGTCAGCTTCGCGACCAATGACGAACTGACGGCGAAGCGAGGTCCGACGCGTTGGCATGGCGACCGAGATGAAGGCGATGAAGAACTATGCCGGCAGCCGGGTGGCACCCTGGCTCGGTCACCTCATGGTGTCGCGGTCGGAGACCGCCCGCCCGCTGCTCACGCCCGGTGAGATGATGCAGCTCCCGCCATCAGACGAGGTCGTCATGATGTCGGGCCTCCATCCGATCCGCGCCAGGAAGGCGCGCGATTGCGAGGACAGACGGTTCCAGGAGCGCATCCTGGCGCCGCCGGTGCTGACCAGACCCAGCGATAGCCGGCCGGACGACTGGAGCTCACGGCCACTGCAGCCGCGTCCCACGGCACTGCCGGCATCGGCTGACGACAAGACCGACGTAGAGGATCTGAAGACCGCTGACCGCCGGCAGCAGCCGGAACTGGCTCGTGACCTCGTGGAGTGGAGAGAACCCCTAGATAGCGAGTTCGCCTCGGAATTTGCCGACGAGCTCGAGGAAGATGCCCCGCGGATCGGGCGTCACAACGACATGATGCAGGGCGTCGCGCGCCAAGCATCGCTGGGTCCCGGCGATGATCTCGGGCTGAGAGGCAGACATGACCGCGGCAAAGAAGAAAGGCCAGATGTCGGTCTACCTCGACCCTGATGTCATGAAGGCGCTCTCGGCCCACGCTGCCCGGCGCGAGCAGTCGCTGTCGCTCATTCCCGAAGCCGCGATTGCTTCTTTCCTGTCGCCGGACGCCGACGAGCGGCGGGAAGCCGCTATTGCCAAGCGGCTCGACCAAGTCGATCGCCGCGTCGCACGGCTCGAACGCGACATCGGGATATCGGAGGAGACCTTGGCCTTGTTCGTCCGGTTCTGGCTCACGACGACACCGCCTTTACCCGAACCGGATGCAAAGGCGGCAAGGGCACAGGCAGGAGTTCGCTACGACAACTTCGTCGCGGCACTCGGGCGGCGGCTGAATCAAGGGCCGAAGCTGAGACAGGAAATCCCAGATGATGTTGATAGCGTCCAGTTCCGCCCAGAACCACGCAGGCCGAGGGCAAATAGCAACGGGAGGCAGACGTGCTCGGCTCCATTTGTGTTAGCAGATCTTGCTTAAAAGGTTCTGTTCACGGAAACCCACGGCTCGTAGCGCGAAGCCCTTATAGTTGTTCCGGTATGCCACATTCATAACGTATCCTTCCGTTGAGGCTTTCAATTACCCACAAGTTCTCCTCCGACCATGGCGCCCAGTGCGATGTCGGTGAGGCGCGACTGCCCGCGCCGCATGACCGTATTGCCGAGACGCGGTACATGGCTCGTCGGGAAATTCACATCGGTCATCATCACAGCGCCTATGCGACTTTCGTCCACAGCAGGCCATCGGACCATACGTGGTCAACACGCCCCCATTGACAAGCCCCTGCGGCATCCGGGAAGAACCCGCATCCATTGAGATTGGCACTCGTATTGCAAAGCAGTGGGATGCCGGTAAGTTCTTCATACGCCACGAGAAGCTCAGCTATCTTGTGCGAAGAGGTTCTAGAGACAGTCTGCAATCGTGCAGATCCATCGAGATGTACCACAGCTGGTACTCTATCGAGCCATTCCGCTTTTGTCTGATGATCGAACAGCATGTAAGGATCCGGCGTTCCAGGGCAAAAGATATCAGGCGCACGATCCTCAATGCATATGGGCGCCACCGGCCGAAAGTATTCACGACGTTTGATCTGATTGAGATGATCCTTCATTCCCCCTGATGTCGCAGCCGCAAGGATGCTTCGCCCACCCAATGCCCGCGGTCCGAGTTCGGCACTGCCTGCCAGAAAGACGACCGGCTTGTCACTCGCAAGGATGTTAGCAAGCTCGCGCATATTGCACGGTACGGCCTCCCATCCTGGCGGCACCTCGCTCCGTCTCAGTTGCGGACCGCTGTAGACCGACCAATCCAGCGCCATGAAGCCTTGCCGCTCCGCTAGCGCGGCACAAGCCGCACCTATCGCTGCGCCGCTGTCATTCGGAAAGGGCGGTACCCAAACAGCGTCGAACAGGCCAGCGGACCGCACTGCGCTGTTCCACTTTATGTTAAGACCACAACCGCCAGCTATACATAGATTGTGTGATCCTGGGAGTTCTGAATGACGCTTTACAGCAGCCGCCAATTGCTCAACGAGGAGGTACTCGAGAAAAAAGTGAAATGATGCAAGTATGTCTTCATCTCGCTTGCTGTCCAATTGTGACGCGCATGCGTCAAAGAAGGCGTGCATAGCCGGAAACCAATCCCCGCTCTCGATCTCCGCACGGTAGCGACAAGCACGCGGTGTATCGCCCGCAAAGCATTGCTCATAGAGCTTGCGAAACACCATCACTATTTCATCTTCAACGCAACCCAGCGCGATATAGGCCATCAGCTTGCCGGCGATACCTAAATCCCAGGGTTTGCGGTCCATATCTTTGTAGGGCCCAAAGTGATCCCCGGCGACAGCATAGGCGTGACCTACAATTGGGAACAGACATTCAAGGAACCGAGCGCTTCGACGTCCAACATGGTAGAGGCGTGGAAGGGTTGAGCCGTCCCACACGAGGCAGAAAGCCGATTCTCCGGAATCGGCAAATGGGCTCGTGCAGTATGCGGAGGCTACATGCCCCGAGACGTGTGAATAGCTTTTATAGGGAAATGCTCTGCCTTCGAGAATCAGGCCAGAGCCATTGTACGAAGTGAGAAGCCCTTCCGCATGGGGTTCCACGTACGGCCCCCATTTGAGAATGACCGACTCGGCACCACTGAGCACCTGGGACTGACCGTCCCCTCCACCGTCGATCACGAACTGATCAACATCGCGCGAAGTCAGCCCGTGCTCCGCCAAGTCGGCGATGACAGCGTCAAGATTTTCGATTGCTTGGTACCGGAGATTGTTTTTCCGTTTCTCTTGCTCCACACAAAAGAGAAGCCGTCCGTTCTCGATAAGCGCAATCGCTCCGTCATGCCTCAACTTGATGCCGCAGATGCGCATAGCGTCTCCATGCTAACGTCGAAAAATCCAGCTTCCGCTGCATCTCGATGCAGAATCCGGGCCATGTGACCCAGCGGAATCGCTTGACGTCTTCGCTCCCGAATGTCGTTTCCGGTAGCAAGCTTGTCTGATTGCAGACTCGGGCGTGTTCGGTCTGGTACAGCCGCGCGTGCGAGCTTGCAACAGAACAGAAGGGGCGCCGACAAATGGCAACGAAGCGTCAATGGGTCTATGGGGGGAGGCGTTCCCGACAACAGTCGGTAAGCGATATCGCTGCTTTGAGTTGGCCCAAGAGTTGCTCTGCAATCGGAATTCGGAGCTATAGGGCGAGGCGAGCTGAGTTTCAATGGGCAGAACGACAAAGGAGACGGCTGCTCGCGACATAAGCCCGATCGGATGTCAGTTCATCGATTTGGCAACCGACGAGATCATCTTCGAGTCGTCTTTATCCATGCGCGAAGCGGTTTCTGCTGCCAATGCTGGAACGAAGCGGCTATAGACTCCCCCTCGGTCTGACATCCCTTCGTAGAATTGTTGCGGAAAAGCTGTCGGTTAAAACAGGGATGCCGTGGAGTACGGAAGACATCGTAATCTCTGCGGATCCAAAACAAGCGGTACGTGAAGCGGCCTTAGCCCTGCTCAGTCCAGGTGACGAGGCCATCATCATTCGTCCCTGCTCGCCCTTAATCCCCGACCAGGTTCTTCTCGCTGGCGCAACGCCGGTATTTGTTGATACTCGCCGTCCGAGATAATCTCCGGATACCAGAGCTCTCCGCGCTGCTGTCACACCGCGAACGAAAGCGATAGTAATAAACTCACCCAGCGATCCTACCGGCGCAGTTTATGATTGGGCCACTCTCGACAGGATCGGTGACCTGGCGCTCGATGCCGGACTCTGGATCATTTCCGAGGAAAGTTACTCTAGCTTTATCTTCACTGGTGCGCGCCGCCAGGAATCGGTCGTCATGGCGCGTCCAAGGGTATGTTCACGGACGATCGTCGTTAACGCGCTGTCGCACGAGCTCGCGACAATGGGGTGGCGTTTGGGCTGCCTGGCGGCACCCGGGGAGATCGTGTTGGCGGTAATGAGGAGGCGGCACTGCCATGCTGCCGCGCTGCCAAGTGTGACCGCACAGAGTGCGATTCTGCACCACATTCAGGTCAGCGACGGTAGCTTTAAGCGGGCGATACATCAGCGATTGCCGACCACGCAATATAGGTCTTCATATCTTATCCGATCTGCGTGACGTTACTCTGTCGCGCGCAGACGGTTCGTTGTTCTTCTTTCTCGATCTAAGCAGGCTCCTCTCCGCTTTAGCAAATAGCGCTCCCGTTCAATCCACGGACGAAATCGTGCGCTGGGAGGAAGCCAATGTAGCGTGCGTTCCCGGCTGCGCGTTTGGTGACGCAAACGGCCTACGGCTCTCATTCGGGGCCACACCACTACTTGTAGAGACCGGATTAAGACGCGTCGTTCACATCCTAAACAGTCTTAGGTCTCGGTAGCGTGCAACCGAAACCTCACTGGAAAAACGTTCTGGAATCCACACGTGCAGTTTCAATCGGCTCGAAAATTGGACGCCTGAATCTTCACCAGACCGTCGGTCGGACAGATTTCCGCACATGACGATCGGAGAGGATTAGCTCGCGGAGGCGGCATCTGCGGCCGGCCGCACGGGCAAAGCTCGATCCTTCTAGGGAGCATTGATTGCTTAATGGTGATTCACATCTTGTCGGCCGCCTAACTTTTGTTCAGAATCGATCCGATCGCTTTTACATGTCGAAAGCTCCGCAAGAATGCGAATCCACGAACGAATTCCCTTTTGAAAGGTGTAAAGATCGTACTTTTCATTTGGGCTGTGGTGGTGATTGTCAGATCGCGCGAAACCGATGGGCAGAGAGTCGAGTCCCAATCGATGCTTAACAATGCTTACGATAGGAATCGATCCTCCGCTTCCTATCAGCACAGACCCGCAACCCCATTCCTGTTTCAGAGCGGCGCGCGCGCAGTCCAGATACGCGTTCCTTGACTTGATAACAGATGCGGGGGTGGCTGTGAGGCCGACGAACTGCACTTTGCAGTCGGGCGGTGTTCGCGCGCGAACGTGATTGCGAAACTTCGATCGTATCTCTTCCGGATCTTGACCATCTACCAACCTGAAAGAGACCTTGGCCACGGCACTTGACGGAATGATCGTCTTCAGGCCAACTCCGCAATACCCACCTGCTATTCCGTTGATTTCGCAGGAGGGCCGAGTCCAGATCTGCTCCATTACTGAGTAAGAAATGTCCCCGGCCGATTGGGAGAGGCCGGCAGCTCTAAGGAATTGCTTGGTGTCGAAATTCAGCTTCAGTAGCTCGTCTCTGACTGTATTGTCCAACTCCGCTATGTTGTCATAGAAGCCCTCGATCGCCACTTCCCCGTTGCCACCTCTTAGGCTAGCGATTAGCTCAGCGAGAACCTGGATTGGATTGCGTGCAGCATTGCCGTATGCACCTGAATGCAAGTCCCGATCGGCGCATGTTACTCGAATCTCTTCTTCCAAAAGGCCGCGAAACATCACGGTAATCGCGGGTACCGAGTCCTTCCACAACGCGGTGTCGCAAAGCAGCATGACATCAGCAATCAGTTCATGTCCGAATTCGTCCAAGAAGGCCTCCATACTTGGACTGCCACTTTCCTCCTCTCCCTCGAAGAACATGGACACGCCAACTGGTAGACTTCCTGTCGTCGCCTTCCACGAGCGGCACGCCTCAATGAAAGTCAGAAGCTGACCCTTATCGTCAGATGCGCCACGGGCAACAATGTGGGCGCCCCCGTTGGACTGCATCCTAAGCATCGGCTCGAACGGTTCGGCCTCCCATTCATCCAGAGGCTCAACGGGTTGAACATCGTAGTGGCCGTAGAACAGGACATGTGGACCGGCGGCTTGTTTGCTGTGTCCGACCACTACAGGGTTTCCAATCGTAGCTCTGATAGATGCATCGAAGCCAATGCCGGAGAGCTCATTAGCCAGCCAGGAAGCTGCCTCGCGGCAGTGGTGCGCATAATGCGGGTCGCATGAGATGGATTGAATTCGCAGCAGTTGGAATAGCCGATCAAGGCTAGCATTTAGGGTCGTGTCCGCATGCCGCAGGACCTCGTCAACGGTTCGCTTGGACACGCAATGGCTATCCTCCCAAGGTCTTTCTTTCGGAGACATGCCTCTTTGTCCTTTCCTCTACGGAAGCTGTTGCTCGGATGCCGCCACTGTTGCGGGCTACTCTGGGATCGGCTAACTGGAAACTGCACCGCATGCGCCGCCGTCGACCGAATTGCCTCTCGAAGATTAGATCCTTGGTGCCGCGACCTGCCTCAACCGGCAAGATGGTAGATCCTCCAACCGGCAGGCTCAACCCCATGTTGCTAAGGTATGGTTTGGTGCGAGCCAAAGGTGATCCATTGCTAGCAAGCCTCGCGCTCCATTCCTTGTCTTATCCGCACTGGTGACGATTCAATAGCGTCTATTGGGACTGAGGTCCCTACGACTTCAACGCGGCGCAGACATCACGTAGTCGACGGATGGCGCGTTTTGCTCAAGGACGAATTCTTTCGACCTGCCGTCGAGTGCCCGAAAATCGAACTTCCCGTTGCGCAGTCGCGAGGTGACCTAGGGGCGGCCTGGGCGATCCACTGGTTATGTAGGGGCCCAGCAGGGCGTAGGACAAAACGACTATGCGCGAGGATGCAACTGTAGCTTGGCTTAACGGCTGTCGGAGCGATCGGCCTGTCCGACTCGGGTCGATGTGCCGCCGTTCCTGTTTGTAGGTCTGCACACACAAGTCATGTCAGCCTGTCTCTTTCCCGACACAGGCAACGCGTCTGTCAACAATCAGATATCGCAATCTCGATTAAGTGTCGGAAGTGACGCATACGTTCTTAGCGCTGACTTCTCTCCAAGTTGGCACAGCCTTTGCTGTTCGCACGGTTCATCGCCCATGTGTCACACCGGTTCCAAAACGGCGTTGTCACAACTTCGTCGATGCTCGCTTGTGGCTCTCCCGTGGCGAGCGGGTGCTCTTGAACGAAGGTGCCGAATGCCGAGAGCGGTTGTGGCAGAAAGATCGCGAGAGGCAGGCCCGTTATATGATGAACTTCGTGTCGAAGCTCAATTTGCCGTCTGCAGGAACGCTTGGCCGACGAAGGCCACTGGGAGTAGTCGGCGGAATGGGAAGTTTGGCAACTGCCAAATTCCTGGAATCTCTCGCCCGAAAACGCCAAGCGGAGAAAGATCAAGACCATATTCCGTTTGTTGCCCTATCGCTTCCAGACATCTCTGATAGATCGCAGGCAATCTCCGAGGGGAGTGATGCACCCTTGCGGCAAATTGTGGCGCGGGCTCATTGGCTAGAGCAAGCTGGATGTGGAGCGATAGCCATCCCCTGCAACACCGCGCACTTCTGGGTTGGCGAGATCAAGCGTGCGCTGTCAATCGATTTGATCGACGTAACCGAGATCACAGCCAAGAAGATTTGCGACATGAAGAATGATGAAATTCGAGAGTTTCGTTCAATTCTGCTGGGTACGAAAGCTACCATGCAGCACTCTCTATACCCACAAACGAATGAAACAAGTTTCGGTGAAGGATTCGTGCGCTGTCGTAAAAGACTTCAACGTGAAGCCATCCAGATCATCGCGGATGTTAAGTGTGGAAATACCGCAAAAGCACGAGCAGAACTGGAGCAGCTTATTCATCAGATTAGGTCCTTCGCGCCTGACGTAATTATCCTTGGTTGCAGTGAATTGTCCGCCATCTCGGGCGATCTCGCAGACGATGATGACGTCATTGATCCAATCAGCATTCTTGCTGAAGCCTGTATTGACTGGTGGAGAAAAGAAAATGAACCCGTAACCCAGGATCGTGCCGGGGGAGAATGATGAGTCGGATAGTACTTGCAAACACTGGCTCCGCTGCAATGACGCCTTCGGCTCACATGCTCTCAGACGACTTCCTGCTAACAAACGCCGCCTCAGCCAAGAGATTGATTTGGCTTGCTAAAGGCGACGATCTGCTTATCACCCCAACCCCCATCACGAAGGAGTTTCTGAAGTACGTCAGTTCCCTAAAAGGCGGAAGCAACATCACTTTGCTGTCGACTTCTTCGACGCCCACTAAGCGTCCCTTGCCGATCTCGGAGAAAGACATTGCGCCCGATAGCGCCTTTTCCAGATCGCTACGTGTGATGACTGCAGGCACTCAATTCTCGTCTCTGGAGCCTTATATCGCTGACGAGGTATCAATCTTCATCGCTAAAATGGTGGGGGACGTTCCTGTAAGATTCTCAAACGAAAACGTTAGAGCATGCCCCGCCGCGACTCGGCTTCTCAACGACAAGGAGAAATTCCGCCAATTTGCTTCCGACCTTGGCGTGCCGATCGCCAACGGCAGCAATTGCGCTAGCACACAACAAGTAGTCGACTCTGTATGTAGAGTTCTGTCAGCTTCCGGTCGGGCCATTCTGAAGGTAGCCCGTCACTCAGGCGGCGATGGAAATATTGTCATTTCGAAAAGTGTTGAAGGATCGTCGCAGGGCGCGACGCGGTCGGTCGTAGCACCGAAAGTTGATGCCAATTCTGTGCGCGAGACCATTCATGAACTTGGGTTGTCTCCGACAATAGAAGAGCCCGTGATTGTTGAGGTATATAGTGAAAATGAGTGTTCGATGGGCATCCACTTTGATGTCGGGAAGGACAGAGTTGAGCTTGTAGGCGCAGCTTCGATCCTGTTCAATCCAGGATATGGCGGAGCATACTGGAGTAGAACGCTGCTTGATCGTCTGCCCAACGATGTTCTTTCCTGGTGCCGAAATCTTGGCAATTACGCCCAGCAGATCGGCTATTTCGGGCCGCTCAGCGTTGATATAGTTAGAGCCAAAGAGGTTGGGTTCTTTGCCTGCGAAGTAAACGGGCGACACGGAGGCTTCTCTTCGATAAGGGCCGTATCAAACTCCCTAGGATTGGAATCCGATATCAAAAATGGAGCACGTGTTGCTCTCTCTCGAAATTGTGTCCCTATCGGACTCCGATTTCCCGATCTCGTTGATGCGCTGGAGCGAAGGCAGCTTCAGTATAAGCCTACCGATAGACTGGGCGTAATTGTGATGGCGGAAGGCCATGAAGACGCTGGTCCCTATGACTTTGTAATTTTCGGAAGAGATCTGGAGGAGCTTCAAGCTACAGAGCGTGATCTGGCTCAATTGTCGGGCATGAGAAACTGAGTACGACGACGGCTTCATCGAAGATAGGGTGTCATGGGCAATCGATGCGGAACTCTAGATAGAGAAGTTGGGAATCTTCTGCGCTTGGAGGAGCAGCGTCAGTTGCGTCAGCTAAGCTTAGTCGCCTCTGAAAACTATTCCTCTCCCAGAGTCAGGGGATTCGAAGGAAGCATATTTGCTGACAAGAATGCGGAGGGGTATCCGGGAAACCGCTGTGTGTCTGGTTGTGAATATGCTGACAAACTGGAAAGTTTGGCAATCCAGAGAGCAAAATCCGCGTTCGCATGCGAACATGCGAACGTGCAAGCGATGAGCGCTACCATCGCAAACTTCGCAATCATGAACGGGCTTTTTCAGCCTCAAGACAGGCTGATGGCGATGCGGCTTCAGGATGGCGGCCATTTGAGCCATGGAGCCTCTTTCCACGCGAGCGGCCAAAATTTTCGGTGGTGTTTCTATGGAGTGTCAAAGACTGATGAGCACCTGAATTATGATGAGGTGCGTTCGATTGCACTCGAGAATCGACCTGTAGCGATCATCTGTGGTGGTTCATCCTATCCACGCTTAGTTGAGTATGAGAAGATGCATGAGATCGCACGTGAGATCGGTGCGCTTCTGTGGGTGGATCTAGCACATACCGCAGGTCTCGTTGCGGGTCGCGCGGTTCCGTCTCCCTTCCCTCACGCCGATATTGTAACAACTTCCACACATAAGACACTACGAGGTCCGAGGGGTGGCGGGCTTGTCTTATGCAAGAAGAGTTTAGGAAAAAAGATTGACCGAGCTATATTCCCCGGACTGCAAGGGGCGCCGAAGATGGACTTAATTGCAGCACGAGCAGTGTTGTTGGCTGAAGTGCAAACTGCTTGCTTTCAGAGATATGCCAGGGCGGTCTTGAGAAACGCGAAAGCGTTGGAGCGTGGCTTGCTTGAGGCAGGAGCTACACTCGTTTCGGGGGGTACGTCGTCGCACTTGCTGCTTCTTAATTTGCTGAGCTGGAATATGAGCGGTCTTCAACTTGAGGCCGCGTTGTCAGAAGCTCAGGTCATCGCCAATAAGAATCCGATCCCGTTCGACAAGCGTCCACCATCAGAAGCAGGGGACTGAGAATTGGTAGCGCCGCTCTCACGACGAGAGGATTTAATGAAGCGCAATTCGTTCGGCTTGGAACGTTGATTGGAGATGTGATCACGTCGACCAATAGGCATCGCGGAATTGGTAGTTTGAGCGCTTTCGTTAAGGATAATACACAAGGGCTGCCATTGTTCAATGAGAAGTGGTTGGCGTAACTTAAGAAGCCCAATTCAGGCTGAAGTGTCTATCTAGTCCTTCTACGAAGGCGAACGTTCACCCCAGCGAGAAAATCAAAGTCAGTTCC
Source organism: Bradyrhizobium sp. CCGE-LA001 (assembly GCF_000296215.2). NCBI lineage: Bacteria > Pseudomonadati > Pseudomonadota > Alphaproteobacteria > Hyphomicrobiales > Nitrobacteraceae > Bradyrhizobium > Bradyrhizobium sp. CCGE-LA001. Next base: position 6,699,866 of record NZ_CP013949.1, on the reverse strand, counting down.
GCGTTGGTCGCTCTGCCAGAGAGACCGAAGATCCAAATAGAATAAGTCCAGCGCCAAGCCACATCATGGGTGTAGGAGTCGTGCCAAAGCACACCAGATCAACCAACAAACTTGCTGGCAAACGAACGAAGTCGAATGGAGCGGCGCGAGCGAGGCGGACCAGAGCGTAACCTCGCCCCAGCGCGATCTGTGTCAGCACGGCCAAAACTGCAATAAGCAGCAATAACGGCCAATCAGCGGGCGCCGGCCAAACCCATACAGGGATTGCGAGAGGCAGGCCAATCGCGGAGCTCCATAGCATAAAGCTTAGGGCCATCCGTTCGGGAGCATTGATGCTCGCTATGCGCCGTATCATCATAACAGCGAGGCTGTCGAGGGCCGCCCCAAGAAAGCCGATGGCGATCCAGGCGTCTGCGCTGCTGATGGTCGGTTGAACTATGGCAAGCATGCCAAAGAACCCGAAAATCAGCCCAATGGTCGGCGCGACGCTCTGCCGCTCCTTCAATACTATCGTCGACAATAGCAAGGACCAGATGGGTGAGGTGTAGAATATTGAGGAAACTACCGTTAACGGAAGCTTCGATGTACAAGCGACGAATGCCAGAAAGCCCGTATAACCAAATGCAGATCTGAGAAAGTGCTCCTTCGAAAAATAGGGAAGGACGTCGAATCGGACATCTCTAGGGAGAACCAAGAAGAGTAGTGGAATCGACATCATGCTACGCAGGGCAGCGACCTCCAGCGGAGAAAGCGTCTGCGTTACAACCTTGATCACCGAAGACATAGTAACGAACATCAGGCTGGCGAAGGCAATATGAGCTATGCCGCTTAGTTCGGCGTCGCGGTTCATCTAGCCTCCTGAGGAACCTGGAAGGCGGAGGCATGATGAGCGTACCGCACGACTCTCTGACAAATCCAGGAATGTATTGGTCGCGGTCGTCCCCGGTATGCCACCGGAAGCATTGTGCTAGCTCGACGAGATTCTCGGAGACGTTTCGTGCAGTCACGGATGGTCAGTTCGTATATTTCAAACGGAGTGTGCGCCTTGAACTGATCCGCGAGAGGAGTGGATACGGAACTATACCGGCTAAGTGATCCAGCGCTGCCTTTACTAAGAGGGAGCCGTCCGGACCAGCGACCAGTAACATGCAAACGGAGCGTAACGCCGGATGGGCGGAGAGGCGCCAGTGCCTGCGCAATTCTGTCACCCGCAATGATGAGATAGGATGCGTTCGGCGGTCTGATGGCGTCCATCGTGAAAGGGATAGCGCAGCCGAAATGATTGTGCATGAAGGAGTCGTCGCACTGAAACTGATACTTCCGTTTCAGCCCTATTGCCCTGGCATCGATCTTGCCAGGTGCGCTCCATCTCAATCAACCACTAGGAATGGTAGTTGACCGTTAATCGTTGGCAATTCTCTTACAGACCAACGTCATCCTGCAGTTTAGCAAGTACGGTACGAAAGAGGTGTCCCGTCATTTGGGCTCCGAAGCGGCGTCGATAGACAAGCACAGGCAGCTTCAATGAATGATCTAAGGCCGGCAAACTTGACCAATTTTGGCTAGAGTTTTGCGCACCGATTCCCGGTTGGGAGGAGCGACGAACGATGAAGGCCTCAAATTTTTGGACGCTCAGAAGGCGTTCGTCCAGAAGCAGGGCCATGACGGGATTACGGTGGCAGACATCTGCCGCAAGGCAGGGATCAGCCAGGCGACCTATTTCAACTGGAAGAAGAAGTATGACGGGCTGCTGCCGACCGAGATGCGGCGGTTGAAGCAGCTTGAGGCTGAGAACGCCAAGCTGAAGAAACTGGTCGCCGATCTCAGCCTCGACAAAGAGCTGCTGCAGGACGTGATCCGCCGAAAGCTATGAAGCCTGGCCGGAAGCGCAAGCTGGTCTACTAGCTTCGCGGTGAGTGGCAGGTCTCGATCCGCAAGGCTTGCGAAGCCCTCGAGTTCGACCGGTCGACCTACCACTACAAGTCGCGTCGCTCCGGTCAGGCTGCCCTCGAACATCGGATCAAGGAAATCTGCCATGCGCGCGTTCGCTACGGTTACCGCCGTGTCCACGTTCTGCTCCACCGCGAGGGATGGCGCCACGGCCTGAACAAGACGCGGCGGATCTATCGCGAATTGGGCCTGCAACTGCGCAACAAATCACCCAAGCGCCGGGTCAAGGCCAAGCTGCGCGATGATCGCAGGCCGGCGCCGCGGTCGAACGAGACGTGGACGATGGATTTTGGACGCCTCTTATCGATCGGAGAGAGTGGAAGCCTGGCTGAAGGTTAAGTCCGTCCAGCGCGAGAAATTTCCCATGGTCGGGTTCATCAAGGACCCTACCGGTGTTGCCGCGCTCTATCTCGGCAAGCAGGAAGGCAAAGAGCTGCGTTACATGGGGAAGGTCGGGACGGGCTGGAGCCGCACCACCTCACGCAAGATCAGGGACGCGCTCGATACTGTCGTCAGCCCGAAGCAGAAGCTCACCAAGCCCATCAAGAAGCCGAAGGCCACATGGGTCGAGCCGAAGTTCTACGCCGACGTCGAATACCGGGATATCACATCCGAAGGCCTGCTGCGCGCCAGCTCATTCAAGGGGCTGAGCAAAGGAACACGTCGTTCCTGACCGCGTTTTCTCCGGAAAATGAGTGGAGTACCGGCATGCCGGATCCCGTAACCCAGGCGGTCAAAGAAGCCCAGGCCATCCTGGCTGGCCATGTCGAGCCTGGCCAGCGGGACTGCGAGAAGACAATCAATGACCTGCTCGCCGTCCTTGACGATGAACGGCTTGTGCAGGCGACGGAGGAGCAAGATGAGCGACAATCTCACCAAAAGGGACCAGCGCGACCGTAGCAAGATCAACATGCACGAGGACTTCGAGGTCAAATACTGAACCAAGGACTTGGGCGTCTCGAAGGAAGAGCTGCAGAAGGCCGTGGACAAGGTCGGGAATTCGGCCGCCGCCGTTCGCAAAGAACTGGCGACGTAACCGGAGGCGCGCGGTATGCTTGCGATCTTGGGAGCAAGGCCCGCGCGCTTTCTCATGCCATGACCAATCCCAATTGCCCGATCTGCTTCGGCATCGGCTTCGTCTGCGAGAACCATCCCGATCGCGCCTGGAGCGAAGAACTTGGCTGCCAGTGCGGTGCCGGCGAGCCGTGCGCCTGCAATCGCTCAGACGATATCGACCGGGGCATTGAAGAGCCGGACGTGAGCCACTTCATCCCGGATCCCCACGTGAAAAAGCATCGGCATTGAAATGAATTCGGATTTGTGGTAGAAGACCCTTGCTCGCTAACGCACGAGCTTGGTTTAGCTAGGAGGGCCCCACTGCAATGGGGCCTTTCCTTTTCCTAGAGCCGGATGGTGAGCATGAACGCGAGTTCAAGCCCCTTCCATGCGAGCCTTAGGAAGGCGCTCGCTGTACGCATCGCGACCTCCTTTTTCTTCTTGGTTTAGCACGGAGGTGCGTTGCCCTTGCGAGCCTTGGCAGTGTGAGGAGGCAACCCGCGCGCGGCAATGGATTCCGGCCGGGTTACGCGCAAAGCGCTCATTCGCCGGCAGCCCGTCGGATGCCCGACAACAGACAATAAACGCAAAAGCCGGCGGAAAACCGCGACTTCCTGCTCCCATCGCCCGGCTGTTGTTTCCACTTCACCCAGGTCCGCTCACAGTGAAGACGCAGACACCTGCGCATCTATCAACGTTTGAAAGAGTGGACCCATGGGTGAGAACACCAAAACCAAGCCGGCCTTTGAGGCCTTCGTCGTCGATGACTCGCCAGCGCGTAAAGGGTGAGCTGGGCGAACGGCTGGTTGGTACGGGCGCCGGGCTTGTAGTCGAGGATATGCAGGCAGCCGTTGCGCACCTGCAGGAAATCTATATGTCCGGTGACCTGCCGTGGCACGTGCCCGCCGGCTGGATGTCCGGGGTCGCGCAACTGCCTGGGTACGAGCACAATGCCGTGCTCGGCCTCCAGGGCGGCGATGTCGACCTCGCGGAGCCAGATCGGCACCTCGACGGCGATGGTGGCGGCATCGTTGGCGAGCATGAAGCGTTGCAAACGGCTGTGCCGTTCGTGGTTGCTGCCGACGCCGGGAATGATCAGCGCCGCGGTCTCGGTCGCCGCGTTCTGGCGCTCGATAACCTCCAGGCTGGCGATGTCTATGAACGTGTTGCCGAGCTGCGAGCCGCGGACTCCGTCTTCCGACTTGAAGAGGGTATGTGGACAGCTTGAAGGGATGCTTTCAATAAAGTCGGCAAACTTCTGAAATGAATCGGATGAACTGCGGTGGATGAACGGGTCGAGCATCCCCTTGCGCAGCAGGTCGAGCTTGGCGCGATGGTAAGCGAACTCGTAGACCTGCCGGTGGTAGAGCTTGTTGGTACGGATCAGCTGGCGCGGGCTGTAGAGACGCTTGCCCGCGGAGCGCAGCCGCGAATAGGTGGTGAGCGACGGATGCTGGCCCAGCCAGCGGGAGATGGTGGCAGCGCTGACCTTGTGGCCGTAGCGCGATGAGAGTTGCGCGCTGGTTTCGGCCAGGCTGAAGCCGCGGTTGTAGGTGGTGATGGCTTCCAGGATCTCGGTGAGCGGATAGGTCTTGTTGCGCAGCGCGCGCGGGCCCGGCGTGAAGGTGCGGCCGCAGGCCTTGCACTTCATCATCGCCACCGCCTCCAGCTTCTTGGTGCGGCTGCCCTTCTTGATGAGCCGCGTGCTGTTGCAGTGGGGGCAACGCTCCGGTGCCTTGATGCCGGATCGCGTCGGAGGCTGTCGGGCGTGATCGGATGCCATTCGCAAGGGTGGCGCCCGGATGCCGCCGTGTCACGGATATGCAAGAAAGTGGCGACGGGGCAGGTGACGGATTTACAACGGCGGTGGTCGTCGAACGGTGCTGCGTTCGGGCGACGGATTTGCAAGGATCTTGAGGCGCGGATGGCGGATTTTTGCAAATCCGTTGCTTTGGTCGTTCACACGGGTGTTCGGCTGTTTTCGAGGGCCAGGGGGCGGCCGCCGCGCGGGTGTGGATTTGCGCGAGGGATCGTGACCGGAGGCCGGGACCTCCTGGCCCGGCGCGCTTGCGCGTAGAGCCCGGTCGGGTTGCCGACGTGCCTACGTTCGTCTGTAGCCGTCGACAAAAGTCCCGTCCCAATGCCACCCCCCACTTGCTGATGAAGGTACGGAAGGAGCAGCCGACGAGGACATGCTGCCCGACCAACCGTGATGCCGAATTTGGTTCATACCGACGCTCCCGCAACGGTAGTGGCGCCGGCGTGGCTATACTTTCGTGGTACAAGGGGGCTAGAATAGCAGCGATACCAGCGCACGCATTCAAACCATCCGTTTATTTCGACGAATATTGCCGGAGACAAAGATGGCTAAGCCCGGTAGCACCGAGATCACTTCGACAAATCATGTTGTTGGCCGCACGCCTTGGGATTTCCTCTCAGACGCACTGCGGACGTTCGGGATCCTCGCTCCGCTGATCATAGTGTCCTGTTTGGCGGTCTACGTCATACTGCAGTTTCAGGCGGCGTTCCGGCAGACGCAGATCGATAACCAGAGCAGGCTGGAAGTCATCAATCGCGCGTATAAGGAAAGCATCGACAATATAAATCTGACCTACAAAGACAGGATGGTCACTTCGGGAGACACGTTGATCAAAACGTATGACACGATGGCAACGGTCAGTTCAGCCCAAGTCGATCAAATTAAGAAATTGTTTCAAATAACCGCGGACGCAACTTCCGCGGCCGAGGAAGCGCGAAAGAAAGCCGGAGAGGAAAACGCCAAGGCAATAATGGCCGCTGCCGAACAACTCAAGACCGCGAAGGCGTTGGAAGTTCAGCAGGCTGAACTTGCCCAAACCTCGCGGCGGCTGGAGGTAAGAACATCGGAGTTTGAGCGCATCAAAAAGCGCATGCAAGAGTTGGTGAAACTCGCCAACGCCGAGGAGTGGGAAGGAGCAATTCAAGGGCTTAACGACCTTCTGAGTGAGTTCGGTCTCCGCTTCGATAGTGAAGCTCTGTCCAAACTGGCCAAGCTGAGTGAGGGGGATGACCAGACCGAGGAGGCAGCGGCAGATGAAGAGATCGCGGCAAACCAAATCCGCTCTTTTGCAAACACCAGCCGCGATAACCTGGAGCTTGTTCAACAATGGCTGTCAAAAAACGGTCTTGACGTGCCGGTTGCGCTCTTCCTTCGCGCGAAATATCTCGAACAGCAAAAGAAAATGATTCAAGAGCTGAAAATGCCGATCGTGGAGGTTCCTCGCCCGCAGCAGAGCATTGAAATGCCGGAAGGGACACCTTTAACTCCAATTGAACGAAGGATGCCTGCTACGGTGATCCGATCGATTCAGCAAAATCTATGCGTACCGCCCAGCGGCGCTTTTGATCCTCAAACAAGGGAGGCTATCCAGCAGGCGAAGTTCGGAGCGGTGCGAAGCGGGGCTGCAACAGCTCCATTCGACAATGTCGAGGATCGTATCGTAAATACAGTAGAAGCCCAACTGCTCTCAAATTCGAAAGCCTGCAATCTTGATTCAGAAGGTGTGGATCGTGGATACCGAACCGCGTTCGAAAAGTTTGCTTTTGCCGATATAAGCCGTCTCAAATTGCTACAGTCCGTCCTTGCCGTGTGTGACCCCAATCTCAAGGGCCGAGAATCAGGTGTGTTCGATGCTGCCACGCGAAACGCAATCAGGCTGGCGAAGAGTAAGCTTAGCGCGGCGAGAAGTTCGCAACTGGCCGATCTGAACTCCGATGATCTGAGCTATAAATCCTACAGGGCCATTGCACTAGCCTGCCTATGAGAGAGGTTCGGTCGGCAATCCCTGGTGTAAGCGTCTGGTGCGAGTGACACCACTATTGGTGCTTCGCAGGCATATGGACTGTCTTTGGCGGAGTTTCAGCTTGTCATGAGACGGCGGGCTGCAGTTCCGATGTTGGCGTACCATGCAGCTGCCGGCGCGGGCGTGGTTGGCGCGGGACGCAGGGTGAGCATGTGGCCGGTGGCGGGATTGAGTGGTTACTTGCGGTGGAGACGCTGGCGGATTTCGTAGAGGCGTTCCCTCGTTATTCTTCCGCCGCGGGTGCCGGTGAAGCCCAGTTCCTCGAGCCTGGCAGCAAGCGCGGTGTATCCGGTGATGCCCTGCTTCATCAGCCTGCGCATCGCCGCGTGGATGGCGCTGGCATGCTTGTGCGCCTTCAAGCGATTGGCCTTGATCCCCTTCTCTGCCGCCTGGTGGGTGAAACCGGGCATTGGTCGGCTAGCGCAGTCCCGCCCGTTTCTTGAGGACTTCAATGTCGCGCTGCTGGCTATCCAGCCGCTTCTTCAGGTCGTCGTTGGCGGCCTTGAGGTTGTCGTTGGCGGCCTTCAGCTCCTTCACGGCATTGACCAGCGCGGCCTCGATGGGGCGGTCCGAGAGGGTGAGCTAGCCGCGCTGGTCGGTGCTCACCGCTTCCGGGATGGCCTTCTGCACGTCCTGCGCCGAGAAGCCGGCGTAGGTGGTGGTCATGTCGTTGCCGCTCTTCGCATTCCATTGGTAGACGATGGGGTTAAGTGACGTGATGGCTTCCAGGCCGCGGGTGAAGCCGCCCTTGATGTCCTTCAGGCGCTCGTCAGACGAGGCGGTGACGTTGCCGCTGGCGTCGGTGGTGAGCGTCCCCGCGCCATAGTTGTCAAGCTGCACCGCGCCGCTGGCGTAGAGGGTGGTCACGCTGGTGCGGTTGGTGGTGATGGAGATGCCGGTGGCGGCGATAAGGCCCGTGCCGAGGCTGTTGAACTGGCCGGTGGTGGCGCTTACGGTGCCGGAGACTTCGAGCGGGGTGGTGGGGGTAACGGTGCCAACGCCCATAAATCCGGTCTCGGTGAGACGCATGAGTTCCGTACCACCGCCGAAATTCTGCGAGCCCTTGGCGATAGCGAAGAAGGCGGTGGATTCATCGTTATTGGAGTCAATGTTCATATACACGCTGCTTGCGCCGGCAACACCGCCGCGACCTCCATTGTCCGCCGGCTGATATCGATTGAAGGCGCTGTTACCACCGACCCAGCCATACGAGTTCACACTGCCACTTGGGAGGTTGATGCTACTGGCGGAGATGGTGCCAGAAACTTCGAGGGGGGCGGTGGGGGTGGCAGTGGCGATACCGACAAGGCCACTGTTGTCTATCCGTACACGCTCGGTGCCGTTGGTATAAAAGGTAAGGTAAGACCCACCTCCGTTGGAATAAAGCGCCACATCGCTGCTGCTGTTGCCTGTACTCGGATAACCAACCCAACCATTATTGACCCCATCGCTTGCGCGGTTGAAGTAGATCCTGCCGCTGGCGCCGGTTTGCCCCATGTACAGATTGCCTCTGATGTTGGCGCTCGCTGCTACATCCAAACGGTTTGCAGGGGCATTGGTGCCGATGCCGACGTAGCCGGTGGAGACCATGCGCATGGCTTCGGTGCCGGAGGTGGTGAACGTGAGATAGTGGCCAGAGTTGCTGCCGCTCATGGTCTCGCTCCAACCGGGAAGACCGAACTGCTGGGCATTCATCGAGCCGTTCGCCACCATGTTGTTATTGGTTACGATGCTACCCGAGACAGTGAGTTGATAGCCGGAGGTAGGGCTGCCGGTGCCGATGCCGACTTGACCGGTGCTGACGATCCGCATGGCTTCGGTGGATGAAGTGTAGAGGGACATGAACTGCTGGTCGGTACGGCCGCGGATGTAGGTTGTGCCGTCACCCCACATCAGGTTCTGGTTATTGCCGATGATGACGTTGTTGTTGGTGCGGATCTGGCCGATGGCATAAAGGTCGTAACCTGCCTGGGGCGCAGTACCGATCCCCACCGGGCCGGTGAAGTAGCCGTTGGTGGCGCTGACGGGGCCAGTTGTGGAAATGCCCGGAAGAATGAACTTGCCCGAGGTGTCCATGTAGCCGGTGGTGGTGCCGCCGGTAGTAAAGCTGATGTAGCCGGTCTGGTTGGCTGTCATCTTGGTGGTGCCGCTGGCGATGGTGTCGCCGCTTGATGAGCCGACGATGCCGGTGAGCAGAGAGCCGTCGCCGACGAACCGTGTGGCGCTTACGGTGCCGGAGACTTCGAGGGCGACGCTGGGGGTGACGTAGTTGATGCCGACCTCGCCAATGCCCGAGCCACCATTGCTGCTCGCGACAAGTCCATTGCCATAGATGAGGTTGCCGATGTCGAGCATGTTGCTGCTGGTGGCAGTGGGAGCATAGGCGTAGCTGCCGATCATGATGTTGTTACCACCGGTGGTGACGTTGTAGCCCGCCTGCGTGCCGAGGAAGGTGTTGTAACCACCGGTGGTGATGCTGTAGCCAGCCTTGAAGCCGATCATCACCTCATTGAGCAGGCCGGTGGTGGAGCCAGAGACACCGTAGCCGGCCTGGTGGCCTATGAGCACCGATTGGCTGATTGTGTCGGTGAAGTTGGCTGCCGCAGAGCCCACGATCACGTTGTATACGCTATCTACACTGCTCTGGGCCGCTCCCGACCCAATGGCCGTATTGTAGAAGCCGGACTGGTTGGCGAAGAGGCTGGCGTAGCCAAGCGCCACGTTGTCGTTTCCGGTTGTGTTCTGGTAAAGTGCGCCCCTGCCTACGGCGGCGTTCCTCATACCGGACGTGTTGTTCTGCATGATGTACCGGCCGATTGCGGTATTGCCGCTGCCGCTCATGCTGGCGCTATTGAATATGATACTGCCCACAGCCGTATTCTCGGTTGAGCTTTGATTTCCGGTGGTACCCACGCCTGAACCGATGTAGAGGCTCCCCAGACTGGTACTGGCTGAGGCATCGCTGAGGTCCCTAAGCGGTATGATCTCGGCATTAATGGCCGTCGCGCTGATCAGGCCAGTGGTGGAGACGCCGGGAAGAATGAATTTCCCCGCCGTGTCCATATATCCGGTGGTGGTGCCGCCGGTGGTGAAGGAGATGTAGCCGGTGGTGTTGGCGGTGACGCGGGTGGTGCCGGAGGCGATGTTGTCGCCGCTGGAGGCGCCGACGATGCCGGTGAGGCCGGAGCCGTCGCCAACAAATCTTGTGGCGCTTACTGTGCCGGAGACTTCGAGAGGAGCGGTGGGAGTTGTGGTGCTGGCGATGAGAATGCCCGTGCCTTGGGGGGTGACCTTCATCAAGGAGAAGTTGGCCGACCCTGGATATCCAAACCGTTATTGGCGCCCGCCCCGGTGCCGCCAATACGCAAGCGGGCGGTGTTGCTGATCCAGCCCATGTAGAAATTGGCAGCAGAGTTGAGCGGGTTTGATGCGGCGATTTGCGCGGTTCCGTCGTAGGTCGATGCAGGAGTAGACACAAACCTGCCGCTACCGCTGACATCACCCACTATCTCAAGCTTAGCGTTGGGCGTGGAGGTGCCGATGCCGACGTAGCCGGTGGAGACGATGCGCATGGCTTCGGTGCCGGAGGTGTAGACCGAAACGTAACCGCTCGTGTCACTTCCCCTTATAAGGTTGTTGTTGGAAGTGCCGAAGAAGAGCGAGGCCGCACTGGTATTGGCAATTTGCATCCACGAGACCGCGGTCATGGTGTTCGCACCCAGGTTGGTGGAAACGTTCGCCGATCCGCTTACATCCAATGCTCTGCTGGGGGCCGTAGTGCCGATGCCGACGTAGCCGGTGGAGACGATGCGCATGGCTTCGGTGGAGGACGTAAGGAGGGCGATGTACTTGGTGTTGGTGTTTCCATCGCCGATGACGCGGTTGGCGTTGCCCCACCAAAGACCCGAACCACCACCCGAAGCTGCCAAGAAGTTGCTGGCCTGAACGTTGCCGCTAACGTGCAGTTTTTCCGCTTGGCGAGGTGACGCCGATGCCGACGTAGCCTGTGCTGACGATGCGCATGGCTTCGGTGCCGGAGGTGGTGAAGCGGATATAATGGTTGTTCGCCGAGGCATCCCCGTGAATGCTATCATTGGTTACAGCGCCCCAGGTCAATCGTCCGCCACTGGCGCTAAGAACGAAATTGCCATCAGTGCTTGCATTGCCGCTGAAATATCCATTGGTTGAGCTGACGCCTGCGGTGGTGAGGCTGATACCGGGCAGAATGAACTTGCCCGCCGTATCCATGTAGCCGGTGGTGGTGCCGCCGGTGGTGAAGGAGATGTAGCCGGTGGTGTTGGCGGTGACGCGGGTGGTGCCGGAGGCGATGTTGTCGCCGCTGGAGGCGCCGACGATGCCGGTGAGGCCGGAGCCGTCGCCAACAAATCTTGTGGCGCTTACTGTGCCGGAGACTTCGAGAGGAGCGGTGGGGGTTACGTTGTCGCCGATGTAGGTGTAGCTGGTGATGCGGGCGGTGCCGGACACGTGGAGAGTGGCGGAGGCGTTGAGGGTCCCGGTGCCGATGCTGACGTTGCCGGTGCTATCAACTAGCAGGCGGGTGTTATTGTTGGTGTAGAGGCCTATTTTGCCGCCGGTGGCCGCGGCGCGGATTGAGTTGTCTCCGCTGCGAGTGAAGACGAGGGAGCTGCCGGCAGTATCAAGGTACATACGGCCGTTGGTACCGGAGACATCAAGCGGGCCAGCAGGGGCCGTGGTGCCGATGCCGACGTAGCCGCTGCTGACGATGCGCATGGCTTCGGTGCCGGAAGTGGAGAAGGCCAGGTATTTGTTGGTGACATCACCGGTCATCCGTGCGGCGCCACCGCCCCATTGCACATAAGTCCCGTTGTTCTGGAAGTTAATGTAGGAACCAGTGTTTCCGGCTATGGTGAGGTTGGAGGCAATGGTTGTCGGAGCGCTGAAATAGCCGTTGGTTGAACTGATGCCGCTTGTTGTCAGGCTTACTCCCGGCATCACAAAATTACCCGAGGTATCCATGTAACCGGTCGTCGTTCCGCCGGTGGTGAAGCTGATATAGCCGGTGGTGTTAGCGGTCACGCGCGTCGTGCCGGAGATGATCTTTGTCGGCGACCGTTCCACCCCCGCTCGCCAGTCCAGCGGTGCCGTCGCAGAGGATGTTGGTGCCGTCGCTCCAGCAGATGCCGTTGTTGGTGAGCTTTGGGGTTTCCGGGTCGGTCATGCTGACCGTGGCGAAGTCGGACCATTCGCCGGGGGCGGCGAAGGACATGCTCGCGAGTGAGAGCAAGAGCAGTGTGGAGAGGGTGGTGAGGACGGCGGTGGGTCTGGAGGCGGTTTTGATGGCGGCCTGGGATTGTATACGTTTTGCAAATCCGTTGCCTGAAGCTTTGCAAATCCGACGCCTGCGCGCCGGGCCCCTTCCCTGAGCGAGGAGTGCGGCGGTGCGGGCCAGCAGCGCGCTCACTTGCACACCTGCTTGCGTCCGGTGAGGGGACTGATGCGTTCGGTGCCGATCTTGCACTGCGGCGCGACTTCGCGACGGGGTGCAGGCGTGGTCGGCGATGCGGCGTCCACTTCCGCGGCCGGGGGCGTGTGTGCCGGCCGGGTTTTGGGAGCAGCGAGCGGGGACGCCGCGACGGATGCCACCATCAGGGCATACGCAGCAACGCGGGCTTTGTGTCCGTGCACGAGCCCAATCTAGCGCGCGGAGTTGTATTCAGCAGCGGGGCTGCCTCTTAAGAAGCCAGCGGTGAAGTAATCGGTGATTACCGGCGTGGCAGGAAAGACACCGGGCGGTTGCCTGGCGACGTTCTGCCGCAGGGAGGATGGCCAACATTGCAGAACCTTAAGGTTGTGCTCACCTCCGGTTCATCTCGGCGGCCGCAGTCTCCAATCCCGTTGTCATTTCCAACGCAGGAAACGGGGTTCGGATCATGAAGCTCTCCCTTATGGCGATTGCGGTGCCGTTGGCTACTACCTGGCTGCCCCTTGCGTCCCCTGCCCATGCCGGACCTGAACGGCCCGCCCTTGTGCTCGCTGAACGGTTCGGATGGGTCCGGACGTCGGGATATGCCTTCAGGACTTTCGAGCTTACCGCAGCGGAGAGAGAAGCCGCCATGAAGGCGCTGATGTCTACGGGACGGTACGACTTCCTTATGGCGGCGGACGCATCGAGCGGGATGAGTGGTTCTGCGGCTCAGCTGCTCTCCCGCAGGTCCGACATCGTCGCGCTCGCCGACAGCGTCAAAGCTACCGGCTCGAGGTCCGGTGTGGAAGTCGCTGGTCGATCCGCTTCGGAGGCCGCCGCCGGTCTTACGATCAAGCCGTGGTCTCCCACGCGACTTGAAAGCATGGGGTTAGAATCTGCTGTGGCGAAACCTTCCGAGCGATCGATTACCATCAACCTCAACGGCAAGACCAAGGTTGAGCTGGCGAAGATCGATACCCGGTTTGGCAAGGTCAAAATCGAGGGAGAGACCAACGTCTACGTGGTGGGCGGTGCCGTTGCCGGCGTCGCCTGCCTTCGGGACGAAGACTGCAAAGAAGCGGTCGTAGAACTCGCCGATGAGACGCTTGGTCTCAAGAAGATACGCAAAATGGCCGAGATTGGCAGCAAGCTCGATAGCGGGAGCACTCTGCTGCCTACGTCTGCGATGCCTCCGGTCAACGTGCCTTAGGAGATAGCTCGCCCTTGCAAGAACGCAGCCGCTTCGCCAGCCTTTGACGCAGCAGTGAAGATGGCCCGCTTGTCGGCTTTTAGCACCTTCAGCCAGTGCGCCAGGTACTGCGCATGGTCGGCACGCGGCTCAACCGCAATCCCCAGCTCGGCGCACAGGAAGGCAGCGCCAAGCTCGGCCACCAGTTCTTCCATTGCATAGGCTTCAGTCCCGAAGCGGCCGGAAAGGTCGCGGTTGCAGCGGTGCGCCGGTCCGGTCCAGTGGGTCAGCTCATGGAGCAGGGTGGAGTAGTAGGCCTCGGTGGCGGTTGACGTTGCCGATCCGGTGAACAGCTCGCGCGGCGGCATGTGGATCTCGTCCAGCTTCGGAACGAAGCAGGCGCGGTTGCCGCCATGGATGATGTTCGCGCGGGTACGGGCGATGAAGCTTTCAACGTCGCCCAGCTGCTCTACAGGAGCGGCAGGTACGTCCTGCGGCAAACCATCGACCTGGTCGGCATTGAACACCGGCGTGGCCCGCGCGTATGCCCGCGTCTTACCGTCGGTTTCAGCCTCGTCATCGGATGCCACCTCGACCTGCTTGTAGAAAACCACGTAGGAGGCTTTCTCGCCCTTGCGGACGGTGGCCCCCTTCTCGGCCCACTGGCGGTAGGTGCCCCAGAGGTGTGATCCATAGCCGTTGACCTGGGCCTCGGCCCAGGTCTGAATTGCCTCACAACAATTTCACTGTCACCTTAGCTTTGCCTACGTTGTTCGGATAAAACGTTTCGCTGAGCCATGGCAGGCCGATCACCGCGTCGTTGACATAGAGAAAAAGCTCTCCGCTGCGCGCAGCCTTGAACGTTGCCTTGTACGTCTGCGGTGTCGTGTTCGGAAGCGGGATGGGATCAAGGAAATACTCGTCTACGCCGGTCTCGCCGACGCGCGCAATAATGCGGTACCAGGGTCTGAACAGGATGCGGCGGAGGAAAATGGCGCTGCGAAACTTCCACCGGCTGGCAAGCTCGACGGTGGAGGTCCGGAAACCAGCAGGTGTGGTCGGCCGCTCGGCGTCGGTCCAGGGCTCGGTGACTGCGATCCGGATCTCATACGAGCGACCGGAAAAGACCTTCAGGCCTGTTGGTGCACAGATCGCAGATGTAGCGAAGTCGGCGCCGTCCTGGTCGATGCCTTTGTTGACCGGAACAAGGTTGGCCTCCGCTGTGCCCTTGCAGAATGCTCCCATCGAGTCCGCGACGTTGAACAGGAAATGGCTCGCGACCGTCGCGCCGAGCCCCACCATTCCTACGACCAAAAGCAACGGCAGGACGTGCCGCTTCCCGGCGCGGATGACGAACTGATAGAGTGGATGGGTCCTGAACGCGTAAATGGCGTCGTGCATCAGACCGGAGAGCGGCACTGGCGCCGCCCGGTCCCGCCAGAGCAGGCGCATCCGGTCCTTGATTTTGCTGCTGAGGCTGCCGCCAAGAACCATAAGCAGGATCACGGCGGCGATGCCCCCGGCGAACCATTCAGGGTTCGCGGCGTACCAGTCCGTCCACCAGTGGAGTGATTTCGGCAGGAAGGATTCGAAGAACCGCACGAGTTCGGAGACCATTCGGATCGGCGACTCGAACTCATGCTCCTTGATGCGGTCGTGGATGAACGGGAATGCCGCAAGGTGCAGCGTGGCCGCCAGTGTGGCGAAATACGCCAGCCGGCGCATCCAGACGAAATTCCAGAGCTTTTCCTGTGCCACAAAACGGGCGGTCGCACCCGCCGACGTCTCGAATGTCGTCGGCCCGAGCGAGGTGAGCTTGCCGTTGCGGGAAACCACGACATATTCCGGTGGCAAGCCAATCGGAGCATAGGCATTGCAGCCGCTGTCGATACGGTCGAACACGCTTTCGTGGATCTTCGGCAACTTGACGCTGACGCCGACATCCGGGTCATTGCAGAGGTCGGAGACCTTCCGTGGGCCATAGCGATAGTAGGAGCCGAGGCCGGAACGCGAGTCGTAGAGGCGGCCGTCCTTGTCCTGCGCCGAATTGATCAGTTTGATGGAGTCCGGGTCCGCGAACGGGGCCTCCTTGAACACGAGACCACGCTTGATGGCCTCGTCGACCAGCCAGGACAGCGGCACGAACGACACGGCATCGTCGGGATACCCTCCGCCCACGTTGGCGTGCATGCCGACGAACCAGACCTGGACCAGGCGCTCGTCGTCGATGGTGGTGGGGACCGCCGGCTTGGATTCGCCTTCCTCGGTCCAGAGCACGGGATGGAAGGTCGTCCGCTCATCGTCGAGCGCGAGCGCGTGCCTTGCGCATTTGACGCGTTGATTCAATATCCGGTTCGGGAGCTCAAGGGGCCAGATCCAGTTGCTGACGCCGCGCGTCATCTCATCCATGGGAAGGCCGTAGGCCGCGACCGTGTCCCACACGCCGATGAACTCTATGGACGGGATGTCCCTGCGGACGATTTCGGCATAGGGCTTGTTGCGCCGCAGGAGGTCGAGCACCGGCATCACGACGTAGTCGCGCAAGGCGCGGAAGAGCACCTCGATCCCCAAGATTGAGTGGTAACCCTTGGCCCGGTAGGCCCGGTAAGCCTTGACCGCACCGTTGTGCAGCTCCGCTTCGGTATCCGCCACAACCAAGCCCTGCTGCAGGATGAGCGCGCCGAGGACGCGGACGGTGAACGCGCCACGGCTGAAGCCGAAGAGGTAGATCTTCGAGTGGTTCTGGTGATCGTAGTTGCGGCAGATGAACTTGTAGGCGTCGAGGATATTGCGCTTGAGGCCGAACCCAAATGCGCCGCCCAGCACAGCGAGCGGCACGAAGGAGGAGGTGCCCACGCCGTCGTCGTATTTCGCGGCCTGGCTGTTGCCTTGCAGGTCGAGCCCCTGGAACATCCGCCAGACGTTCGTGCGCCAAACGCTTGAGGCGGCATTACCGGTGCCGTCAGACAGGATAATGATCTTGGGGCTGGCCATGCGAGCGCCCTCCCTGAAAAGAAATCGATGAATGCAGTGAGCGTAACAGGTGCCGGGAAGATTTCAACCTTGGATAGTCGTTCTCCCAAACGCCGGAGCGTCACCTTCTCGCGGTGCTTTGGCCGAGCTACGGCCAATCCCCGCCTTCGTCGCCTTCATCGATCACGTCCGGGCATTCCTGGCCTTCGTAGGCCGGACGGAAATTGACGCAGAGCCCACCAAAGCCGCCTTCATATTCGGCGTGTTCGGAGATGATCCCGTAGTGGTCGGCTAGGACCTTGGCGACATGGGCCACGGAGGTTTCCAGCGTATCGATCAGGGCACGCTGCGTGTCGTCGTCGAGCGTGGACGCTGCGATCGCGTCACAAAGGTCGTTGACGTTCAGGATTTTGGTCATTCGAGGATCTCCCGTTTTGGTTTTCGCCGGCTGCGCCAATCGCGGCCGGACGGGAAATTTTGGGAGACGAGGAGATAGCGGGCGCGCAACGGGAGGGTCCGGCCGAGGGCTCCCCCTGGGATACGGTTGGATGCCTTGCGCCGACGCGCCTCGGCGCCAGTTTCCCCGTCCTTCTGGCCGTGCGTTGGGACTGACGTGCAACAGGAGATCGCCTTGAGACGCAACAGGACCGCGCCCGGATGAGTTCGACGCGTCGAGCGGAGAGAAGGATCTCGGAGGCCCTCAGCCTGCCGAGTCCGACATACCTCCGAAAATGCGGATGCGCCGCAGCTTGGCGCAGATTTCGTTCGTGGTTGAGAGCGGACCGCTGCAATCGCCGGCTTCGTCACGTAGCTGCCGCTGAAGCTCAATCGCGGCATTCTGACTCTCCATTTCCAACCGAAGGCAGTCCTCAATCAATTCTGCAATGCCTTTTGTGCCGAACAAAGGGGTTTCTAGGTAATTGGCAACGAGGCCAATCGTTGTCGCGGCAAAGCTGATCAATGCGGTTATGATGGTTGTTCTATTATCCCCGAAGATGGCTGATGAAACCACTCCAGCGCTGATAACGGTAGCCAAGACCGCGCCGGCCAACCGAATGCGCTTGGCCCGTATCGCTCGTTTTGGCAGCTCAAGAAGGATGGCCGCCACTTCGTTCTTGGCTTCTTCGAGACCAGCGCGGGTTAGTTCGCAAAGAACCCCGTGCGAGCGGGCGAATCCGCTGGTGGGGCCCAACGGAAGTCCTTCAGACAGCAGATTCACCTCGTTTGGAAAAGCCTCTTGCAGCTTGGTGAGTCGCTCCGGAGCCGACGCTCTGAGCAATTCGACAATCGCATTCGCTTTTGGGGCCGGCATCCGCACAACTACCCGTCAGACCACGTCAATGAGGGCAAAGACCGCTGCCGCTATCAGAGGTAGCGCCTTTACGGCGTAGAACGTAAACATCAATCGATTTGTGGAGCGCCGGCCTGAGATAGCCATCGAAATTCTTATCAAGCGTTCATCGAGCCAATCTACGATCATCCGTCTATTGCGGAAGATGAAGTAAGCGGCAACAACGAGGCCAAGCATCTCAACGACCACTCCCCACATGCCGATCGGGTAAAGAAGGATGCCGAGCAAGGAAGAGGCGACGACCACGGGGATACCGATCCAGAGAAGATTCGAAGCGAGAATGCATAGGCCGAGGAGAACCCGATGCGGGATAATCAGGAGCGTCCACAGCCCTTCAAGAACTTCGTCGCGAGTTCGCCAGGCCGATGTCGTAAAATTGAAAGCGGATAAGATAATCAGGGCAAAAAATACTGCGGCGACAAGAGGTGAGAGTAGGTAGAAAATGGCCATTCGCGCTACCGCCAGCGCCCGATAAAGGCGTGGCGACAAGAGCGGGTTGGGAAGGGTCGGAAATACTTTATCAAATGCACCAGTAAGTGACCTTCCGTCGAAGGCCTCGAGCGTCCAGGCCAGGCTGGCAGCGAAACCATAGGGCAATAGCAACAGCCACAACGTCGAATCTGCTTTTGAGGCCTTAGATAGGAAGGCGGCGACTCTAATTGTAATCGCTCCGCCGCGTACTGCCGCAGCCCCAGCCGGAAGACGCTCCAGTCTCGCCGTGAAACTTTCCGCTGCGGCGCTGATAGAGCTATTGGTGATGACGAACGGCGAATCGGCACTACCGAAAGCGGCTAGTAGATCGGCATTGTTGTCTGCTTGCAGGACCTTCCGAAGCGAATCGGCAACTTCAGTGTCGCGTACTATGCGCGTTGTTCCCGAAGCTCGACTGCACGTGTAGGTGTCGCATCCGACGAAGACGGCCGAAACGTCTTTCTCCTTTGCGGCCTTTTCAATGGCTTCGAAGCTGATGCTGTCGGCGAGCGTACCATCGGGTCGGCGAATAGCGAACCCGTTTCCTTCGACGTGACCGATTACGACGGTAAGCCCGCCTTTGCCTCCTGGTAGCAACAGTTGGCCATTTGCGTCCTTTATCTCATGAAGAGACTTCAGCTTGTCACCTGCAATCTGACCCAAGCGACGGAGAGAATCGGCGTCCTCGCGGGCCATAGTCGTCGCGATATGCAACTGACCTCGGTCTACGCTGCCTTCGAGGAATTGCCGAAAGATCGCTGTTAACGGCGCATCCTTGAGCGGAAGAAGGAGCCCCGGCTTAATTTCGAGTGCTGCGCCAATCTTGCCGAAATGTTTCAGGCGGTAGACGCCACCGCTTGGATCGGCGACCTGCACGGCAATACTGCGCTCTACGTCGGCGAAGTCGCGCTCTAAAGCTTTTATCGTTTGAAGGTCTACAACTAGTTGTTGGGGACCATCGCTGCTTTTTGCCGCGTTGACGAGTTTGGCCTTCCATTGCGCATCAGTGAGGTCGATGGTGGGACCGGCATGGCCTTTGACAAACCGCGTAAGAAGTTGGCCGCCCTCACGCTCGACGTAAATAGCGCCTGCTCCGACAGCGCTCAACGCAGCGAGGGCTTCCGCGCGTTTCGCGAAGGTCGATCCCGCGTGGCCTGCGGCTCTTCCTGCAGCTCGTCCCGCATCCTTTCCGGCTGTGGCAAGACCATGCTCGAATAGAGAGAAGAGCCCGGCATACGATGTCGAAATGGGCTGGAACGAGAGTAGCGTAGTGGTCGCAATTAGCGCAAAGTAAAATGACAGATGCATTGCCATAATCCTTCAAAATGAGCGAAGGACGTACTTCATTAAATGCCTCATTATACACGTTCTGAGTGTGAGTGGAAAGCGGGCATGGTCGAGCAAAGCCGATGGTCTGCGGAGACGCTCAGAATGCACCGCGTAAAAGCAAGCCGGGCTGCATTGCGGCCCGGCTTGTTGAATATAATGCGGTACCTAGGCGGCCAGTCCTTCGGGCTTTGCAGGATACAGCGGTCGCAGCACCTCCGGCAGCCAACACTTATCCGTTAGCAACCGCTCGGCGGCCTCGGCCATCGCGGGCTTCTTCAACTCCGCCAGCTGTGCGGCCGCTTCCTCCGACACGCCCTCACGCAGCGCCTCGACGATAACCGCCTTGGTGACCTGCCCGAGATAGTTGGCGGCGGTAGGCTGCCAGTGCGCCGCCATGTCCAGCGAGACCGCCTGAGACAGTGCCTCGGCATGTTTCAAGGTTGAAGATGACCCTGCACCCGGACGGACCACCGCATCAAGGGTAAGCGCCGTGCAATGCGCCAAGAGACGCATCAACTGCTCCTGCGTGAACCCCAGCAAGGTATCCCACAGGTCCTGCACATCGGTGGGCAACGCTTTGGCAAGCTCGGCCTGCCGATCACTGCACGCGCGCCCCTGCGGGCTTTCATCAATCCCTGCCGCATGTCCCGACAGGTAGACCGTGCGCACGGTAACATCGAGGCACGACACGCGGTTGCCGAAGTAGAACGTGGATGCGACGAACGCATGCACCACCGCGATGAACGCGATGTCCGGGCGCTGCGCCACCGCCTCCCGCAACGCCGCCGTGCGCTGGGCGGTCAGTTGCGCGAGCAGCCGGTCGGGTAGGGCGCTTCCCGGCTCAACGGCTTCCGGCTCGGCTTCGGAGCCGCCCTCGCGCCGCTGTGCAACGGGTGCCTCATCCTCCTTGCAGATGAACCCGCGCTCCACCCGCACGCCGCCCTCGTAGCCGAGCGACACGAGCGCGCCGCCCGCCGCCATGTCGGCCGGGTCGTAGACCGGCTGGCCCTTCAAGGCCTCCATCTCGGTTTCAAGCTGGTCGAGCCGCGTCTGCATGGCTTCGGTCATCTCCTCGTTCTCGGCGACGGCGGCCAGTTCGTCGTACTCCGCCGCCAGCTTCTCCAGCTTGCGCTGCGCCTTGGCGGGGATGTCCGGCTCGGTGGGGTAGACCCGGCGCATGGCGCTGGTGGCGCGGAAGTCGAACTCGGGCGTGACCAATACCCACGCCCAGCCTTCCGCGCGCACCGCCTGCGCTTCCTGCTCTAGCTTGGCCAGCACCAGCCGGTCGAGCAGCGCCGGGTCGGCGAAGTACCCGCCGTTCTCGTCGGCGAACAGGTCGCGGGTGATGACGCCCCCGGCCTCCACATAAGCTTCGGCGCCGACGAACCGCGCGCGTCGGTCGTTCGCGTCCACCTGGCCCTCGGTCAGCGCCCGGCGGATCGCCTCGGCCCCCTTGTCCCAGCCGAGGCCCTGCCAGACCTCCTGCTGCCGCGCATGGTCGTCGGTGAGGGTGAACGCCATCACCTGCTCAAGGCTCATGCCGCCTTCGCGGTAGACTGCCATGAGCGCCGGGCTGACCGCCGCCAGCTTCAGCCGCTGCCTCACCACCGCCGGGGTCACCTCGAACCGCGCCGCGATGTCGTCCGCCGCCATCCCTTTCTCGGTGTGGAGCAGCGCGAACGCCTCGAATTCATCGGCGGGATGCATCGGCGAACGGATGACGTTCTCGGCGAGGCTGATCTCGTGGGCGTCATGCTCGGTATCGAGCACGCAGCGGATGGGCTCGTCCTTCCTGATTTGCTTACGCTTGGCCCGCAGCAACTGTGCCAGTCTGCGGCCTTCGCCGATGGTGACGAAGTAACGGCCGGTCTCCTTGCCATTGCCGTCGCGCTCCGGCTCCACCACGAGGTTCTGCAGCATGCCGTTGGCCGCGATGCTCGCCGCCAAGCCTTCAATCTCCGCCGGGGTGTGATTGGTCTTCCGCACGTTGCGGGGCGACTTCTTCAGCATGTTAAGCGGTACGAAAATCTCGCTGCCACTCTTGGGTTGGGTTTTCTTGGTCATCTTGGTCTCTTTCCTAGGGTTTGAGGTTTCAGCGCAAATCCGCGCTGAACCTCTGCCCGTCGGCGAGACCGGGGAGGCAAGTGCAAGGGCGGACGCGGCCCGAGGGGTATCTCCCGGTCTGCACAAGCGTAAGCGCGGAAGACCGGGGAAACGGCTGCGGCCGAGCGTGATCTTCACGCGGTCCCTTGCAGGTGCCAGGGGCGGCGCCCCTTAGCTCTTCGCGCGAGGGATCGTGACCGGAGGCCGGGAACTCTTGGCCCGGCGCGCGATGCGCGTAGAGCCTGGTCGGCGTGCCGACGCGCCGAGTGACAACTTGCGCCGGTTAGGCAAGGCGGGATTTGGCGAAGCGGTTGAACCTAAACGAAAGTCGGTCCCAATATCCCCCAAAAAGGGCGCGCACGATGCACCTTTTTTATTGCACGGCGTCTCGCGCCACGGTTGAGTGGGCGCGGGAGGGGCAAGAATGGCGAATGACCAAAACGCGCTACCTGACCTTATTGAGGTCATCACGCGTGTCCAGAACGGCAACGAGCCAGAAAACAGAGAGGTCCGGGTCGAGCTCCGCATTGACAGCGTTACGCTGGCCGCTGACGAGTGCCTCGAGTTCATTGTCGAACTAAACCGCGCAAACCTTTCTCTCGATCTGGATGGATTCGAGGTGGTTCCCAAGAGCCGCCACGGCGAGCCGATGAAGCCGAACGACGTTTCCGTCGAGCACAAGCTCACGAGCGAACGAACCAAGCAAGCCGAGGCTGGTGGCGCCGCGGAACTGAACGTCAGTAGTCAACCCAGCGGATCATTGAGCGCGAAGGCCTCTGCGAGCGTCGCTTCGAAGACTACCGAGTCTGTAAGTTCGCAGCAGACTTACAGTCTGCTCAGAGTGAAGGCGCGTGGCAATTTGAGGTGGGAAATTTCAGAGCCCGGTGACGGAAGCAAGACTTTGGGGGACACATACTTGAACGATGACGTGCTCTGCAAGATAAGAGCACTGCCGGGGGCGAACATGCTGGCGGTCAAGTTGGCTGCATTTGCGCGAAAGCGCGATGTACGGATTACGCCCGCGAGCAAACTGAGCAAGTTCAGCTTCAAGAGTAAGAACCATGAGAAGATGCTCAATGCGCTCATTGGGAAGGCCTTAGCTCACAACGCGAGCAACGGCGGCATCCTCACTTTTTCAGTCTCGGAGATAATTGTTGAAGACGACGGATTACACAGATGATCCGATAAGCCGGGAATATCTCAAGCGGATTCCGCAACTTCTCGACCTTGAAGACACTAACTTCGTCACCCAGGCTAAATTCTGCGGCCTTGATCCGGCCGAGGATTTTCAGAATCTGGATCTCGGTGAGGTCGACTTTTCGAATTGCGATCTGCGTGGCTTCAACTTCTCGGGCTCGGACCTTCGTGGTTGTTACGGTGTCAACGTCAGGTGGGAGGTCGATGATCCCATATTCGACGGGGCCGACACTGACGATTCTCTATTTTCTCACCGATTGACCCAGGAGCGATACTTTCAAGAGCACCCGGACGAACTCGAGGTTGTCGATAGGCTCTCCATTGACTATTGGGCAAACGTCATCATCCGGGTTGAGGAGTTCCTGCAAGACAAAGCATCCGATCGCGGCGCGATGATTGCGCGAGCGCTGTTTGACAGGAGCAGAGACCCCACGGTCCGCATGAATATTCTCCTGTTCATGAAGGTAACCACTGAGCATTCTCGGGACCACAAGCTTTTCATATTCGACATTCTCTCAGGGTATGAGAGCGATCCGACTGTCACTCTTGCCGCCGTCCGCGCCCTCAATGTGTTTTATGGAGACGACCGGGACGCTTTCAATTGGCTTTTAAAGTACCTTGATCATTCCAGTCGGGAGGTGCGACGCGCTGCATTTCTTGGTGCGCTCAGGTCAGATAGAATCAAGGATGGCCTGCCTCGGATCATTTCTTACGTGAAGGACCAGGCCGACAGCGCCCAACGTCGCGCATTTGTCGGCGTAGCTTCGAGGTTGATTTCGTCCCAGATCAATTCCGCGGTCTACAACTGGCGGGACAAATGTTTTTATGACTTTCATGATGTTCTATCGACGAGCGATGTTCTGGCTTGGAATAACGAGGAGTTTCGCCTGTTCGAAGGGAGGCACACCAAGCAGGCTGCGGGGGTGCTAGTCAAAACGTTCCTCAAGCGCCGCCTCAATCTGATAGGGAAGTTCGGCGAGCGATACGGCTTCCACTTCAGGTATCAGGAAAAACCCAATGGGCCCGTCGTAGTACTGGGTGCCAAAGACGTTCAACTCGCCGAGTCCTTGCAAAGCCTTATTGCTCAGCGCCGTTGACGTCATCATCGAAGCATAACGGAAGCCCCACACCGTTGCCGGTGCGGGGCGCATAGCATTGCACGTTGCGGGTCATCAGCTCTCAACGGGCTTCGACCATTTCTGAGTTTCTAGAGATGGTTTCCCTCACCACGCCAGCGTGCCTAACCGCTGCTCTGGGAAGAATCGCACAAGGCTACTTCGCGGAGCCGGCAACTCATGCCGCCGGCGATAGAGCCGGTCAGGCGCTGCCGGCCTTGCGCTCACGGATGACGAGTCGTCCGCTGACGGGTAGGGCGATCAGGTCGACGTTGAAGCCCTTGGCGTTGTCATGCGGCCAGACCGCGCCGATCTTGGTCCAGAACGCACTCTCGCCTTCGCCGGTGATGACGAAGGCCTCGTGGCTCGGTTTCTTAGTTTTGGGTTTTGCGGGCATTGCATTCTCCAGGTTGGGGTTGCCGCGAGGGCAGGACCGGCCGGGAGACGAAAACGTTCTGGTGCCGGTCGTTGCCGGCATGCGGTTGCTTTCAACTTAGCAGGATACGGCGCGACAACGATTGCTGAGTGTCACTTCGCTCGTCGAAGGGTGGCGACGACGGCACGCTTCGTCGGACATAGGATAGCCTTCGGGAATCCAAAGCTCATGACACGCTGATTCAAGAAATCGATTCGTATGATTGCAAGAAAGAAAGTAGTGCAAATCTCTAGGGGATGATGAGGCTAGCGGCGCGTTATAACGCAAAAAACCGCAGCAATTACAATGGCTCGAGCGTCTTCGAATCGGGACGCAGATTCCTTCAACAGGTTTGTCAAGATTCAGCTTGCGACTCAAATTCAGCGCACCTAGCATTTCACTCAGAGTCCGAATCAGAGATTCGCAAATGCGTATCGTTGAACTCGCGTCTTCATGGAGCGACTCGCCGCCGAAGTGGTGCGGCAACTGGTTTTCGAATCCCGTCGGCCCCGAACAGCCGCCGCTCGAAAGGGCGTGCGGCTTTTTTATTGGAGCGCAACGGTGACGTTGAGAGAGGATCTAACCGAAGGAGTATCGCCATGAAGTAGCTCCACAGAAAGGAGCTGCGGATCGGAAGAAGACCCGTCGTTGCGCTAACAACGACGGGCCTCCCAGTTTACCGGTCTTGCAGATCCGTCCAGCTCGCCCCGTTGCAAGGAAAACGAGCTGTCCGCATGAGTGTCAACAAGGACCGATACCGATGAACGGTAATCCGTTTTGGTCATCCCTTGTATTGGATGACCTTTGTCGCGGGTTGGTTTGACCTTGGCCATAACTGGTCCCATGTCATCGGCCGCGTAATGACCGCCTCGCTCAACCTGAATGAAATCGTCTGGTTGGTCGTGTTGGTCTTGGCGAGCTGCCATCTCTGGCACCATCGCCATCATTGATCGCCCCTTTGGGGCGGTAGAAAAAGCTACATTTCCCGGCGCGTCACCGACGCTCCGGGACTTGCTTGTATGAACATAAGGCGAACAGTGAGGAAAATCAATAAGCTTGGATGGCCGGGGCCAGCCTGGCGACGCACAAGCTCGACGCCGAACAGCGTCTGATCCAAACGCACAAGCCGTCATCACTGGCTCGGCTGCCGGACTTTTGGCTGGGAACGAGCGAGGATCACCCCGCCAGTTCGACGCTGCACCAAATCCTGGCGCCGCCCCTGCTTGAGGGAAGGGAAAGATTGGCTGGATGCTGCCTCTCGCGGAATCGCAAGTCAAGGGCGTGTGCATGGCCCGCGTAACCCCGGAAAGTGGCGATCGGGAACGCAGTACGAATCATCCAACTGAATTGAATCATGATTTCTAAAGCCTGTCACGTTTGGGAAAAGACAATTGAAGTTAAGGAGAGAACGACCACGATTGGGCTTTTCCCCCTTTTCCACCGCAGCCCAGGCGCTCAGGGCGAGATGCATATGCATGAACTTGTGGTGTGCGTGGGCGTAGTGACCCGGGAATGTATCCTCCTGTGAACGCGCAACGAAGTGCGGCTTGAGACGCAATTAGACAAGGCCGGAATGCGTCAATGTGTGAGATGCGAGGGACACACACATCTCTGCCGAAGAACTCAGGGCCAGTGCTTCCGATGAGCTTCAGCACTAACGACGCACCGGACCGGGCGGATTGTCGCTGAGCAATGCTGAGGCTTCGCGCTTTAAAGGCGCGCCACGCGAGGTTAGCGCAACAAGTGTCGGATACCCCACCAGATTGGCGGCAGCGAAAGGACCAAGACTGCTGCGAACACGAACCCAGCCGCAATGTTGAACATCGTGAACTTACGCATAGCAATGCGAGCATTGACCGATATCTGCACACATAGATCATCGAGGTAACGCTCGGTGACGCTGTGGTTCTCTTGCGGCTTATAGCGCTCCGTTACCCGCGCATGATAACGCCCGACCGGTATCTCGGCGACGTGTCCCCAATAGAGAAGGCTTTTGTCGTCGTCATCTTGCTGATGAAAGCGGTCTAAGATCTGCGGAACGAACGACAGAATGCACACAAGGCCGGCGGCGGCGAATAGGGGCAGGGCGACACAGAAGGCTACAGCGTATCCAGCAGGTAGGGTGGCCTGCCCGGTCAGCAGGTTTATAGAACCGATGATCCATGCTGAGGAAAACGTCAGCAAGGCAGCGTTCTTTGTCTCCGCGAATCTAACAAAGTCGATGTTGCGGCTAAGTTGGGTTGAGAGGACTTTCTCGAATGCATCTTCCTGGTCGTCTTTCATGATGTCCCATCAGGTTTGCGCATCGACAAGCGAATAGCTTGTGCTCCTGCCGCCGGCAGCGTCTTTCTGAAGTATCCCGTGCTCAACAAGTTCGTCGATGTCTCTGGAGGCGGTGGCTTGCGACACTTTGGTAAGCTTGGCCCACTTCGACGAGGTCAGCTTGCCCTCGAAGCCATCCAAGAGGCGGTTGAGCACCAGCCGCTGGCGCTTATTGAGCTGGCGGGCATTATGCAAATCCCAGAAGTTCGCCTTGCGGAGAATGCTGGCAAGGATGACGTCCGCGCCGTCAAAGGCGCGATCGAGGCAATCAAGAAACCACGCCAACCAGTCGGTGATGTCGAGGTCTCCTTTCTGAGTCCGTTCGAGAATGGTGTAGTAGTCATTTCGCTCGCGACGGATCTGGGCAGACATGCTGTAGAACCGTTGCGCGCTCTGTTCGGAGCGTGCGAGCGCCAAGTCAGCGATGGCACGCGCGATGCGCCCGTTACCATCCTCGAACGGATGGATCGTCACGAACCACAGGTGCGCGAGGGCGGCTTTCAATACCGGGTCAATGCCACCAGCGTTGCCGTTGAACCACTCCAGGAACGCTTTCATCTCATGAGCAAGGCGCTCGGCGGGAGGAGCTTCGTAATGGACGCGCTCGCGCCCGATCGGGCCCGAGATCACCTGCATCGGACCGGCTTGCGCCGTGCGCCAGGCGCCCACAACGATCTTGGTCATGCCGCTTCGGCCGGTGGGGAAGAGCGCGGCATGCCAACCGAACAGCCTTTCGTCGGTAAGCTCGTCAGCGTAGTGCTCGGTCGCGTCGAGGATCATCTCCACGACGCCCTCAACGTGCCGGTCGGCGGGGACGAGCGCACCGATATCCATCCCGAGACGGCGGGCAATGGACGAACGGACCTGGTCACGGTCTAGGACTTCGCCTTCAATCTCGCTCGACTTCACGACTTCTTCGGTGAGGGTCTGGAGGGTGGCCTCGGCTTTGAGCCGGAAACCTAACCGCTCCATACGGCCCAGCAATCGCCCCTGCTTGTGTCGGACGGCGGCCAGGCGATCGGCAATCCTTTGAACGTTCCAGTTGAAGGCGGGCCACCCCGGCAGTTCGTGAATATAGACCATAATCTCATCATCCTTTGCAGAGATTATGGGGTCTATTCTCGTCATCGGCAAGGTTATTCTCCACAAAAGATGAAGAGAAAAGGGCGCCCAATCTCTGCATGGCGGAAAAGAGGGGAAAACTGCCCAAATCTGTTACAGCCGCCTTCTATCGGTTCTTCTTATGTTCTAAATATACGCGTACCGCGTGCAGGGTCAACGAGGCACCTCGCACTGCAGAGATCAATTACGCGCTGCCATCGCCGTCGCCCTTCCGGGCACCGCTCGTGCCGCGCAACCAAACGGAGCACCAGCAATGGCAGGTCGGAATTGGAATAAAGAGCGTGCTACAAAGCGGATTGATGCCAAGATCGAGGGCCTTCCGCTCAAGGCGATCGAAATCAAGGAATACGTGCGCGACACGGATCTCTCCAACCTCGCGAACACGGTCGCTTACCGGGTCGACGGCGTGCACCTTTACGCCGACGTGCTCAACATGAAGGACATGTTGGCAGTCACCGATATCGAAGGTGAGACTTGCCATAAGCGCACGCTCCGCTTTCTGAACCTCCATTACCGCGCGGTGCACCGGATCATCGCTCGGGTGGATGCCATCCTGGTCGACTTCCACAACCAGCGCCTCCATTCCGTGGTGGCTAAGCCCTACGACAGCGAAGCCAAACGGGTGCACCGCGCCGTTGCGACGGCACAACTGATCATTGACGTCTTGGCGCAAACGGGTGAGGACGCCGATCATCCGGCCGCGAAGGTGCGGGTCGGCATCGACACCGGCAAGGCTCTGGCGGTGAACAACGGACGTCGCGGCCACCGCGAACCGCTGTTCCTGGGTGAGCCCGCGAACTATGCGGCCAAGCGCTCGGGCGGTGGTACTGCGACCGGCATCTATCTCACCAACAAGGCGCGCAAAGCCATCGGGCTTTCCGAGGTAACGGACGTTGACGTGACACCGCTTTCCGCCGCTGAAATCGAGAAGAGCCAGAAGGAGGCCAAGCTTGAGGTCACGGCCGCCGAGATCGTGAAGGAGTGGAAGGAAGACCTGAAGAACAACCCGATCGGGGCGTTTGAGTTTTCGGGGCACACGCCTCCGTATTCGACGCTCGATATCGAAGCGCTTTCCGCAAAGAACTCGCGCCGGCAGGACGCTTGTGCGGTGTACGGCGACATCGACGGATTCACAAATTATGTGGGGAGGAACATCGCCACCGATGCAGGAGCTAAGCACGTCGTGCGAGCGCTGCATATCCTGCGGGCAGAGCTCGATGCCGTATTACATGAGGATTTCAAGGGCGTGAAAGTCCGTTTCATCGGTGATTGCGTGCATGGCCTGTTGGTGGAAGGGACTGCGCAAACCACTGATGTGGAGGAGACCATCAGCAATATGACCCTCTGCGCGGGCGGCATGCGCAGCAGCTTCGATCTCGCTTTGTCTCGCCTCAAGGCGAACGGGACTGACGCATCCAGCCTGGGCTTGGCGATTGGTTTCGACTTTGGACCGATGAACGTCACGCGCCTGGGCATCAAGGGCGAGCTTATTCGGTGCTCGGTCAGCCGCGGCGTGTTGGCGGCAGAGAAGGAGCAATCCCGTTGTGCCGGCACGGAGAGCGCAATCGGGGCCAACGCCTACGCCAAGGCATCGGAACCGGTACGCACCATCTTCGGTTCGGGCCGCAAACGCGCCGGTCTGGACTATGACACGGCCGTCAACGAGATGTCGGCCAAGGGTGATAAGGCAGCCAAGGCGGCGAAGGCTCTGTCCGCCGGCTCACTCTTGCAGCCGGCTGCCGCTGCGGCGCAGCCGTTCAGCTTCCCCAACCGAGCGACCGGACCTGCCACGCCCGGCGGTTTTGCTTAATGTGGTGGTATCTTGCCGATCTCGGCCGCTTCAAAAGCGAAAGGCTAGGGCTCGAAGCCCTAGCCGCGAGCGCGGATTGGCTGACCCCGCTTGGGTGGAGGACGGATGATACCAAACGCTTGATCTTCGAGGCCGACATTACGATCGGAGCACGCACCTATCCGGTGTACCTGAGTTATCCCTCGCATTTCCCTCATACGCCGCCCTCCGTGTACCCGCGGGGCGACCAAACGACTTTGTGGTCAAACCACCAGTTCGGTCCTGGCGGCGAGCTGTGCCTCGAATACCGCCCCGATAACTGGACCAGCGATATCACCGGCGCGATGCTGCTGGAGAGCGCGCACCGGCTGCTGTTTACGGAAAACCCGGCCGAGGGCGAAGCGGAGAGGGTCCCTTCGGCGCACGAAGTTTCGCTTGGACAGACCTTGCGCACGCGCAATCTCCGGATGCTACTGACCCGCGGGTTGATGGCTTTCTTCGCCGGCATGAAGACCGGCGAGATGCTCAAGAGCAATATGCTGGTGCTCTGCCGCCCGGAAACCAATGTGTACGTCATCGACAAAGTCACGAAATCGGACGGGGAGGTCTGGACCGATCCTGACGTGCCGCTGAAGCTGGGCAGTGAAACGTTTGAGCGATCGGCACCGATCCTGCGGATCGAGCGTACCCAAGCGCTGCCGCCTACGACAAGCGTTGCTGATTTCAAGGCAGCGACAAAAAAGCTGGGATTCGATGAGGATGCGGCCACAATCGTCATCCTCAGGGGCGACAAGGCTCATTGCTACTTTGCGTACGGGGAGTACGCCGGCGAAGCCGCGACCATCCCTCCTGAGCCCGTCGCCCATCGACTGGACGAAAGCCATGAGCGCCTCCGTGGCATGAGCGCGGCGCTGATCGGCTGCGGGTCTTTGGGAAGCAAGGTCGCGGCAATGCTTGCGCGGTCAGGGGTAGGCAATTTCTATCTCGTCGATGATGACCTTCTGCTGCCTGACAACCTGGTGCGCCACGATCTCGATTGGCGAGATGTCGGCACCCACAAGGTCGATGCGGTTGCACAGCGGATCAAGAACGTGAATCCCGACGCGAAGGTTCATGTCCGCAAGGTGCGGATGGCTGGCCAGGAATCGAGCGGCAGTGCGGAGACTGCCATCACCTCGTTGCTCGCACGCGACGTTATCGTCAACGCGACCGCAAACCCGAGTGTTTTCAATTTGGTCGCAGCGGTTGCTGAGTCGGACCAAAAGCCCGTTGTGTGGGCCGAAGTATTCGGAGGAGGGTTCGGCGGGCTTATGGCTCGTTATCGGCCCGGTAAGGAGCCGTCCCCTCAGCTCATGCGCCGCGCGATAGAAAACTGGTTTGCGGAGAGAGGGTATCAACCCAAGACCGTCACGCGGGATTATGGGACCGGAGGCGACGGGCCGCCGATGATCGCTGACGACGCCGATGTCGCCAGTATCGCTGCCGCCACCGCGCGGTTGGCCATTGATACGCTTCTGGCGCGCGAACCCTCTTATTTCCCGGTGTCGGCCTATGTGCTGGGCCTCGCGCCGGAGGATGGCCTCTTTACGCAAGCGTTTGAGACATTTCCCGTCCCAATGCCGGAGTCGCCTCCGCAAGAGATTCCGTTCGACATGTCAGCCGAAGAAGCCACCGCCGAAATCGTGGAAATCGCCAAGATCTTCGACAAGCAATGAAAGTGCTCCTTCCGTACGAAGTGGTCCAAAAGCTGGCGGCGGAGCTCAAGCGTGCAGGAATACGCGAAATCGGTGGTGTTCTGGTGGGGGAGCACGTCGCTGGCGAGACATTCCGCGTCGCTGATCTGTCCGTTCAGCACAGCGGCGGCTCGGCGACCCACTTCGTAAGGGACGTGGCGCACAATCGCGCGTTCATCGCGAATTTCTTCGCGCGCACCGGTCATGACTATGAACGTTTCAATTATCTAGGCGAATGGCACTCACATCCTTCATTCGAACCGCTGCCCAGTGGGCAGGATATCCGCGCGATGCGGGATATCGTCGAGGATCCGAACGTGGGAGTTAACTTTGCGGTTCTCTTAATCGTCACCCTCGCCAGAAGGTCCTCCCTGCGCCTATCCGGCACGGCCTTTCGCGCGAACGCCTCGCCCGTCAACGTCGACATCAAGATCGAGGGTGGTCCCGGCCCCAAACGAAACTGGATTGTGCGGTTTATCGATCTTTTTCGATAGAGAAGGTCCGCACCCCAAGGCGAAGTACGAGATCCCTGATGGTGTCGCATACCGGCGCAATCCGCTCGGCAATGGTTGCATCATCGCCCGCCTGGTAGGGCACAAGGGTCAATCCCTGTAAATCAGAGGGAAGCTTTAAGTCCTTCACCTTGGGATGCACCAGGATGGTGCGATAGCGGCTGAGCTTGCCCATAAACAAGCCAAGCTCGAAGAGAACATTGTCGCGGACGGTCGGCGCACGTTGCCCGCGCGATTCAGAGATGTCGTCCGGTTCGGCGATCGCCACCGCGAAATCGGATTCACCCACCTGCTTCTCTAAAGCCTCCAATGGGTAACCGCCGGCAAAAAATACGCCGTCATCCCACACCGTACTGAACACGTCCTTTTCCAAGCCGGAGCGAAGTGCGTGAGCGATCTTCAACGCCTCGGATGAGGACATAATAAAGAGCTTGGGGGCCTTGTTGGGAGGGTAGATGGTCTTGTTGCGTTGATGAAGGCGCTTAGAGAGTTCTTGCGCAATCGGCAGCCACAACTCGGGGAAGCTGTGTCCGACAGAGAGGAAGGCTGCACTACTGAGCTTTAACACGACCGCGCTCTCCAGCACGGTCACAGTGGCCGAGCGCGGTAGCGACGGTTCGATGGCCGCCATTTCTCCGACGTGTTGGCCCGCTGCGCGCGTTGCGACTTGAGCACCATTCACGATGACGGCGACGACCCCCGTCACAAGCAGATAAATGTCGTTATCGGCAGCGTGCTGAACGATGATGTTCTCACCTGGCTTGAATTCAACGAGTTCGCCCGCATCCGCGAGCGCGTTGGCGATTTCGAGCTTGCCTCCCGCAAATTCCTGGCGGCGAAGGGATGCAACGAGCTGAGGGCGGTTCTGCTCTCCTTCAAATCGCTCTTTCATCGCCACCTCAATTGCTCAATTGAAATCTCTGGTGCGGGCGGCCGGACTCGAACCGGCACAGGCCTTGCGGCCCCACGGATTTTCATACCACTTCGGCTTTCGCCGCCGCCCATCCGGCGTTCGTGGTCTGGACTATCCCTTCACCCTGGCGCTTGTCCGCTGTAGGTGCTGCCCGTCTAGTCTCTACACCTTCCCCCTGGCGGGGGCTTGGCTCGGGATTGCCAGTGAAGGTTTCCCCGACTTTGAGCAGTTCTGCGCCTGGGGTTTCCCCCAGGGCACTCAATGACTTAAGTCCGATGCGTCTACCAGTTCCGCCACGCCCGCATCGGTCCATCTATACGGCGCAATTCCGGTTTCGGCAAAGAGAATACAACCGATTCCGCACACGTATTGAGCAGCTTAGCGCAGTGTCTCCAGCTCGCCTTTGCGGATTTCCGCCACTTCCCGCTTCGGCCGCTTCTTGCGGACGTTGATAGCGCTGGCATCCAGCACGTCCTTCAGGTGAGCGGCATAGTACTTCTCAATCATTTCAACGCTGGTCCGGCAGTTCTTGGCCAGCATATAGATGTCGGCGCCCTCCATAAGGCGGAAGCAGATGTAGGTGTGCCGCAGGCTGTAGAGCGTGCGGGGACGTCCTTCCCGGTCGAATTTCAGGATTTCATTGAACATCGCGTGGTGCGACTTGGGGAAGATCCTGTCGGTCGGCTGCGGATTGTTGCGCTTCTTCAAACGCTCAAACACCGGCACGGCATTCTGGGTGCTCTTGCAGGGACCGTAGCCGCGCTTTCCGCGCACCTCGATCTCCAGGATGGTTTCCTGGGTACCTTCATCGAAGGCTACGGTCACGTCGCGATACTCAAGACGGAGGATTTCATCCGGCCTCATGCCGGTGTTGCTCATGAAGAGGATGAGGTCGTGCAACTGCTCGCCCCACCATTTGTATTTGTTGTTCTTGGGCTTCCGGGCCCTCCGCCCGGTCGCCTGGTAGAGCTGGCGATACTCTTCGCGGGAAAACCAGGCCCGGTGGGAAATCTTGCCGTTCTTCCGGTAAGGCTCTGAAAGATCAGGAAGTGAACTAAGCCATTGGTGGCGGATAGCCGTTTTTAGGATCTGCCGCAGGCAGACGATCTCCTGATGAGTTGTCGTGCGGGCAGGTGGCTTTCCCCACCTTTCCTTGGCGTCCGCAATCCGATGCATGCGGTACTCGTTCACGAGACCGCCAGTTATTTCGGAGAGACCCTTCTTGCCGAAAAAGGGGATGAGGTACTTGCGCGCCCGGCGCTCGTGGCCGGCGATGTAGATGGGGTTGCGCTGACCTTCCGTCAGCACCGGAAACTCTTCCAGAAATTTCTCGGCTGCGGCCTTGAAAGTCTTTTCCCTCTTGCGAGCGGTGACCTTTTCCAGGTCACCGCTGGTCACCAGCCCGCGCAGTTTCATGTACCACTGCTCGGCAATCTCCTTTGCCAATTGGAGATCATCCGCGCCTGTGGCTGAGCGGTGTTGTTTTTCTTCGATTGAAGCGGAGCAATGATAGTGGCCGCGCTTCCCGCGGCGGTAGATGTGAACTTTGCCACCGAGAATAACGTGGCTCTTTTGCTTCAAGGCCCGCGTCGCGAGTTCTTCCATGACCCTTGCTTTCGTTGGCTTCACGGCTCGCCACACGCTGGGCGTGCTAAACCGCGACTTGTGCTAACAGTGTGCTAAGGGTTTTAGGCTCGGTCAATCACCTAACATGATGATTTATCGTACATTTTTATCCTTAGCTTATCAAGGATAAGAATTAGTAAGTCTTTTTTCTCTGCTCTACGCCGGGCTCATACGCCGGCTGGATACTTGTTGAATTAACCCGTTTCCTGTCTTCTCTACTCGTCCGCGTCGCCAAGCACATACTGCAGTTGGCGCTCGACGGGGGACGATCGTGGCGGGCACCTCACTCAATTCGGAAGCGTTCTCGCGTGGCGCGCGCATGCTGCGTACCGCGCTTGGCCCGGCAATTGCGACTTTTCTCGAAGATCCCTCGATCGTCGAGGTGATGCTCAACCCCGACGGTCGGCTCTGGATCGACCGGCTGTCGGGCGGCCTTGAGGACAGCAGTCGGACGATGTCCGCGGCTGATGGCGAGCGGATCGTGCGCCTGGTGGCGCACCACGTCGGTGCTGAGGTGCATGCCGGCAGCCCCCGTGTTTCGGCCGAGCTTCCCGAGACCGGAGAGAGGTTCGAGGGACTTCTCCCGCCCGTGGTCGCGGCACCGGCCTTTGCGATCCGCAAGCCTGCGGTGGCCGTGTTCACACTCGATGACTACGTCGCCGCCGGCACCATGACCGCCGGCCAGGCGGCGGCGCTGCGTGCCGCGGTCGCTTCGCGCAAGAACATCCTGGTCGCTGGCGGCACCTCGACCGGCAAGACCACCCTCACCAACGCACTGCTCGCCGAGGTCGCCGGCACCAGCGATCGCGTGGTGCTGATCGAGGACACGCGTGAGCTACAGTGCAGGGCGCCCAATCTGGTCGCACTGCGCACCACGGACGGCATCGCGTCGCTGTCAGATCTGGTTCGATCGTCGCTGCGTTTGCGCCCAGATCGCATTCCGGTTGGCGAGGTGCGAGGTAGCGAAGCCTTGGAGCTCCTCAAAGCCGGGGCACCGGCCACCCCGGTGGGATCGGAGCGATTCCCGCAGGCTCCGCGCTGGGCGCGCTTCGTCGCCTCGAACAGCTCATTCAGGAAGCCGTCCTCACCGTTCCCAAAGGACTAATCGCCGAGAAGATTGATGTCGTCGCGGTGCTGCGCGGTCGCGGTAGCGAACGCCGCCTCGCTGAACTTGGTCTGGTCGCCGGCCTCGATCCCGCCACCGGCGATTACTGCATCCAGTCCGCAGGGGCCGGCGGTGACCCCTTGCTTCCCGGAGAGCCCGTATGATCCAGTTTCCTGCCGCGATCCGTCACGTTCGCCGCCGCGTTGCCGAACTCGCAGCGATCGCCTTCATCTTTCTCGCTTTCGCGCCAGCGGCCTCCGCTTCCGGCTCCTCGATGCCGTGGGAGACGCCGCTCAATCAGATCTTGGAGTCGGTGCAAGGTCCGTTCGCCAAGATCATCTCGGTTATCATCATCACCGTGACAGGCCTGACGCTTGCGTTCGGCGACACCGCCGGGAGCTTTCGCCGACTGATCCAGATCGTCTTCGGCCTGTCGATCGCCTTCGCTGCGTCGAGCTTCTTCCTGACCTTCTTCTCCTTCTCGGGCGGGGCACTGGTCTGATGGTCGGATTAGTTCATCCAGAGGTGCCAGGCTTCTTGAAGCCGGTCCATCGCGCCCTCACGGACCCATCAGGATGGGCGGTGCGCCGCGCCGCGTCGCGATCGCCAACGGCACGCTGGCGGCCGCCATCGCGCTCGGGCTGCGGCTCTGGATCCCCAGCGCACTGATCTGGGCCGTGGACCAGGCCGCGGCCGTCTGGGCCGCCAAGCGCGACCCGCAGTTCGTGGACGTCGTCAGGCGTCACCGCCGCTAGCCGAAGGAGATGATGACACGCTCGGTCGAAATCCAATGTCCTTTCTCCTGGTCAAAGAGCAGGGTAAGGAGGATTCTTGTGCTCAAGTTTCCTCGAGTGTTTCGTCCTCACTGTCCGTCTGTAGGATGGTTTGCGACAGGAGCACGGCGGCCTTTTGAAGTGAAGGAATGAAACGATCAAGTTCTTCAAAACTGACTCGCGCCACGGGCACCGATACGCCAAGGCAGGCTATCAGCTCTCGGTCCGGTGAAACTATCGGCACCGCGCAGCCGACGACGCCCTTCACGTATTCCTCATTGGTCTTGGCCCAACCATGACGGCGTGTCTCCTCGAGAACCTGCAGGAGGGTGTCGCAATCCACGATCGTGTTATCAGTGTACTGCGTCAGGGCGAGTGACCGGCACAACCTCTCACGTGCCTTCTCGGGTAGCCGGCTCATGTAGATTTTCCCAGTCGAGGTGCAGTGAAGTGGAGCAGCCTCGCCTGGATTGAATTGAAGCCCCTTTGGTTGAGTCACGCGTACGCTGTCGACGTAAGCGACGACATTGTCGCGCACGACTCCGATCTCGCACTGCTCGCCGATCTCGCCCGCAACCGCGCGCAGCACCGCATGCCGCCGCGCCGTGCGAAAAGCCGCGCCGATTACTCTGGCGGACAGTATGACCAACTGATTGCCCACCACGTAGCGCTTCGATCCAAGCGCCTTCTGCAGGAGGCCGCGTTCTTCCAAGTTTCCGACAAGCCGATGGGCCGTCGGGACGGGTAGCGAAAGGGCGTTAGCGATCTCCGCGACCGAGGCGGCCTTCGTCTGATTGGCGACATAACCAATGATGGCGAATGCACGGTCGAGAGGCCCAGTCGTCTTCTCTTGTTCAGTCATACAAAACTCCCGCAGCATTATTATCAATTTTCGAAACAAACGCTACTGAAATATGAAAAACTCGTTGGTTTCGCTCACATTTGCTCATATCGTTGGCGTTGCCACCTTCTGATTGGATTTTGTGCACTGCACAGTTCGGACATGGGTGGCGGCTTAGCGCTGAATTTGACCCGTGCGGCCGACGTGCCTGAAAAGGAGGTGGGAATGTCTCGTCATTACGACGTGGAAGCTGTACGCAAAGAGTTTCCGGCAGCCGAAAGGATGGTCTACCTCGACTCCGGGTTTCAGGCGCCTCTCGCGCGTCCCGTAATGGCGGCAGTCGAAACCTTCCTTCGTGAAGGTTTGGAGACGGCCGGACCGAAAAGCGTCTGGCTCGATCGAGTCGAGCAAACGCGTGCCAAGGTTGCCCGTTTCCTTGGGGTGTCGGCTGACGAAATTGCCTTCACGAAGAACACATCGGAGAGCATGAATATCGCGGCGAACGCGCTGCCGTTGCGAGGCGGCGATAACGTCTTGATGATCCACGGGGATCATCCCAACAACGCTTATGCCTTCCTCAATTTGAAGAAGAAGGGCGTCCAGATTGACTTCCTTCCGATGACGGACGTCGTAAACGCCGACACTTTCCTTCCACACATCGACGAGAAAACCCGCGCGATCTCGTTGTCGCACGTCACCTTCCACGCCGGGCATCGCTTCGATATCGAGAGCATCGGCGCTCTTTGCGCGGACAAGAAGCTCTACTTCGTCGTCGATGTGATGCAAGCAATCGGGGTCGTTCCGATCGACGCGAAGGCTATCCAAGCCACCTTCGTTGGCTCCGGGAGTCACAAGGGGTTGCTCGTCCCTCAGGGTCTCGGATTGCTCTATTGGGACATGACCCTGAAGGAACTAGAGCCCGCCTATCTCGCCGCTGCCAGTCTGGCGGAGGTTCCTCACGACCTCATCGCTCGTCCCGACCGCTTGGCGCCGTCTCCCACCGCGCGACGTTTCGAGCTAGGAAACTTCAATCTTCCTGCAATACACGCGTTGGGGGCCTCGCTCGAGATGATCGAGCAGATCGGCGTGAACAACATTCAGAACCATTGCTTCGATCTGGGCGATCATCTCATCGCTCAACTGGACGGGCTCGACATCGGTCTCGTCGGCCCGCGTCAGCGGCAACATCGCTCGCCCCACATCTACGTCGTCGGTCTGCCCGCGACAGATTGGCTCGGCTACTTCGACGAGAATGGCGTGCGTGTTTCCCCCGAACGCGACGGCATCCGTGTATCGTTCGGCATGTTCAACACGGTGGACGATGTAGATCGTCTGGTGCATCTCATCCGCGAACGCCGATCAAAAAAGTCATTCAGGGCCGCTTAGGACTTGGCATGGAGCAGCTCGGCAATTCGCACGCGAAGTGGACAGCAGCCTGATCTCGCCGAAGGGCGAGCATCATGCCTTTCTGAGGACGCGCATTTTGGTGACGCGATCGATTAGTACCGGCGCAGCGCGCACGACGACCGACCATGCGGAGCATGGCCGTCGTGCATATCCGCAATCGTGAGGCTCGCGATGTTCGGAGTTCTTTTTGAGCAGACCACGGATGGCCAGCGGTACATCGACTGGCTTCTTTCGGGTCTAGGTTGGACGTTGGCGCTTGCCTTCCTCGGTTGGTGGATTGCCTTCACAATCGGAGTCATCGTCGGCATAGGTCGAACCGTGAAGAACCCCTTCTTTGGGGCCTTAGCTCGATTGTACGTGGAGATCTTCCGGAACATCCCCGTTCTCGTGCAGATGTTTCTCTGGTATTTCGTCCTGCCCGAGCTTCTTCCGAGTGCTATTGGTGACTGGATAAAGCAGATACCTCCGCCCTGGGGATCTTTCTTTCCAGCCTTGTGGTGTCTGAGCCTGTACACCGCCGCGCGCATTGCAGAACAGGTTCGCGCAGGCATCGAAGCTTTGCCTCAGGGGCAAGCCGAAGCAGCTGCCGCACTTGGCTTAAGCGGCTATCTGACCTATCGCCATATCATCCTGCCGCAGGCACTACGCCTCATCGTGCCAAGCCTGACGAGCGAGGTGATGGGCATCTACAAGAACACGTCCGTTGCTCTGACCATCGGCTTGATGGAGCTCACTGCTCAGGCGCGCCAAATCAGCGACGCTACGTTCCAAACCTTCACCGCATTCGGTGCTGCCACACTCATCTATCTTGTTTTGGCTCTGATCGCCTACCAGACAATGATGCTCATCGACAAAGTCGTGCGCATTCCTGGTATCGCGCCGGGCAAGGAAGCCGCGGGGTCAAACTCTGACGATGTGAAGCTGGAGAGCCCTCTGCCTGGCAGTATGGAGGTCGTGAAATGAACAGCCTTGATTTCTCGATTGTCGCGCAGGCATGGCCCTATCTATGGTCAGGATTACTCTTCTCGCTTTCCTTAACGGCAGCCGCCTTCCTGATTGGAATGATACTTGGAACGCTCTTCGCTCTCGTGCAGCACTTTGAGCTCCGCATTCTGAGCCAGCTCGTCCGTAGCTACGTTGCACTCATGCGATCGATTCCGCTGATCCTCGTTTTGTTTTGGTTCTTCTTTTTGGTGCCCATTGTTCTTGGTCACCTGTCAGGGACTGGTCGTCCAATTCCAGTCGGTGCCACCTACACGGCGTTCATCACGTTCGGCCTGTTCGAGGCAGCCTACTATTCGGAAATCATCCGTGTCGGACTGCGCGCAGTGAACAAAGGACAATTTGAGGCTTGTCAGGCTCTCGCTTTGTCGACATTCGATTCATATCGGCACGTCGTTCTGCCACAGGTGTTCCGGGTCGCCAGTCCGATCATACTCAGCCAGACCATCATTCTGTTTCAGGATACGTCCCTCGTCTACGTCCTCTCGCTCACTGATCTCCTTGGCGCGGCTTCGAAGCTCGCGCAGCTCAACGGTCGCTTGGTCGAGATGTATCTCGCAGTGGCCGTCGTTTATCTCATCATAAGTTCTGCAGCGTCCCAATTCGTCGCTTCGCTCCGCAAGAGGTACGCGATCGCAGGCACAAACCGCTAGTCGATCGGTAATCTGACGGCCCGTCGTTCCTTAGGCTCTACAACCCTGGAGACCAGCATGCAGAAAGAGCGCGCAGTTAGCCCAGCCGACCGGTCTCCGATGGTTATCGTAGAGCACCTCGTCAAGCGGTTCGGCAGCTTCAACGCCCTGAGCGACATCAACCTCAACGTCGCAAAGGGAGAAAAGATTGTGCTCTGTGGGCCGTCGGGTTCTGGGAAGTCGACGTTGATCCGCTGCATCAATCATATCGAAAGGCATGATTCCGGCCGGATAGTTGTCGATGGAATCGAACTGACAGATCGGATCCGCGATATCAACAGCGTCCGCTGTGAAGTCGGAATGGTCTTTCAGAGTTTCAACTTGTTTCCGCATCTCTCGGTGGTCGAGAATTGTATGTTGGCGCCAATGAAAGTCAGAGGTCTTGCTCAGTCTGAAGCGCACGACCGGGCGATGGTCCTGCTGAGAAAGGTCAGGATTCACGATCAGGCCGAAAAATATCCCGTGCAATTGTCGGGCGGTCAGCAGCAGCGTGTCGCGATAGCTCGCGCCTTGTGCATGCAGCCCAAGCTGATGCTATTCGACGAACCGACTTCTGCCCTCGACCCGGAAATGGTCAAGGAAGTACTCGAAACTATGGTTGAACTGGCGCAGGACGGGATGACGATGGTCTGCGTCACACACGAAATGGGCTTCGCGCGCGAGGTTGCGGATCGCGTGGTCTTTATGGATCGCGGGTCAATCGTGGAAGAAGGCGATCCGAGCACCTTCTTTAGCGCGCCGAACACGGAACGTGCGAAGGCTTTCCTCAACCAGATTATTCACTGAGGCCGCGGTCCGCGCGGTCTTCCCTGAAAGCACAACAACAACGAGAGTTTGATATGACGAGCGCATCGCCCACAGAGCGCATCGAAAGCGATTCCCTTGGCCCGGTGACGATCCCGGTCAAAGCCTACTACGGACCGCAGACCGCGCGTGGGATCGCAAATTTCCCGATCTCAGGTATTCTGATCAATCACTTTCCCACGTTGATCAAGGCGCTGGCGTTCGTGAAGTTGGCCGCGGCAAGGGCAAATGCGCGTCTAGGGGACCTTGAGCAAAGCAAGGCCAATGTAATCTGCGAGGTTTGCAGCGAAATAGCGCGAGGAGCGCTGTTGAGAGAATTTCCGCTCGACGTCTTCCAGGGAGGAGCGGGAACGTCGACCAACATGAATATCAACGAGGTGATCGCAAATCGCGCGCTTGAAATCATGCGATTGCCGCGGGGACGATACGACGTCGTGCACCCCAACAACGATGTCAACCTGTCGCAATCCACGAACGACGTCTACCCGACGGCAATCCGGCTTGCGATTCTCCTATCCCATGGGCAGCTTCAGGCTGCGCTCGAACTTCTCGCGCTTGCCTTCGAGGAAAAGGCGGCTTCCTTCAGTGAAGTGATAAAG
This sequence comes from Bradyrhizobium sp. CCGE-LA001, assembly GCF_000296215.2. Taxonomy (NCBI): domain Bacteria; kingdom Pseudomonadati; phylum Pseudomonadota; class Alphaproteobacteria; order Hyphomicrobiales; family Nitrobacteraceae; genus Bradyrhizobium; species Bradyrhizobium sp. CCGE-LA001. The sequence goes on along the minus strand of NZ_CP013949.1, from coordinate 6,658,189 downwards.
CTCGGCCGAACGCAATTGCAGGATGCCGTCCCCATGACGTTGGGGCAGGAATTCCAAGCCTTCGCGACGACTCTTCGCGAGGACGTTTCTCGGCTCGGAGAGATCGCCGCGTTCTTCCAGGAGATAAATCTTGGAGGAACGGCGATCGGCACCGGCATCAATACCAACCCCGACTATCAGGCGCTTGCCGTTTCAGAGCTTTGCAAGATATCGGGTCTCCCCCTCGTGGCTGCCGGAAACCTGATCGAAGCATGTTGGGATACCGGAGCCTTCGTTTTGTTCTCCGGGATGCTCAAGCGAACGGCGACCAAGTTATCGAAGATCTGCAACGACCTAAGACTGCTTTCCAGCGGCCCGCGAGGAGGATTGAATGAAATCAATCTGCCACCGCTTCAGCCCGGCTCGTCGATCATGCCTGGCAAGGTCAATCCGGTGGTGCCGGAGGTCGTCAATCAGGTCGCATTCCAGATTATCGGCTACGATCTAACGATCACGCTTGCTGCCGAAGCTGGGCAGCTCCAGTTGAACGTCATGGAGCCCGTGATTGCGTACAATATTCTTCACTCTCTCGAACTTTTGACGAATGCGGTCGAGGTGCTGCGCACCAAGTGCGTCAGCGGGATCACGCCGAATGTGCAAATATGTCAGAGACACCTTGAGGCCAGCACCGCGGTGGCAACGGCGCTCACCCCCGCGATCGGCTATGAGCGGGCGGCCGAGCTGGCGAAGAAGGTGCTCATCTCGGGCAAGACAATCCGCGAGGTGCTCGACGACCAGCCGGATCTTTCCCCGGATTTGATCGCCCAAACGACCGATCCGCATCGTCTTACAAGGCCAACGCGAAAGCGAGTGGTATCATAGATCGCGATCACTGACCGCAAGGAGAATCACGGAGTGACGAATGCTGATCGTCGTCCTGCAGAATTTGTCACTGGATGGAGTAGGTATGAAATCCAGAGCAGCCGTCGACTGGGAAGCCAAGAGGCCGCTATCGATAGAATCGATCGAAATCGGCGGTCCGCGACCGGGAGAGGTGCTTGTCGAGATCAAGGCGACGGGCGTTTGCCACACCGATGCCTACACGCTGTCGGGTCTGGCTCTGAAGGTAAATTTCCGGCGATCCTCGGCCACGAGGGCGCGGGAATCGTGCGCGAAGTTGGCGAAGGTGTGACCTCTCCGGTTCTGATCTCCGGTCCATCCATCTGGAGCCATATGACTGTTTGTCGCCGCCTTTGATGGACTATCTCGCCACATGGACGGCAAAGAAGAGCGGTGTTCTCCGCTGAGGTGGAGATAGCAAGATCATCCTGATCGGGAGCGAATAGGAGTGCCTCGAGTAGACTTTCGACACGATCTACCCACGTTACACCTATCGTGAGATGCCCGGCTCAAGCTTGCTAATCAGCGTTTTCAGTTCCTCCCTGACTTGGCCACCGCGCACGCGGTGGCCAATCTTTTTCGGACCGGAGCTGGTTGGAGTTTGGGCGCGGATTGACTTTGCGAAGGTCGACCGCTTGTACCGCCGGCACTGGCTTGAGTTCGAACCGTTGTACATTCAGCGGATGCCTGAAAGCGCCGACAGCGCGATGAAAAGCTTCGCCAACTCCATAGTCGGCTTGACCCGGAAGTGTCCCACTCAATCTCAGCCATGCCGTAAGCTTGGTTGGCGCCGGTCCTCTGTAAACGCCTCGTCTGTGCTCAAGGAGACGCTCGAACAGAACGTAGCTCTCGAAGACGTGGATTTCGAATTACGGAATCACCTATTTGGGGAACGATAGGAAAACGCGCGTCGCTCGGATTTCCGCGTTCCCGATCGCATATGATCGCCCCCCCCCCACACGCGGAAGTTTTGATTTGGAGATGCCAACTCTGACAAATAAATTATCAATTTTCGGAATAAACATACTCGCAAACTGACATTTTTGTGTCTTGAAGGCACCGCGTCGCCTATCATTTTGCCACGGCTGAGTGCTGCCCGGTTCATGTGCGGTGCCGAAATGAGTGGATCTTATGCTTCCCAAGTTCGAGGGCTAAGGGCGTCTGCCGACTGCTGGAAGTCCTCAACTCTAACGGGGCCTGTGCGCACAAGGGCCCGCGGCAAAGCACACGTCACTCCAAGACCAATAAGGCGCAAAAAAGCGCGTCCCACCTGAAGCAGAGGAATTCCCATGGCTAAAATGTTTGCACTGCTTTCTACCACTGTGATCGCCGTGTCTATGATCTCCACGGCCAAGGCGGGTTCAACGCTGGACAACATCAAATCGAAAAAAGTGATCACGCTTGGCTATCGCGAGGCTTCGATACCCTTTTCCTATCTCGGCGCTGACCAGAAGCCTGTTGGATTTTCCTTGGACCTGTGCGCGCACGTCGTCGATCGTCTGAAAACTGATCTCGGCACTCCAGACCTTCAGATAAAACTTACGCCGGTCAACTCGTCCAACCGTATCCCGCTTATCCAGAACGGCACGATCGATATCGAGTGCGGCGGCACCGCTAGCAGCAAACAGCGTCTGGAGCAGGTCTCATTCAGCGTTTCAACTTTCGCCAGTCAAACGGCGTGGCTCGCAAAGGCGTCGAGCGGACTCAAGGCACCCGACGACTTGAAGGGAAAGACTATTGTAGTCACACAAGGCTCCGACGCGCTCGATATTGCGAAAAGCATTTCGCAGAAGGACGGCCTCAACCTTAATATCGCGCAAGCCAAAGACCATGCGGAGTCATTGCTCCTACTCGCCACCGGCCGTGCCGCAGCCTGGGTGGAAGCGGACATTCTCTTGGCCGGTATGAAGGCGGAGTACTCGAACCCTGCTGATCTCACTTTCCTAAAGGCCAACTATGGCACTATTTACTATTACGGTTTGATGTTCTCGAAGAATGATCCAGACTTCAAGAAGATAGTCGACGACGTTCTCTCTAAGCTCATGGCTTCCGGCGAGTTCACGAAGATTTACGACAAATGGTTCATGGCTGCGATCCCGCCGAAGAACATCAATCTTAGCTTCCCAATGACCGACGCTCTTAAAGAGCGCGTTTCTCATCCCAGTGATGTCGTCAATAATTGATCTTGCCCGCCGCGTCCCTGAAGGCGCCGCGGCCGGCGCCCACGTACTGCATGGTCTAACGCCTGCTGCGATCGCGAATGCGGATGCAAGCGACTACCTTCACCGAAAGGGAACCCAAAATGAGCAGAGCTGCGATTAGCTGGGAGGAAATGACGGACTCCGATCGACAAATCGCACGATGGGTTGAGGAGACGCCGTTTGTAGATACCCATGAGCATTTGATTGAGGAAAGTCAGCGGCTGGCCGGGGCGATCCATCCACGAACATTGCCGTGCAACGACTGGGCTTATTTGTTCAGATCCTATGCTGCCGAGGATCTAGCGGTTGCTGGTCTGCCAGCAGCAGACTTACGCCGGTTTCTCGGGCCAGATCTTCCGAGCCAGGAGAAATACCGGTTGATTGCCCCCTTTTGGGCCCGCATCCGCCACACCGGTTACGCCCAGGCGCTGCGCCATACGTTTCGCGGCGTTTATGGTGAGGACGACCTGACTGTCGAGAGCCTACCCCGCATCGCCGAGAAATACCGTGAAACCATTCAGCCCGGCTTTTATGGGCGCATTTTCGACCTGGCAAACATCAAGGGCTGCCATGTCAATTCGCTACAGCGCATCTTCATGGAGACCGAACAGCCAGGGTTACTCGATCACGACATTAGCATCCTTCAATTGTGCCGGTGTAGCGCTGCCGACTTTGCGTGGGTGGAGGCCGAGACAGGCAGGCGCCCGACGACGCTCGATGAGTGGCTCGACGTCATCGACTTCTATTTCGCAACATACGGCGCCAAAGCCGTGGCTGTTAAATCGCAAATTGCCTATTCGCGCGCACTCGATTTCGAGCCGGTCACCAAAGCGCATGCGTCAAGGCTATTTCCGCACCACGCCGACCGAGTCGGAGCATTACATGCTCTCGGTCCTGACGACCTGAAGGCGCTGCAAGATTATCTGTTCCGCTATTGCGTCGGCAAGGCTGGCGAGTGCGGCCTACCGGTCAAGCTGCACACAGGCGTTTTGGCTGGCTACGGCGTGATGCAACTCGGTCATACCCGCAGCAATGCCGCAGACGTCTGCCGCCTATTGCAGGATTTTCCAGAAACCCGATTCGTTCTAATGCACATCGGCTATCCATACCAGCACGAGTTTATCGCGCTGGCCAAACATTACCCTAACGCCGCGATCGACATGTGCTGGGCATGGATTATCAATCCTGTGGCGGGCGTTCGCTTTCTGAAGGAATTTCTAATGGCGGTTCCGTCCAACAAGATCTTCACCTTCGGCGGCGACTATGTCGCCGTCGAGCCAATTTATGGCCACGCGTTCGTAGCGCGCCGCGGAATCGCACAGGCACTCTCGCAATTGGTCGCTGAGGGCTGGATCGCGCTTGAGGACACCCATGACCTGATTGATCGAATCATGTGCGGCAACGCGCTTCAGTTCTTTCGGAAAGGGCATCGAGCGGACGCGACACATTCGTGAACGTGGACCCAGCTTCTCGAGAGCTTTTCGACATCCGTGGCCGTCACTCCTTTGCCCGCTTGCCGCCCGGAGTGCACGCTCTTCATCGGACTCGCGCGCGCCGCACACAGGGTGACAACCACATTGTCCTCAATAGGGGATTTGATCTTCGTTGGCAGAGTAGGCAAGTATAGCGACCGGCGGGGATATCGCAGGGATGCAAGCCGGAGCCATGATCTTATATTCCTACTCACGTGAGGCTGAACCGAACGAAGACCGCTGGAAAGACACAGGAATCCCGAGTTTCTTTTTTGCAGAGCTGGAAGAGGTGCGACAGGTCGTTCTCGATCTCCGCGAGGAAGTCGCCTCGGATGAGGACAAGGAGCCCTCATGGAGTCCGGTTCGCATCGAGCGGATTGAACTCCTCGCTCCGACAGCGCACAAACGTCCTGATCCTGCTCAACAAGGGGATCGGACCTCTGATCCGGCGCTATGAAATCGTGGAAACCATCGTTTGAGCCGAGAGCTATCCGACCAATCGATACCCGCGCAGTTTTTGCCTTCCTTTGTTCGCAGCCGCGTTGCAACGACTGTTTCCGGGAGACACGCAAGATCGGTGAAGTAGAGCTCCAGGATAAGACCTCCCTCAACGTCTTCGCCAACTTCGTCATCGTGTGCTTGTCTGGCAATCATCTTAGCAACAGACATCACAGGCATGAAACAGCCCGATAGAGACCGAACAACGCGGAAAGTCTGACGCGGAACGGCAGCGCGACGCCAACCGAGCCGGCCAAATTGATCTCCGATGATCGAGTGCTTCATGGCGACGGGCCGCGCCTTTGCGAAGTCCCGGCGAAATGGCGCTCATTCCGTCCCTAGAGCGGCCGAGAGATCCGGATAGCGCTCGCGAAGCAGGCCGAGTAACCTACGTAGCGATGGATTATATTTCTAAATCAACAGCTTAGAAGGTTTTGGGACGCGAAGGCGCCAGTTCTGATCAGTCATGCAGCGAGTCTGGGAACTTCCTGTTCTACCAATCGCAACAATCGGGTGTTGCGTGTCCCCGCAACCAACGATTCTTGTGAAAGCTAGGCAGCTTCCGAAAGGACGGGCTGGGTTTTTTGGTTCGGGTCGAAGCGACGGATTCTAGCCAGGTCCCTGCGCAGCAGAATCGTCAGCTCGGCGTCGCCAGGCACCAGCGTCACCTGATCGACCAGCGTCCGGAACACCTCAGCCGCGTCGGCCTTGCCGCTCACTCCGTAGGTTCTCATAGAGCTCGGCGATCGGCGAGCGGTAGATTTCCGCCATGTTCGAACGCAGAAAGGGCGGCGGCTGTTCGGCATTTGCAAGCAGCTCGGTCAGTTCGAGCTTGCGGGCTTCAAGACCACCATCTTATCCTTAAGCTGAGCGCCGCCCAGACGAAGGTTTGTCCGGGGATCGATTCCGGCGAGATCCCTAATTAGGTGGACGATATCGCCCCCGCGCTGATGACCAGTTAGAGCACGCTTATCGCCGATCGTCGCAGACGCGGACACGATCTTTGACTTTTCATCTTTCCAGTCACGCTAGATATGTCAGGCCGAGCACGGCGAAGTGTCGGTCCCCGATTCCGATCTGCAGGTTTCAATGGAGCGACTCACTCTCAACTACGTTTGGAAGCAGAAGCCAATTCCGGTCGTGCTACGCCGGACCAGGCGTAGCGAGAGGCTTCGGGTGCGCCTACCGTTTGCCGACGACAATCGGCAATGGCTGCAGAACGGCCGGCGAACGACGTCTGAATGGATCGGCGGCAATCACCCTTATTGGGAGCTGCCGAAGTCCTGGTTCAACGACTTCGTCGATCGCGCCCTACAGCGCTACGGCAAGGTCTACATCATCCAGCCCTATCGCGAGCAGGAGATCTGTGCGCCAGCGTGCCAGAAGCACAGGGGCACGACTGCCAGTGTTCCTGCATGGGGGCCAACCATGGCATCGGCAATGATGGCAGCTGGTTCGAGGTCTCCGACACCTTCTCGACCGCTGGGGCGAGCGCGAGCTCGCTTGTCGGCTGCTGACGACCCGGTAGGGAAGATCGCCCGATGTGAACCTATGCCATTGGGTAGCGGATGAACTTCTCGACCACTCCGTCGAAAAACACCCGCTCGACATGGTGGCCTGCGCCTTCGACGAGACTGCGCGCCACCAGCGGTAGTTCCTAGTCCCGCACTGAGCGGGTCACATCGTCCATTGCGATCGGCGCGTCGCTTTCCGGCACATCGATCCGTGATGACGTTGCTCTTGCCAACTAGCAGATAGGCTTGGCCGTTGCGCGCTCGCTCATCAACAGTGAAGGTGGACTCACCCGTGCCCAGGCTTAGGATACGCACGTCCTCGCGTGCAATGTCGAAGCAGGCGAGGGCGTCGGCGAGGTAGGCGTTCATGACGGGATTGTTGGCCCAGATGCTGGCGCTCCACACGACGGCGGCCCCGTCCTATTACCCCGGTGTCGAGGACGACGGTTACGTCATGATCAATGGCGGCATGCCTGACGGGAAAATTCGGGAGACGAGGAGATAGCGGGCGCGCAACGGAGGATCCGGCCGAGGGTCCCTTCAGGGATGCGGTTGGATGCCTTGTGCGTACGCGCCTCGACGCCAGTTTCCCCGTCCTACTGGCCGCGCATTGGGGACAGACGCGCAACGGGAGAGTGGGCTTGAGACGCAACAGGACCGCCCCAGAGTTTTGTTTTCGTTGTCAGTGGCGTGCGGAAAGGCCGTCGCCCACAGGTAAAGTCGCCGTGCCTGCTCGCAAGAAGCTGCGGCTCGCGTTCAGCCTGCCGCGGGGCGCGATCAAGCCCGTCGGTACGGCCCACGCAACCCTGCAACAGCGTTGGCAGGTCCGAACTAGAAGCTGACGGCCTGCTGGCGCGGTCTACTCGGCAAAGATGCTGTCGAGCAAATCCGCGAGCCGAACGCCCGCCTTCTGAAGCTGCTCCCTCACGATCGGTTCGTTCGCGGCGAGATATTCGGCGCTGATGGTTACGCTGCCCGCGGGCCGGTCGCAGGAAGAGCCGTGCATCACGCAATAGCCCGTCTTCGCGGCTTCCGAGATTGCAAACGACTCGTTGGCCCAATCACTCGGGTCCGACGAAGTCCACCTGGTCTTCATCGCAGGAGTGATGGCATCAATGAGGTCAGAAGCCGCCTCATCGACATCGGGCCCGACCGCGTGTGTAACAAGACAACTATCCCAGGTGCCGTGCAGATTACCCGAGCACTCGCCGTTCACCCTGATATCGTTTCCTCCGCGGTCGTCCTCAAAGGACACGTGGAGAGGCTGATGGATGTCGCCAACCCAGTGTCCAAGCGACTTGAGCGCGATAAGCCTGTCGGCCCGCTTGGCGTGCCTCGAGTTCACAATCTTCGAGTCGTTGAGTATGGCCGTGAGCACACATTCCGGAGCGTTCGGGCAATTGTCCCCTGTTACCCCCCGCGCGTCGCGGGGCAGATTGATGAAGTGCTCCGATCGGCGGATGCGTGGATGGTCTGGAAACACGCAGGAGTCAGAAAAGGTGTCGAACACTTTGTCCGTCTGGATGAGTTTCCTTACCGCTGCGCGCGTATCCGGCTGGGCAAGCCGGTAGGCAATCTCGCAAACAATCCTGTGGCCTTCGTCGCCCCATGCCGAGGCGCTGGTGCAGAAAGCGAGGAGGAGAACAGCGGCTAATGAAAAACGGCGCATGCGGAATACCTCACGCCAAGACAATATGGCTGGAGCTTATCACCCAAGGTTGCCGGAGAGAAGGACCTCGCCGGCCGCCTGGAGGCCTTCAGGGTGGATATGACACTTCGCCGGGCAACGTAAAGTTGAACCCCGGTTCAGAGTGTGCATCAATAGGATCGGGAGGAGAATTGGGGAGGCGGCCCATTTTGCGGTCGGACTCCAGCCATCCGCCCGGTTATTTTTCATTCAGACATTTCAGGGGCATCCATGAGAGAGAACAGGACAAGGAACGGCTTGAAGGTGAACGCCGTTTCGGGAACTTACGTCGTCATGCTGGGCTTTAATCTGCCAAGGCAGTCATGCAACGGGCTGCGGGGTTTCGCGATTCACCGGGTGGATCACACGTCCGAGGAAGCCGGATTCATGTCCGGCATGAAGGCGTTCGCCGAGACCGACCCCGGCTTCCCGCCTCCGGCACACTACTCCACGCGGCAACATCCCATTCAGAGTTTTCAATGGGCCGACTACACGGCTGAGCCCGGCCACGACTATACCTACACAGTGTCGGCACTGAAGGGAGACCCGAAAGATCTTGCGGTGTTCCGCGAGGTCAGCGTCGACATCTCCTCCGAAAGCCCTGAGGGCGGCGACGAGGATGTTTACTTTGATCGGGGCGTTGCCGGCTCGCAGGCCTATGTCGCCCGGTTCGGTGACAAAAGCCCGAAGAACGTCCCGAACGGTCAGGCCTGGATTTGGCTGTCCCGCGGCCTGTATGAGGCGATCGAGGCGTTCGTGAATTCCTGTAAGAAGGGTGACGGACTGCGCATCGCAGCCTACGAATTCCACTATCCCGACTTCCTCAAACTGCTGAAGGCCGCGAAAAAGCGAGGGGTCGACATCAAGGTGGTTTAAGACAAGCGAGGAGCAAAGCCCGGCAGGAAGAACCAACAAGCGATCAAGACGGCAGGGATCGGCGCGTTCTGCATCCCGCGCACCGAGGGCAAGTCATACATCTCGCACAATAAATTCATGGTGCGGCTGCACAACAAAAAGCCGGTCTCTGTGTGGACCGGAGGCACCAACTTCTCAGACGGCGGCATTTTCGGCCATTCGAACGTAGGCCATCTGGTCGAGGACAAGGACGTTGCGGTCAAATTCCTGGAGTATTGGGAGCTGCTGGCGGAAGACCCGGAAACGCCGGCCGAGCGGAACGAGGTCGAGTTGATAACCCCGCTTCCGAAGGGGAAGCTGCCTAAGGGCGTGACGCCGGTGTTCAGTCCCCGTAACGACCTTTCAGCCCTTCAGTGGTACGCCAAGCTGGCGCAAGGCGCGAAGGAAGGCCTGATGATGACCTTCGCCTTCGGCATGAACAAGATCTGGAAGGACGTTTACCGCCAGAACAACGCGCAGTTCAGGCTGGCGCTGCTCGAGAAGGCGACCCGCCCCATGAAGGATGGCCCTGAGAAAACCAAGGAGTTGAAGGACATCCAGGCGCTGAGGGCAATGCCGGAAAACACGTTCGCCATCGGCGATTTCATCCGCTCCAACAAATACGATAGCTGGGTGAAGGAGCGGCTGACCGGCCTCAACACCAACGTGCGCTACGTGCACAACAAGTTCATGCTCGTCGATCCATTGACCGACGATCCCATCGTGGTCGCCGGTTTGGCCAACTTCAGCGACGCCTCCACCACGGACAACGACGAGAACATGCTGGTGATCCGGGGTAATACGCGCGTGGCCGACATCTATCTCGGAGAGTTCATGCGGCTGTACACCCACCACGCCTTCCGGGAGTCGCTCAAGCGGCGCAAGACGCCGCCGAAACCGCTTGAGACCGGTGATTGGTGGCGCGACTATTTTGGCAACACCGAACGTTCCATCCGTCGAAAATTCTTCGCCCGGACGTCGGACTAGCCAGCACTCTGCGCCGGCAAATAAAACTGCGAACCGGACAAGGCGAGGATGATGACCTGCCGGGCGCGGCCCGGCAGCTTTCAGCCAATAAAAATCCGCCTACCAAGGACTTGAAGGGGCCAGTGTCACTCAACAAGATGTGCAGCGAAAAGCTGAGCCTGATTTCGGACTTCTGCGAAAGTCCGGCCGAGCAATATTCTAAACGCTTCGCCAACAAGTGAATGTTTTCCATTTTTTAGGGAGGCGCAACCGTGTCCTTGTCGGTAACCCGTCACGATGACGGCACCATCACGATCGAGTGCAGCGGAGACGCCATAACGCTGGCCGCCAGTCCGTCCGCGAGCGCGCCCCGGCCGAAGCAGAACGCGGATGATGACATACCCGTGCTCTGGCCCAACAACGGCGCGACCGCCTCGATTGTCGCCGATGCCAAGGCTGAAATAGAGATCGTTCGCGTTCCTTCAGTGGATGAACTCTTGCGTGCCATCAAGGAGCAGTACGACAGTCATGTCATGGCAGCCAAGCCGACCCTATTTCAGTTCCATGTCCGGGGCAGCGCGCGCCGTTACAGGTGGACATGCTCAACAAGGTTCTCTCGGACCTCGGCAATCCGGAATGGATGGGCACACAGGTCAACCTAACCGGCCGGGACGATGAGTGACGGTGCTTCACCTGATCCCTACGCGACGGCGAAAGCGAACCTCCGCGATACCATCAAATGGCTTGCCATGAGTCTCTCTGCGGTCGGCGCAGCGGTCGTTGCCGGAGCCTCGATCAACGGCCTCGCACAATGAAGGGCTCCACGCTGGTAATTGCGGTGATAGCCGGCGGCATCGGTCTTGTGGCTCTGCTTGGCGCGATCGCAATCCTCCTGGGTCTCCTGACAGCGAAGGTTTTCTACTTCTCAGACCTGACGAAAGCCTCGATGAGCGCGGGCTATCCGTCCGCGTTCGACAACGCCGCGCAGTACCTGCTGCGCGAAGGCAAGCACCAGGAAGCGGAAGGACTCTTGCGGCGCGGGGTCCAGTTGGAGGACCCGGACGCCATGGTATCGCTGGCCGACGCCATCAGGGCCGGATGGGTATCACCGCATGTGGCTGGAGGGGACTTCATGCTTTATGGAAGAGCCGCGAAGCTAGGGCATCAAGGTGCGAAGAACACCGTCGATCGTGATGTCGGGATGCAGATCGGCAACGGGTTGATGCGAGCAATCGGACGTTAGGGCTGGACAAGCCCACAGGTGGGCTTGGCGATGGCAAGCCCCAAGTCGTCGCGCCACGCGGCCGTCAAGGGCGGCCCTGCCGCTCGTATTACCCTTGACGGGCGCGGGGAGCGGCGGCCCCTTTGTTTCTCGGACGTTTTATGTAGTGCGTTTCCAATGCACATGCCTTCATAAGTGGCGGTGGGAGCCGATTCCAGTGGCACCCGCACCTGGCGGTGCTGGCCAATTCTTGCGGATTGCTGGCAACCTTGGGCATGGTGCTGTTTTGCCTGCGCGTGATGTGGTTTGTCTTCTTTCTGTTGATGCGGACGGCCGTGCGCATCGGCAAACTCCTTTACGCGCTCCTAAGCTGGCAAGGCTGGAGTCTGGGCGGCGCGCTCGGCACCGCGCGCTTGCGACCTCATGGGAAATGTTGCGAGCGGGAGTCCGAAGAGGACGTGGACCAATCGTCGGCCGGATAGGCCGTTCTTTTTTGCGTTTTAACAAGGACGGGATGATTACCGTGTTCGCACCGATGGGCGCGGGCAAGGGCGTCGGCATCGTCGTTCCCAACCTGCTCTCCTACGAGGGCTCCATCGTCTGCACGGAAAGGGTGAGAACCGCGCCATAACAGAGCGCCAACGCCGCAAGATGGGCAGGGTGCGTGCGCTTGATACGCTCAAGCCACGCTGCTCCGACGAGTTCAATCCGCTCGACATGGTGCGCACCGGCACCTGGCATGAGCGGGACGACGCGGAAGCGCTCGCCAAGCTGATGGTCATGCCGGATGGCCACGAGAGCCACTGGGACAGCAAGGCGGAGGGCATGCTCGCATGCCTCATTCTCTATACCGTGCGCCTGGAGCCGCCGCGCCGGACGCTGTCGCAGATCCGCAATTTCTCGACGCTGCCTCCGGAGTCGTTCAAGCAGTTGCTGCAAACCATAGGCACCGACGGGCCAGTCACGGCTGCCGAGCTGGCCGCCAGCTTCCTCGCGATGGAATCCAGCGAGGAGTTCAAGAGCGTGCTTTCGAAGGTCGAGAAAGCCACGCGCGTCTGGTCAGCCGGTGGACCGGCGGCGCATGTCACGTCAGAGTCGAGCTTCAGCCTTGCGGAGCTGGTCGAGCGGACCACAACGCTCTATCTCGTGGTGGACGAGGAGAAGCTGTCCGTCTACGCGGGCTTCCTGCGCGTCATGGTCGGCTGCGCCATCAACGCGCTCACCCGCGCGAAAGGCCGCAAGCGGCCCAAGCACAAGGTGCTGCTGCTGCTTGACGAGGCCGCGGCACTCGGCAGCCTCGAGCCACTGGAGCGGGGAGTAGGCTACTTGCGGGCCTACTGCACCCCGATGCTGATCTTCCAGGACATGCACCAGCTCAAGACGCTCTATCGCCGATGGGGCTCGTTCCTCGCAAACAGCACCTGCAAGGTGTTTTTCAATATCGCAGACCTGGAGGCCGCGCGCTTTGAGATGCTCGGGCAGACCACTTCGGTCAGTCGCAGCGAGGGCACATCGCAGGCCAACACGGACCTGCTGCGCCAGCAGCTCTCTTCAGGCCAATCGGAGGCCGGACGCTGGCTGCTGGACCCATCCGAGGTCCTGCGCCTTCCTGGCAAGCGCTCCATTGTCCTGTACCGCTCCGATATCCTGCGGTTCGCCATCCTGGCGAAGAAAATTAATTACCGCGACTGGCAGCATGTAGGCTGGTGGGGAAAGTACGACCGTTGGCCAGTCCCCGATTTGCCTTGGTCCTCCTAAAGGCAATGCTAAAGTGATAGAACCTTGGTTAGCATGATCGACTGATGGACAATCTTCAACAGACGATGCGCGGGGTGTTGCGATGGGAGACGACCAAATCAACCAAGCGACATTGATCCTAGTCCCAGGCACTTTTGAAAGTAACAACGGGGACCTCCCTCGGTGGTGCAGCCCAAAAGAACAATTTGTCCGAACGTTGATTGAGCATGGGTTTTCCAATGTAGAGCCGTTTCAATGGTCTACAAAGAATTCTCACATAGCTCGCTACAGGGCGGCTCGCCGCCTATCGCGGGAGATCGATAGCACACAAGGGAATGTGATCCTCATAGGATATAGCCATGGCGGAACTGTCGCTCTCATGGCCTCAAATCTTGCGAAGAGAAAGCCCACGGGGTTGATCACCGTGGCTACTCCCTTCATCGAGTTTAAGCGTGTCGAGAAGGGTGAGCGACGGTTCGCGGCCTACTTCTTCTTCAAGTGGATTTCCGCCATCGTGGCAGGCGTTATCTTTGGCGCTCTATCGTGGTTGCTGGGCACGTCATGGCTAGTACGGATAGTGACGTTTCCATTGACTATGGGCATCGGAGTTGTCCTGGCAGTGCTTGCGCTAACCTATATCATAGATCGAGGCACTCTGTTGTTTCATGCGCGAACCAGGCGTCTAATGCGCAATAATGACATTCCTAAGTTCGTACTCTACATCAAGGATGATGAAGCCCTTGGTTGGCTCTTCTTTCTGTCAAATTACGACTTGTTGGAGAAGCTTTTCCTACCCGTTATGTCAGCATGCGTTGTAAGTTTTCTAGCTACGGTGATCTCTTTGCTCATTGGGGCCGAGCAAGTAGCGACAGTCTGCTTTGTGATCCTCTTGTTTTGTGCCATTTCTCCTGGCGTGGTCCTCATTGCCTTCTCAATCGCTAGAGGAGTGCTGTCTATGACCAAGTACGGATTTGGAGAAACGTTGGCGAGGACAATTTTGGGAGAACGCCTGGTTACTCCGTGGCCCGAACCAATAAACTTGGAGGATTATCGCATTGTTTTGACCGCTGGTGGGCTCGTTGACGGAAAGGGCTTCCGTCATTCCCGGATCATGCTGAGTGACGGGCTCGTTTTTATGATGGGGGAATGTCTGAAGAGGATCTGTTCGATGCCATCATTTCTCGACAAATTTCCGGTAGGCAAGCGACACCTTGCCTACTGGTTCGTCAGGGAAAAGAATGAACTGCCTGGCTGGATTCTTAGCAGGGCAGAAGCAGGAAAGCAGTTAACGGCACAGCCTACAGAGAACGGGGCTTAACGCGGTAGCGACCGAGGACCGGAGGCGCTAGGAGATGACTACGCCGCCTGAGCCGGTTGGCCCATTCGGTGTTCCGCGTCAGTTGCGACTCGCGAATGCCGAGGAGCGCGAGGAATAGCCGGTCAAGCTGGTCAATCATCCAGAGCAGTTGCGCGCGCCGCTTGCGGACGTGCTCATACCGGCTCGCGGGGCTGAATACTAGATCCACCACATCGACCGGCTGCGACCGCCTACGCGGCAGCCTGTGCAACGAATGAAGTTTCAGCACGCGGTCGTATCGCTGCAGGCGCTGCCTCATGCGCGCCAGTGTCGTTTCCGTCCGGGCGACCAGCCTGCCATACGCTTTCGCATTCCTGCGCAGCGTCCGCATGTTCCACTCGCGCCTGCTGCCGTGGTCGATAAGGTCGTAGCGGAGAGGGCGCTTGCCCTTCTTCAGATTTCGGCCGACAAGCCGGATCTTGCTCTTGGGTGCCTGCTGACGCGACGCCTTGCGGTCCTTGGGCCCGACGTGGATTTCCGGAGCACGGTCCAGCGTAGCCGCCGCGACGCGGTCACCGCGCTCCAGCGCCTTGCGGCGACGAACGGCAAGACTGCGATGATCAACCCTTTGGGTGAAGCCCCGCCGCTCCAGGGCTTCGTTCTGCCGCGCAGCCCATGCCGCGCGCCAGCGCGCGAGCATGTCGTCGCTGTTCCATTCGTGTGTCTTCACCCGCCGCAGGCCGCCACCTCCGGCCTAGCGCATGGTCAGCAGCACATGGGCATGAAAATTTCGCGGATCATCCCACTTCTCTATGACGGGTGCATGGATGGCGATATCCGCCACCATGCCCAACGAGACGAATTGCTCCAGAACAAACGAGCGCACCAGCGCTAGCTGTTCGTCTGCGTTAAGTTCGTACGGCAAGGCCATGTTGATTTCGCGCGCGAGCTGCGCGTCGCGGCGCGTCTCCATGCGTTCAACGCCATTCCAGAGCGTCTCGCGATCAAGCAGCCAGTCGGCAGAACCTTCCGGCGCAAGGATCTCGGCGTGAACCACGCCACGGCGCCGCCGAAAATCAACGTCTATCCCACGCCGCTCGTCCGTCAGCCTCTGACCGGCGCGGTAGGCGGCCATCGCCACCATGGAGCGGCCCTCCGAACGCTTCACCGCCTGCGCTGAAAAATGATAGGACGCCACGTCGCTCCGCTTTCTTGTCGCGGAGCGACTCCTTACGGCCAGCCCTGTGCTGGCCGTGCACCTATGTCGCGTAGCGATGTATAAGTGCGCCATTCCACTACTACACACTCTTTTCCTCGGTTGCCCTTGGCAACCTTGCAACAGTGGCTTCTAAGAAGAACGCATGGTGTGCGGCCAGGAGTGAGGTCGCCGACCACCGGTTCAGCGGACATTTATTGTCCGATGTTTTCGCCGGGCTCAAAGCCCCCGGACCCCCGATGTTCTGCTTTGCAGATTGCTGGTGCCAACCTAAAGTCCGACTTCGTCCTAACAGACCCAAATTAATCGTGCTGTTCTACTGGCTGCGGTTTTGGTATCGAGAGAAAAGTTGCCACCGTGGGTGGCAAGACGGCAGAGCCGAGAAGCCGTCAAGGCCGCCGCTCTGGGCCCTGAGCGGCTTTTACGCTGCTGGGTACAGACATTCGCGAGTAGATGACCAGTATCGCCCATCACCGGAGTTCAACAGCACACTAAGCGTCACCGCCTCGACCAGTCCCTTTGATTACGAAATCGATCCGTCACCTTATTGGCCGCCTGAGCCGCGAGAGGAGCCAGCCCTTTCGCCCGAAAGCAAGCAGGAAAAGCGCGAAGCCATCGCTCATGCGATGCTCATCGTCTTACCTTGTTGGATATTTCATAAGACCGATGCAGACCCGTGGCCGTCAGTCTTGCATGGCCACCACAACGAGCGCCCGTTGAAACGGATGCAATCAGCGGATTTATCTACAGCATCCATACGCGGCAGCACGTTCAGACCCTCCGTCCGAGGGAATTGACGAGGATCCAGACGGCATTGATGAACAGCAAGGACTTTAGCGCACGAGCGCGCCTCCTGATTGGTCCTGCCTAAATGCATGCCGAGCCCGTGATGCCGAGCCGTTGGGCTCACTGCAAGCAGTACGCATCCTGGCGGTCTCGCAATGCTGCGCATCAAGTTCGATGCCTGCGTACGCACGGCCTGACAATTGCGCCGCGACTAGGGTCGAGCCGGACCCGCAGAAGGGGGCGAGCACGAGCCCTCGCGCAGGACAGAATGCTTCAATAAGCGGCTGCAAGACCTTGATTGGCTTCTGAGTCGGATGAAGCCGGTTACCCGTGTAGTGCCAATCGCGGACATCGTCGATCGGCCGCAACGGACGGGCTGGCTCGCCCTTGGCGAGCAGGTAGGCCTGCTCGTGCTTAATCTGCTCGAAGCGCGACGACGAAGCGTAGCGCTTGGTGAAGACGATATGGCCCACCATGCGGAATCCCGCAGAGCGCCAGGCGCCGATGAACTTGTCGGCGGCATTCCAGCCGTAGAAGCTCAGGCATAGTGAGCCGGGCTTAAGCACGCGGTGCATCTCGGCGAAGGATGGCTCCAGCCAGCCGTCGCGGTCGTCGTTGGCGATGGTTTGGCCATCGCGCGAACGGTACCGGCAGAGATATGGCGGGTCGGTGAGGATGAAATCCACCGAGGCGGATTGCATCCGACGCATCACGTTGACGCAGTCGCCATGGACAACGGAGTTACGAAGGAGGGCGCTCATTGCAGCACTTCCAGTCCGAGGACGCTGGCGTCCCAGTCTACGGCGCTGACACCGCTGGAATTCAGCTCGTCCGGGCCAATGAGGTCGTTGATGGCAACCGCCTTGGTGATAGCGGCTTCCTTGCTGTCGGCAAGAACGATCATGTCGTGAGTCTCCCAATCGTGGAGTCGGACGCGGTAGCGCCGCGTAGCGGCGGGGCTCATCGCCCCGCCTCCGCGTCGGCCTTCGGTTCGCGAACCACGAGGCGGCCGTTCAAGGGCAGGCAGCTTAGCTGCATGTTGAAGCCCTTGCCGTCTTGGTGTTCGAATGCTGCACCGATCCGGGTCCAGAAGGCGTTGTCACCTTCTCCTTCGACCACATAAACCGCATGCGGCGCGATCTTCTTTTCATTGCGTTTCATCTTACGTTCTCCCGTTTGGTTTTACCGGCTGCGCCAATCGCGGCCGGACGGGAAATCTCAGGAGACGAGGAGATAGCAGGCGCGCAATGGAGGGTCCGACCCAGGGCTCCCTCCGGGATACGGTTGGATGCCTTGCGCGCATGCGCCTCGGCGCCATTTTCCCCGTCCGCCTGGCCGTGCGTTGGGGATAGCCGCACCACGGGAGTACGCCTGAGACGCAATAGAACCGCGTCAAAATGAGTTTGTCGGATTCGGGGTGGAAGGGGGGCGCCTGCCGAAACTGGAAGAAGCGGTGATTGGCCGAGGAAGCCGGGGGCAGTACAACGTACGCGAGCATGTTATAGGAATTGGCCCAGAGAGGGAGGACCGATGGCGAAGAAGGCGGAGATCGGCAAGTGCGTCCACTGCCTCAAGGACGGCGTCGAGCTAACATCGGATCATATGTTTCCGAAGTCATGGTATCCGGAAACGACGGCCGAGAACCTTGAGAAGTGGCAGTTTCCGTGCTGCCGCGTTTGCAATCAACGCTACAGCAAGATCGAAGATGACTTGCTGAACCGGCTCGCGCTTGTGCTGGATGCCAAGCACCCGGCGTCGCAGGGACTTGTCGACGCAGCACTGAGAGCAATAGATCCGAACGCGGGTAGGGACGAAAAGGATGCTGCGGCCCGCGCGGCAAGACGCAGGAAAATTCTGGCCGACACATTCAAGGGTGAAAAAATGCCCGACGATCAGGTCATGCATGGTCTGGGCGAGCGTTGGGGACGCGACAAAGCTGAACAGATGGCCATCCAGATCCCGCGTGCGGGTCTTGATGCCATGACCGAGAAAATCGTTCGCGGATTGGTTTACCGCGAAGACGGGCGCTTTATTGAGGGTTCATACAAGATAGCGACTTACCTCGATGGCCCGGGCGCCGAAATTGCCAGACAGATAATACAGAAGGCCGGGAAGGCCTATAAGCGCGAGCCTGGACTAGAGATAATCCGTGCAGTAGTCGACGGCGACCAGCATACCGCAATCTACGAGATAACGTTTTGGCAGCAGTTCAAAACATATGCGACAGTGCGGAGTGGTAGGCATGATTACCCCGAAGGGTATCTTCCCTTAGACAGGAATGAACCGGTTAAAGCGGGTGATCTATGGTGTCATCAGGGAGAGGTGCACCGGCAGTGGCTTCCTGCGAAGCTGTTTGGAAAACAGCTATCGAACAACGACTATTGCAGGAAGGCTGTCTAACTCAAACCACTCCGTGACACGGTTGCATGTCGTTTAGCTTGCGTGCACCAAAAAAAGGGAGTCGCAGCGACCCGCGTTTCGCACCTTCAGCCAAAGGCTCTTGCGCAACGCGGCAAAGCAAGCTCGGAGTGCCGAGACCGGTTAACAACGGCACCCGGGAACGCATCAGTGTTAGCGGTGCCGAAGGCAGATGCTTTCCCGAGTGCCTCCGGCGAGGGACCCATGTTGGGACCCTAGGCTGGGCTGTGACGCACGCCTGCAATCAGGGAACGACCTTCGCCGAGACGAGAATCGGCATCGGAAAAAGCTCTTCTTAAGTGCTGGACGTGATAGCCGCGCATGTGCAGCTTCATACCCGGGACTGTCGGTTCAAACCACTTGAAGGTGCGGTTTAGGGTTATGGCGAAGTCTTCACACGCCGCTAGGGTCCCATGAATGATGAGGTTTAGAACCGGTGCCAGTGGCGCCAATCCGTTCGCGACGACTTCCGTCTCGCGCCAGATATTGATATCGCGAAAAGAACCCAAGCTGTTGGTTATGAAGAACCCAGTCTCGCCGTGGAAGATAGTCTGAACGCGATGACCTCTATGGACGAGATCATCCCTGAATTGCCGGATCTTGAGAAACATGGGCGCGTGGCCTTCGTAACACTCCGCCAACGGCAAGGGCAGTCCATATTTTTTGGTGATTTCCTCGGCCGCCCGCGGTTTGTTGCCGTGCAATGCCATGTCGGCAAAACTCTTCGCGAGCTCCTTCTTTTTGACGGTCGTATCAATGAGAAGAATCGTTTCCCAAAGGCTCTTTATTACCTCTTGCAACAAATCGAAGACGCTTCGGCAAATGAATAGTATGTACTCCACCTCAGTAGCGGCTAACCGGCTTGAACCGTGCGCCGCCGTAGAGGAGGAATGAAAAATCGGTAACTTGGCGAGTGAGGCAGACAGGTTGAAGATATCGTCGCCGATTGCAGAGAACTGCCTCATAACCGAAAGCGTATTCGCCGATTGCGCTATGAAGTTGAGAAACTCGCTGCAAATGTCGTTCTCGTTCTCAGGTATGGCGGAAAAGTAGAACGACTCGGCAGGCCATGCATGAACCTTGACGAAGCGGTCGGCATCCTCTGTCCGCAGCCACGTGTGCCAATCAGCGGCTTCATAGAACATTGTGCTCGCCAGAAAGCGGTTCTGTAGATCAGCTTTCGTTAGGTATGGGATGTCCGATAGCGGTCCTATCTCGCCAAAGTTCATGCTGCCACCAAGCTTAGCCTTTCGACTTGCGTGGGTCCGCGCTACGGGGAAAGGTGCGTTCTTCCTGGTAGCGACCCGAGAGTTTCTCGATTTTGACCGATCCGCCTTGCGTACCAAGGGCGCGCGCCAAGGCGCCACCGGCAGTGGCGACGGCCTTTGTGTCGAACCACTTCACCAACTGATGCGTCTTATCTTGCCGCAGCTCCCAGCGGTCGCGGCTATCGTTATGAGAGAGGGTGTATTTTGGAAGTTTGGTCATTGTATCTCCTATCGTTAAGCGAACGTAAACTACCGGTCCACTCGACATTACCGCGCCGTATCCAAAAGTGAGATAGGCAGCCTGCAAGCTGGTGTACGGACGGCATGACGGTTGGCCGTTGAAGCCAATCGACAACGACGGTCCACGATGGCCGCCGGTCCGTTTGTAAAGAAAGGGCAATTTTCTGGTTGCACCCACATGGGCATTTGAAGCACGCCCATTTGGTGAAACTGCCCGTCCTGACGATGACAAAGTCGTCATCGGATAGTTCTGAAACAGACGGATGTTGTTCAGCGTAGCGCGTCAAGTAGCGCGGCTTCGCGATGACACCAAGCCAAACGAGGAAAAGCAGAAGGGTTCTAAGGACTGCGTTCATCCGACCAGATCCAGGAACGGTTCAACATCTGCCATGCCCCAGTAGAGCTTGCTCGCGCAAATAGAGCAGGAATTGCGAGGAGAGGCGGAAGTGGCTCGATCTTCGCAGAAGAGGAAGCGGCGGCGATGCTCGCTGCCCATCTCACGCTTCCGGTAGCCGACGATGCGATTCAGAAGCTCATTCACGGCCATGCAGGCGACTTCAGTCGTGAACGTGACCACTGCGGGATTCGGATTGCCTTCACCGCGGACGTAGGCTTCGCGCTTCTGGCGGTCGTATTCTATGGGATTGCGCCGCCGCAGATCCTCCTCGCGCGCGAGGTCAGTATCTACCACGTCGCGGCAGAGCAGGCAGGTCTCCGGGGGAAGAATTGTCGTCACTCGTGCCGAGATATCCGCCATTCCAACGGCAGGCGGCTTGGCGACTGCCATGGCAAGTCCCATGTCGATGACGGGGATAAAGTAGAAGTACGCCAGCCGATTGAGGAAAATTCGGCCAGAGTTGTCATCGGTGCAGCAGAAGATGATGTCGCAGGATTTCAGCGCATCCTGAACGTGGGGCGCGTTGGCCCAGCCCTTGAGGGGGACTACGCGAACGCCCAAACCCATCCTGGCGATTTCGCGGGCGGCGACGTCGGCCTTGCTCATCATTGCATCGGCGTCAGATTGGTTCGCCCCGTGGAGGCGGTTTAGATTGGTCGGCTCCACAATGTCGTCGTCCACCACCAAAATCTGGGCGGCGCCAGCGCGCGCAGCCAGCATTGCCGTCGCGCTGCCGGTGCCGCCAGCACCGATAATGCCGACGCGCAGTGCCTTGAGCTGTGACATCAGAGACGGTCCAAAAGCGAGTACTTGACGTGCGAAGACCTCGGAGGCCGGAGAGGGCGCGGTTGGGAAGTGAAACCGGAGCCGCTCACCTAGCACCGCAACCGATTTGCAGTCCTCTTTGTGCTTGGGATACTGCCAAACGCGCGCGCGAATACCGCCGTCGTCATAGAAAAGGATGCTGACGAGTTTTGTTGCAGGTCCGTTGCGATTGCAGGCGGTTCGGAGCAATTCCGCCTCGTTCCTGTCGTCCTGCTCGGAGAAGTCTCTCGGCCCGTGTGGATGGCAGTGAGCAATAGCGAGGACGAGTTCCTCGCGCTGGCAACGCTGCAAGAGTGCAACGAACCCCCCTGTATCCCAGGAGACGTGTTGTCCGCTGGACGAAACACGATGCTCGGCAGCAATCGGCACGATTTCGCGCACCACAAACTTGGTTCGCGAGCGTCGCTCCCAAGGGTCGATCGTGATTTTGCACTCGCGCAATAGCACGTAAGCAGCGCCTTCGACGTCCTTCGTTTCATGAAGGAGATCGCGCAGGTCAGCTTCCTGCTGTTCAATGAAGACGATATTGAAGTTAGTCACGCCGCTGCCTCCAGTGCTGTGTCAATGCGCCGGAGCATTGTCCAGATTCCGTCGACGCCCGGCCGCCACTGATCGTTATGCCGCGACCAGCGCTGCCAGCGGCGGCCCTGATAATCATGGGCCTGATCGGCGGCTCGCGGATACTGCGAAGACCTGGAAAGCTTGATCCAGGGCATCGCGAAGAACATGTCGGGTCGTACGTCGGGATATCCGGGTGGCAGAAGAACCAGGATGTCAGCTTTGGCCTGATCGAAGCGCCCGACGGGAAGGACGTAATCCCGAAAGATCACGCCCTTTTCGCTGCCGTCGACCTCTTCGAACGCGAGGCCGCGTTCGGTCAGGTAATTGCGGTCACGAATGGGAAGGACTGCCATGATTGCCCTCCGTGGTGTGTTTCATGACCGTGTAGAAGCGCTCGACGCCCTTCTCGGCAAGGTTCGCGGGATGACCGGCTAGCACTTCCTTGTCGGGCTGGTTCTTGAACTCCTGCCAGACCGAGAATTGCGTCGGATCTTGACCGGCCAGCTTGAGCAGCACTTCACGAGTGATGGTTGCCTCCGGCCATTCCTGATCCTTGCCGTCGATCTCGAAGCGGTACTCGCGGTCGCTCTTTGCGACGATGAATCGTTCCGCGCCCGGCTTACGCAGATCGGTCGTCTCATCGAGACGAAGACGCTCAAGGGAGCCATCGGCGAGCCACTCAAGCACTGCGTACTCTTCGGGAGGGCGTCCACCCGCCGCGTCGATGATCTGACGGCCGGTGGGCTCCGGATCGGTCAGCGTCAGGGGGCGGAACTGGAGGTCAGTTCCAGCCACCAGAATCTGAAAACTGCCCGGGTGGGGGTGGCCGTGAGGGTTAATTTCTTGATTTTGCAACATGTTCGTGTCCTTTGTCAGTTTGAATGGGATACTTTACAATAATAGTATGTCACTTGTCAAATAGACAAAATAGGTTTACAAGTATGGACAACTAAAAAAGTGGAGAAACAGCGTGCCCCTCGACCCCAAACACCTCATTGAACTGACGGATGCGGCTCTCTCGGCCGACTACACCCGAGTGCGTCGTATCGCGGGCAACCTCGCGCGCGAGCTTGCAAAGGCTGGCAATGAGGCCGCTGCTAAAGAGTTGAGGGCGCTTGTTCGCAAGCGTGGAGTGCCCCTCAGGGCGTCCGGATACGTGGAGACACTTCCGGTCGACTCAAAATCGCGCCTGCCTCTCGTTGAAGAGCAGTCGTGGCCCGATAATCCGATTTTTCTTAATGAAGCAGGAAATCGAGTATTCCGCGATTTCCTCACGGATGTTCAACACGTCGACGAGCTTAGCGCCAAAGGTCTCGCTTCTCGCCTCAATCTTCTGCTGTCTGGTCCTCCCGGTACGGGCAAGTCCTTGCTCGCCGGTCACATCGCCGCAAGCCTCGGGCGACCATTCTACGTGGTTCGTCTTGATTCCGTGATTACGTCACTACTTGGCGATACCGGCAAGAACATCCGGACGGTCTTCGACTTCGTGCCTTCTAGGAATGCGGTGCTGTTCCTGGACGAAATGGATGCCATCGCCAAGCTTCGGGACGATAGGAACGAGCTCGGTGAGCTCAAGCGGGTGGTAAATACCGTCATTCAGGGTCTCGATTCACTAGATCCGCACGCGGTCGTTGTTGCGGCTACAAACCATGCTCATTTGCTCGACCCAGCTATTTGGCGCCGCTTTCCCTACAAAATCGAATTTGGCCCACCGGAGGTCGAGGTGCGCGCCGACCTTTGGAAGCACTTCCTGTTTGAGGATAAGGACGGCGAGCAAATCGCTGATCCCCTTTCTGTTCTGTCAGAGGGGTTATCCGGCGCCGACATAGAGACAATCGCGCTGACGGCGCGGAGACACGCGCTACTCGACAAGCGGGATATCGACTTTGGAGCGGTTGCGCTGGCCATTCTCAACTTCAGGGCCGGTGGGTCTTCAATGCCGCAACGCACGGCGCTTGAACCGGAGCAGAAGAAGCAACTCGCTCAGGGATTGAAAGAAAAGGTTTCCGCAGCCAATATTGCGCGTTTGCTCGGCGTAACCCGCCAAGCTGTCTATCAATATTTCAAACAGGAGGAATAGCCTGTGGCTGATAGAGCGCCTCCGCTTCTGAACCCGGTTTTAAGCTTGCAGATGGAGCCTAAACCGGAAGCCCCAACCGCGCGCGGCAAGAGCCAGCGAAGCGTCGTGGTTGCGCGGCTCCCAACCCAGCAGCGCGTTCTCTCCTCATCAGCGCGAAGCTTGTACAGCTCGCGGAGTACGTTGCCGTCCTTTGCCGGAACAACGCACCTCGTGGTGCGCATGTTCTCAGAGGACTCATTGGCACCCACCCACACACCCGATGACCTATTTAGCCCGGTCAACGGCTGCCGTCTCGTTGCCCCGTACCGCGGAGGATACCTTATCGAGGCTGATCTGGAGCGGCTCGACCATCTCGCGAGGGCAATCGAGCATCCCGTCAATTACCCCGTCCAGGCCGACATATCCCGCGTTGAAAGCCTTTCGTCGTTCACACCAGCAGACAGGATACGCGGTCGAACGATCGACGACCTTTGGCAAGCGGCCCCCGAGGAGGACGGGGCACGATTATTTGTCGTGTGGCTGGCGCCTTTTCGTACACCTCAAGCCCGAGAGGTCTTGCTTGAACGTGTCGATCTACTTTCGCGGCAACAAATCCTCTTGCCGAGCTTCCCTAGTGTAAGGCTTCTGTCTGGCCCTGACACAACGGGTTCGCGCGATCTGACCTCTCAGCGTCAGTCAGGTATCGCGCGCGCGATGCGGAATTATCGTAACACCGGTGTCGGACGAGGCACCGTTCGTATCGCCTCCCGCGAGGCGCTTGGAGCGCTGCTTGCTTCCGGGGCGTCTTATAGGGTTGACCCCGTCCGCACGGTTCGGGTTGCGGCCCCCGGCGAAGGGACACATCCCGCGATTCCAGTTGACCTGGACAATGCACCGATCGTGGGCGTTGTAGACGGCGGCTTGCATGCGCCAAGTTACGCCCCAGCAGAAGCGTGGCGTGCGCCTAAGCTGGTGACCGATGCAGAGGCCGACCGCAGGCACGGCAGCGCTATCAGCTCGCTAGTTGTTCAAGGCCATGCCTGGAATACAAACCGTCTGCTGCCGGATCTAAATTGCCGTATCGGAACCGTGCAGGCGGTTCCTGCGCGCAACACCAACGCGAGAGTCGACGAACAGGATCTTATTGACCACCTGGCTGCGGCGATGAGGGCACATCCGGAGACGAAAATTTGGAACATCTCGGCAAACCAAGTTGGAGATGATCCCGAGACCGTAAGCCTTCTCGGTCACGAACTGACGGTTTTGAGCCGACACTTCGGCGTTCTGCCGGTCGTCTCGGTCGGTAACGTGGCTGCCTCTGGGGGTACCAGCCCCGAACCGCCAGCAGACTGCGAAGCTGCGATTGTGGTGGGCGGTCGTCAGGCGGATGCAAACGGCGGTCCTGCCGACCCCTGCCCCCGTTGTCTCGGAGGACCGGGACCTGACGGGATGCTCAGGCCGGACGTGTCCTGGTTCTCGCAGCTCCGGATGCTTGGCGGCGTCACTGACGTCGGCAGCAGCTATCCGACCGCACTGGTGTCGTCACTTGCTGCGCACACGTTTGAAAACCTACGAAATCCGACCCCCGATCTCGTCAAAGCACTCTTGGTAAGCGCGAGTGAGCTCGAAGAACATCATCCTCAGTTGGGATGGGGCACACCCTATCACGGCACGATGCCGTGGTCTTGTGCTCCCGGAACCGTTGCACTCACATGGACGGCTCAACTGCTGCCAGGAGTTGCTTACTATTGGACCGGAATCCCAATTCCGCCGGAAATGGTGCACAACGGCAAGCTGCTTGGGCGCGCGACCCTGACTGCGGTACTCAAGCCGGTAGTGTCGCCCTTTGCCGAGACCAACTACTTCGCTACACGGCTGGAGACGTCGCTTCAGCAGCCCGCAAAGAACGGCGAGTGGAAATCCTTGTTGGGCTCGATGATGGAATCGACTCTTCCCGAGAACGATGCGCGCGAGAACCTCAAGAAATGGCAGCCTCTACGGAGGCATTGTCGAGATTTCACGAAGGGAGGCGGCTTGGCCTACTCTGGCAATCAACTGCGCCTCTACGCCCGGGTGTACGCGCGCGACCTGTACCAATTCGGTTGGCAGAGCAACAGCGATGTCGGCGCACAAGAAGTAGCGTTTGTGCTTACCCTGCGTGGGCCGAATGACGAGCCGTCAATCTACAACTCGACGGCTCAGATGTTGGGCAATTTCGTGGAGAGTGCAGTGATCAACCAGGATATTGAAATCAACAACCAATAAATCGGGCGGCGCAAGGTGCCTGCAGCGCAGTCCGGGTTGAAAGATTTCAGAGACTTCTACGGACAATTTGGCAAAGCTTGGCATCGTACACCTGATTGAGAATCTTGCCGTCCAGAAGCATAGCGATGGCGTCTTCAATCGTGGGAAGTTTCAATAGGAACCACTCTTTAGGTTTGAAGGGCTTTCCAAACCGGTCCTTGATTTCAATGTTGAGGCGCGTCTCGGCGAAGAACCTATGAAGTAAGTACTCGAATTTTCCCGTGTTTAGGTCCACCGCGTCGTAGGTTCTAACCGGATGAACTGGTGCAAAGCGGAATGTGGGGTCATCTTTAGCATCCCGAACGCGGTCCTCGAATGAGCCGGTCGTGAACCCAATCTTGAAGAGGCGCCCGTCAAGTTCAGCAATCTCAGACGCGTTAGATAGGCTCTTCACCACGTAAATGCAGCCCGTTATACGACTCGCCGGAGCCGAAACCCTTTCCACTTCAGATGGCGAGCCGAAAAGTGGGCCCGCCTCGGCGCTGGAAATGCGTCGGCCACTCAGATCTTTATAAAGCTCGGTGGCTAGAGATCTGAGAAGATCCTCCCCTTCAGTGCCATTCTCGAGAATAAGGCGAAGACAAGCATTTCGCTTTCCATTGCGGAAGTGAGGGTCGTTTACTTCCGCAACATAGACCATCACACCGTTCAGAATGAAGAACTCACCAGCATTGATCTCTTGCTCATTGGCAAAATTCAAGCTCTTGGGCTTGCCGGAAACCAAATCGCCCACACACTCATCAAACAATGGCTTGAAGCGGTCAAAATCCCGGGCTGGCTTTCGTTCCGATACTTTATCTGGTCGGGCCGCTTTGGTCCGAGCGTGCCTCATCGTAAAGATATCGTCGTTCGGAGAACTCAGCAGGTCGTCATCCATGTCGAGAATCTCATCGACACTTGCGGGCTCTTTCATGCTGGTTGCCACCTCCGCCAATAGACCGTGGCGGTTACTCGGCATGTTGTCGGGATCATATAGCCAGGAAATCGTTTTACCGGGATGCGTCTCGCGCGCGCCGAGCACCTCCACAGCAAGGTCCTCGAGCGACGCCTTCTGTTCGTCTGAGAGCTTCGGGATTGGAAACGTATTATAAACAAGCGTGTTGGAATACCGGGGGTCCATCTTGAATCGTCCGCCTACCGAAGCTCCCCACACATAGTGCAGCCGGGATGAGATGATCGAAAAGATGTACGGGTCGGCATCGTAGACCGCAAAGGCCAGGTCGGAGATGACGCTTCCAGCCTCGATGAAACCGGCTGTGATGTAGAAACGCCGCTCCGACGTATTTTTGGGCACAATGATTGCATCGCTTTCCTTATGCCTCACTTCAGCAAAGCGATGGGGCACCGCGGCGAGCTCAGCCGTACTCTCTCGATCACTGTCTGATCGAGCCGCCCTGACTGCCTCTATGCGAGAGCGGATCGGAGGGATTTCCTCCGCAGCATCCACGTCGCGATCCTCGATCCATAGACACCACCTCTCGGTGCCCTTGGAGAACTCCTGCGAACCATAGAGGCGCTTGAAGAACTTCGTAGCTTCGGGATAGCGAGCCAGTATTTCGTCTTTCTCCGACGCGGACAAAAGGAGATTGCCGCCGTCATTGGCCATGCTGCCGAATGTCATATCCTTCTCGAAGGAAATCGGAGCGCGCCTCTTCGTAACGAAGATATCCTCGCCTTCTACAAGATACGGACTGATGTTTGTTACCCGACGGTGATAAGCATCGCTATACAGAACCTTGTTAGCCTCGGAAATTGATCGAATTCCGACGATCACACACGTCACAGCCGCATTTTTCGCCGCGCTGTTCCGCCACTTGAACGGCTGATGGGCAAATCCGATCTCAAGCTCATTCTTGTAAATGATGGGCCGAAGGAGGGCCACTTGCTCCCCCTGGCAAATAGAGTTTGTTGTAACCAACGCGCACTGCGCTCTGCTTGATTTGCAGTAGTGCGCAGCTTTCACGTACCAGCAGGCGACGTAATCGAGGCTTTTGTAGCTGACTCCGAGAGGCGCGAAGATCTTCGCCATATCAGCCTTCTGTTCCTTCGTTTGATCAGCCCGTCCCAGGTAGGGAGGGTTGCCAACGATATACGTTTCCCGATCATCGGTCAGAGGACAGACCTGCGTCCAGTCGACAAATGCGGCATTGCCGTGGACGATGTTACCGCTTTCGCGTAGCGGGAGAGCCGGAGGTGCCTTGCCAAACGTCGCTTTGAACATTTCGTTCATTTGATACTCGGCAATCCACAGCGATAGCTTCGCGGTTTCGGTTGCGAAGTCGGTGAGCTCGATGCCGTAGAATTGTGTGAGGGCGACCTCCGTCATTGGCAATGTCCATGACGACAGTTACGTCACGATATTCAAGCCGGTTGGCCTCGTCGGGACGCTGGCCGGTATTGGCCATGAAGATCACGTAGTCATGAAGCTGCTCGCAGGCGCGGCGCCAACGCTCGTTGATTGGATTTTCCGCGCGTCGCGAGGTCGCCACCCTACGGAGTCAAAGGCATGAAGCGCTTCGCCCGCGACGTAGGCGTCTGGCTTGGGACCGAGCTCGACTCCGACGGCGACACGCCGTTCGGTCTGGCCGATCTCGGCGAACCCGAACTGGGGTCGTTCAGCCTGGCAGAGATGATGGCAGTCCGCCTGCCATTCGATATGGGAATCGAGCACTCTCTTCGAGGGCATGGTCCCGATTTCGGTCTGGGTCGAGGCCGCGCGGCGGACCGGCGGCATCCGGGAGGCGGAGCCGATCCCCTATGCCGCCGCGCGGGCAAGCGGGAGGGCAAGTGACGCGCCTCTCCATCGTTACCTTGTGATGTCGCCGAAAGAAGAGAGGCAGAGGGCTGCAAACTACCATACGCGCGTGAATATATCTGCGCCCTTCAACTTGCTAGGCTTCCCGTTCTTATCAACGTAGAACAGCGTCCATGACGTGGGCATTTGAGCGCCGTTAGTTTTTCCGACCCAACGAGTAAAGGAATTGCATTGGGCAAAAGTAACAACAAAATACAAGCCAGTTGGACCAACAGCTCCCGATGCAGGATAAGGAATGCCCTGGCACGCAAACCCTTGAGCATGATTTGTGAAAGTCCCTTGTATTGCCCCGTTATTAGCTGACCAAATAAACAGTTCCGAGCCCCGTTCGTTCTTCCAGTATGAGGGAGCAGGAAGCCCCTGCGCCATAACCTCGCCGGAAAGAAACAAGAATTGAGCGATAAGCAAAAGTCCGAGAAATCTCTTCATATTGAGCCCCAAAAGAGTTCGCTTAAAGGTAGCAACTAGATAATGTGCTCGGATGATACAACGACTTACGCAGCTTTTTCTATTTCTAAAATTCCTTCGTACGAACCGTACATGAGCTCGCTCTCCCCAGTCCTACTGTTCTCTTGCAGCGAAATTTTTGGGAAGCTCGGAGTGACGTTCTTCACTCTTATCTTACATTCGGCGCCGGGATGCGGCTTGTATGCGCCAAATCGCGCCGGATCGCGGCGAGGTCGGATATATCAAGCGCCCGCGGAGCTTGGTATCCGAGCAGATGCTCAGCTATTTTGATGTGAGGCCTCTGCCGATGACCGCCATCGTCGGCCGGAATGCTGAGAGCAGAGGACGCAGCGACAAGCCTGACGACTCGCGTCAGGTCCAAGGAATCAGGTCTCCCGCCTCACATCGACATTGTGCCGCCTCCAGCGGCTGGCGGGGTATGGACCATACCGAACATTATTGCCGGGAGATGGACGCTCGCGCGCTTGCCTCCCCAAATTCCGTCGACCGGTCACATTAGCAGATTGCTGAATCAGGTACTGAAGCCCTTGCGGGTGATTCGTTGATGGTTGTAGGCTAGCGATTCGCGCATTGATGGTAGTAGCTGCGCGATTCTCGGCGTCGAACTTGACCGCCGTGTCGGGGCCGGGGGACGAACATGGCAAAGCCGGAGGACGACGCCCGCAAAGCGCTGCTGGACCGGGCGCAAGCGCTTCTCTCCAACGATGCTTCTCCGACTGTCAAGAAAAGCCTCAAAAGCAATCTTGAGCCGCTGGCCGCAACGTTGTTGCTCGAATAGATCGTGGGCGACAAACGCTTCGAGAGTCAGAGTCAGCAGACCGAATATTGGCTCTCGCGATTTTATGAGGGAGTATTCGTCGACGAGCAGCCCGATGCAACGCGGATCTACGAACGCTTCGGGATCAATCTGGCGCGCGCCGGATATCTGGCCCGCCTGCTGCGCGCCCGGCGAGCTTCTCAATGGCGCCAAGCGGCGCGAGCCGAATTGAAGACGCAGCTCGAACGATACAAGGCCCGTGCCGAGGAAGCCAGGAAAGAAGGCCAAGGTCACGTCACCGAGTTCGACGTAAGCCTGTCGCCTGGCGCTGCCGACGAGATGCGTGTCGTCTACGACCGGCTAGCGGCCTTCATGGCCGAGCGCGAACGGCCGAAACCTCCAAAGGCGAAGCCGGGTTTCGGAAATTCCAGATGGTTCGGCGTGCCGGCTGAAACGCTCCTTTCTATCCTTGAGGCAATTGCAACCGGAGATGGCGCATGAATGCAAATCCCTTGGCCACTGTTGGCTTGATGCTGACGCTGGCCGGCCTTGTCGGCAGTTTCTTTAATATTCAGCTCAGCCAATGGCTTCGTGACCTCGTTGCGGTCGCGCAGAAGGTGAAGCTCAACAAGGCGCAAGGCAACGACAACCAACAGAAGGCGATCGTCGAGTGCAAGATCGAGATCGAGAAACTCGCCAATGTCCAAAGCTATGTGATCAACGGACTGGTTCTAGCATTTGTCGTTTTCGTCCTCGTCAACGGTCTTGTCATGATCGAGGCAGCATCCGCGGACCCATTATATCCGCATGTCCATCGCGCTCTCTGGGTATTTCTTTGGTTCTTCATCGCTGTGTCGCTGTGGTTGAGTTTTGACGGTTGGCGCATCGCCAGAGGCATTCGGACGACGCTTGCGCAAAAGCCGTAAACCCATCAAACGTTCGCGTTCGCCGGCGTCGAAATCCAACCCAACGCTTTGGGCCATTGCCAAGGCGCTGTTTGCAAACGACGTTGCGCGTGATCGTGCCTATACGTTGCGGCGTTATCAGGTCGAGACCGCGATCCGCGCAGTTGAAATCGCCCTCGCGGGCCGGAACGCCGGAATTGAACTTCCAACCGGAACCGGCAAAACGCTGATCGCGTGCCTTGTGGCAGCGCTCTGGAAGAAATTGCGCCCCACTAGCCGCGTGCTGCTGATCGTGCCGTCACGCACCCTGGTCGTTCAGCACTTCGATGTGGCGCTCTGGATTGCGAAGAGCCTGATGGTGGACCGGCTGACCGATGACCAGTCCGGCGATCCCGGAGCGCTGCGACGGACGATTCTGCGAAGTGATCTTCTTGTTTCGACGCCTGGAATCCTCGCCGGGGCCGTCGCGCGCGGCATCGCCGATGACGTGATTGCGTCTTTCGATCTCGTGATTGTGGACGAGTTCGATCAGTTCGTTGTCGTTGACGAGACCGATCGAGAAACCGCTGTGCGATATGCCGAGCTCTGGCAACGGCTGGTACGGGAGCTTCCGGCCGCGGCGCGATATCTCGTCAAGTCGGCAACCCTCGGATTTTCGTCGCATCAGCCAAAGCGTCGAGTCATGACCAAAGCCCAGCGACGTTCAGCGTTGATTGGCAAGCTGCTCAACCCTGTGGCGATTACAGTTCCCGAACAGAGTTATGCCGCGGTAATTCCGTTCAAACCAATCCAGATGTCCCGAGTGCACGATGGCAATGTCGCCGTTCTGCTTGAAGCTGTCGACGTCTCGAAAGGCAAAGCCCACCTCCGACTCGATGAGGCAATTGGTCCGGTGGACTACAAAGACGTCGAGCGGCGCGCGCCGCAATTGTGCGAAGGCGCGGCGAATCGTTCGGCTCAGCTTCGTTCGGGAGCGGGTGCGATGCGCTCCATCTTCATTACAAGCCCGGTGCGTCAGGCGTTCTGCAGCATCACCAAACTGATGATGATGCCGCAACATATCCTCGAAGACCTGACGAGGGATCTGGGAGCAGACTTCGGTGACTGCAAGATTAAGACCCGGCGCAACGAGATTGCATATCTGGAAGATGTTCCGATCCTGCGCGATGATCGTGATGACGACCACTTTTACTTCCTGCGTGGCCAAAAGACCGATGCGCTCCAGGCGATCGTGACGGCGCGCGCGAAAGCCAGAGAGCGTGGCGTGCTGTTTCTGCGCACCATCACGCTCCTGGAAGGATTGAAGCCGATCCTGGCGGCCGCGCGCCTTCCGCTGTTCGAACTCACGGGGGAGAAGACTGACCATGAAAGAAAAGTAGCGATCGACCGGTTTCGTAAAAGCACCAACGGTCTGCTTCTCATGACTCGTACTACCGGAGGGCGAGGTCTCGATCTTCCTTTCGCCCACTATGCAGTCTTCTATTCCCCAAAGTCGGATCCGGTGACGATGTGGCAGGAGATGTCGCGCATTCGATCGACTGTATCGACTCCAAAAGATATCCATGTGCTCTGCTACGGCGACAGAGAGGTTTCAGTGCTGCAGCAAGTGGTGAGCGCGCTATTGGCGGAGAATCGGCGGGTGACCTGTTCGCAGATGGATATTCCCTGAACAACAAAAGCCGAATACCGAAATCTCGACGCCAACTCGCGACGCGGCCTGCCGCTGAGAGGGAGAGGAGGGTCGGCGTTTTCCGCGAACGGGTCGGAGGTCGAGAGAGGTCGAGAGAGGGTCTTGGCCGCTCGTTCCGGAGAAACTGATATGGCAAAGGCCGTCCAGAAAATCATGCTGTCCCCTCCGTGCGACATTCCCTTCAACAAACTCGTGCTCAGTCGATCGAACGTCCGTCGTGTGAAGGCCGGCGTCTCCATCGAGGAGCTGGCCGAGGACATCGCCCAGGGTACCTTGCTCCAAAGCCTCAACGTCCGGCCGGTTCTCAGCGCCGAACGCAGTGAGACCGGCATGTTCGGATCCCGGCCGGGAGGCGCCGTTACGGGCATTGGAGCTGTTGGTGAAGCAGAAGCGCCTGGCCAAGAGCGCGCCAGTGCTTTGCGTCGTGCGCGATCTCGCGACCGACGTTCTCGCCGAGGGCGACTCGCTCGCCGAGAACATCCAGCGCGCTCTGCTGGATGCGCTCGACCAGTGCCGCGCGTTCCAGGCGCTGCGCGAGAAGGGCCGGACCGAGGAGGACATTGCCGCTGCATTCTTCACCTCGGTCAACGTGGTGAAGCAGTGCCTGCGCCTTGCCTCCATTTCACCCGCGCTGCACGACGTCTATGCCAAAGACGGCATGACCCTCGAGCAGCTCATGGCCTCTTCCGTGACTGCCGACCACGCCAGGCAATAACAGGTCTGGGAAAGCATGAGTCGCTCCGGCTATGACGAACCCTACCAGATCCGCCGAATTCTGACAGAAGCGACCGCCCGTGCCTCTGACCGACGTGCGCGCTTCGTCGGATTGGACGCCTATGAGCGGGCAGGTGGTGGGATTCTACGAGATCTATTCGAGCACAAGGACGGCGGTTGGCTTCAGGATGTCGCTTTGCTCGATCGTCTTGTTACCGAAAAGCCTAGAGCGGAGGCCGAGACAATCGCCGCCGAAGGCTGGAAGTGGATCGAGGTCGCGATCGACTTCCCTTACGGCCATCCTCGTGGTTTGCGCGAGTTGGACGGTGTGCCCGCTGATCTCACCGCCGAAGAGCAGGCGACCATCGAGGCGCTCAACGCCGAATATGCGAGGCTCGAAGCCGAGTATGACAGCGTGGGCGAGCTGCCCGACGAGGTTGACCAGCGGCTCGGCCAGAGCGAGACGGCGCTCGCCGCCTTCGAGGATCGAGCCGTCATCTATCAGGCGGCCGACATCGCCCGCGCGGGCGTGTTCGTCGGCATGGACACCGAAAGCAGGCTGTCCGTCGATGGCGGCTATGTCCGGCCCGAGGACGAACTGCCCGTGGCAGAACCGGGGCAGAGCAGCGATAGCGAACAAGACGCCGCAGATGATATGGACGGTGCGAAGTCGACGGCGCCGGTCGTCCAGCGCGCGATCATCAGCATCGGTGGGCAGGTTGCGGAGCCCGAGGACGAGGATGAAGACGTGGCCAAGCCGCTGCCGGATCGCCTCCTGACTGAACTGACGGCGGAGCGGACACTGACGCTGCGCGACAAGCTGGCGATCACGCCGTCGGTTGCCTTTCAGGCGGTGCTGCACAAATTCTGCCTCGACGTCTTCTCCCGCTATTCCTCCTACGGGACGGCGATGGAGGTCTTCGTGCGCAACGCCAGCTTCCCGGTGCAGGCGCAGGGGCTGAAGGACACGCCGGCGGCCAAGGCGATCGATGCGCGCCACAAGGCCTGGGAGGAGCGCCTGCCGAAGGACAAGGCCGGCCTCTGGGATTGGCTCACCGGCCTCACGGGGGATGAGCAGGCGGCGCTCTCCGCGCACTGCGCCTCGTTCGGCGTCAACGCGCTCTACGAGAAGGGCGACCGCTACGGTGGCGGCGCCACGCCGCACCCGGACGATCCCACCTCGAGTATTGCTGCTCGCCTCCTAGGACAATCTGTCCGTCGGAAATGCCAAATCGGCTGAGATCGTAGGTGACGATCATGAAGTTTGCCGGCGCGAAGGTGGAATTCTGGCCCATATAGAGCGGGTTTGCGATAGTGCTTCGGGCGGCATCGGCAGCAGGTTGTTTGTAAGCTGTTGTGCGTCCAACCGATGTAGCCGATGCCGATATCTGCAAGCGCCGATCTAGATCAACCCCGCCCCCTGATCAATCGTGTCCGCAGGCCCAGGTATGTTGAACCACAGCCCTTTTTCACGCAGATTGTCGTATCTTGCGAAGGGATCGACGGTCGTTTGCGCTCTTGTCCAAACAGCTCTGCCCGCACGAGCGCGCTTTTCAAAAGGCACTCCACTAGTTGGAGCTGGCGCAGGTGCAGGAGAGCTGATTGTCCGGTCAATCCGGAGCTTTTCAATGCGACCAGTAGCCTTTCGTCTTCTGCTGGCCTGATCCACAGGACGGTCACTGAGATCAACCACGCTCGCCGTTTGCGCCAGTACGGAATAGTCGAACAGGCAGGCCGATAGCGAAACTGCGACTACAAGCCAACGGTGTTTTACCCTGGACTTTAGATTGAAAGAATGAGCCGCCGCCGCAGAGTATCTCCGCGGCAAAGTCCTAAGGAAGAAATCGCTCGCGGCGCAATTCGATTCCATATCTGCCCGCCATAAGTCGATTGCTTGGGCCCGATGGCCAAGACGACGCTCGCAGCGTTGTCGCGCCTAAGGGCGAGGGATGAGCTAGGTCTCGATTGGCCCGACCAGAACTCCTCACCGTGCAGGGCTGTTAGCCTGCGGGGCGATGACCAGGCCGCAACCTTGTTCATGAATGATGCCGGTATGCCGACAGGCGGCCGCAAGCGTTGGCTCGTCAAAATGAAAAACGAGAGCGCCGCGCTGCCAATGGGCAAAAAGCGCTATGGATGTTCACCTTGCCCGCCCATGAGCCAGACTTCGATGAGGCGCTCACCGTAACGAGACCGCGGCGGAATACGCCGAGCTGCGCTTCCAATCAGCTTCCTCAGCTATGGATACGCGCGCTTCGTATTCCGTACCTGAATGTCCGATTACCACCTCAATGTCGCAAATATGACAGAGCTGCCGGAGCAACTCCGCACGAAACGCTGTGCGTCGGCATGTTCTTCTGTCCAACAAGGCGCAGTCGAGATTTTGTCGCTGGCACGGCGGTTGCTAATGAGCAGAGACCGCCGGGTGGGGACGGGGAAGATGGTTGCAAGCGGACTTTGCACCGATGAGATGGTCGCCGATTCCAGCAGACGGGTTGCACGACGCGGCTATTGCGGATGCGCAATCCATCACGTCTCCTGCGGCTACAGGCCAAGCCGCTGCCCCGACCCAAGTCACAAAAGCGTGCCTCAGTCATGAAGGGCAGAATCCGGACCCAGACAGAATCTGCGCGAGCCCCGAGACCAAAAACTTGCGCGAGCTCAAAGAGACTTCTGTGGAAATGCTGGATGTTATTGGAATTGGGATCGGCCCATTTAACCTCAGTCTTGCAGCGCTTATTGAACCAACTCCGCTCCGTGCACTTTTTCTAGACAAGCGAGACACATTTTTCTGGCATCCAGGGCTTAGGCTGCCGAACAGTCGCCTACAGGTGTCGCCGCTCAAGGATTGCGTGACCCTGGTCGATCCTACGAGCCCACACTCATTTCTCAACTATTTGGCACTGCATGGCCGGCTCTACAGCTTTGTCAACAAGCGCAATGCTTCAACGTCTCGGCAGGAGTTCATCGAGTATTACCGGTGGGTCGCAGGGCGGCTCAATACTCTCCGGTTCTCAGAGGACGTCACAAATGTTGTTCCGTTCAGGGATGGCTATCGTATCAGCACGAATGCAACCACATTTCTGACGCGTGCTATCGTTGTGGGCGTTGGCGTAGAGCCCAAAATCCCCGACTGTGCCAGATCTTTGTCATCTGAAACCGTCTACCATGCGGCCGATTATCTCGATCGGCAGCTACCGCATGCAGCTGAGCATGTGCTCGTAGTGGGAGGCGGTCAGAGCGGGGCTGAGATTATCGAGGACATTCTTGGTCGTTCTGTATCCACCCAGATTACATGGGTAACGTCGCGCTCAAACTTGTTCTCCATGGACGACAACAGCTTTGTGAATGAGGCTTACACGCCGGCCTATAGCCGCCGCTTTCACGCTTTGCCGCTTCAGCAACGCCGGGACATAGTCGAGGGCGAGATGCTTACGAGCGACGGCATTTCTGCCGATTTATGCAACCGGCTTTATGAGATGCTGTACGATCGCAGCGTGGATCGCACGCTGGCCGACCGTTTTCGTGTGTTGTCCAGCGCAGTGGTGAAAGACATCACGTCCCACAACAAGCGCTGGCGAGTGGATCTAGATGAGATTGCAACGCAACGAAGTAGCAGCGTTGTCGTCGATCGTATAGTGCTTGCTACAGGGTTCCAGCCACGTATGCCGCCTTTCTTGGAGGCCCTCCTCGAGGGGGCGTGTAAGGAAGGTGGGCTACCCGTGCTGGGGCCGGACTACGCAGTCCGCTTCGGTCGGCACATGCCAGGACCAATATACCTACAAAATCAGAGCCGCGTGCAACACGGATTACAGAGCGCCAACCTATCTTTGGTCGCGTACCGCAACAGCCAAATTATCAACAGCCTCCTCGGCCGACCGTTCTATTTGAATACATCCGACAGGCAGATGATTCTGGGGTGCGCACCTTTGGATACCTCTAAACGAGACGCCGGTGTAGTTGCGATGCAATCAACCCGACACGTATTGGGTGGCACATGAACGGTGGCTCTGCCTCGCCGCTGCGAGGCCGCACTGCGGATGGAACGGTCATCACCGCGGAGCTGCTTTCGAGCACGCTCGACTACCGCGCCTTTGTCCCATTTTTGATTGCCTCCACTGTCGTAGCAGCAGCTTACGGCACTAGTTTTCTATTGCCGGACTACATGGATGCGCTTGAAACGGACAGTCGTGCCGCGGGTCATATCATTTCCAGTGGCATGGCTACGACTCTCGTTTGCTGTTACTTGGCAGGGTGGCTGTCAAGGCGGATAGGCCTATTACCCACGTTGACCGTCGCATCGCTGTTTATGGCGTTAGCCATGCTGGCCTTTGCCGGCGCTACCATCGATACGCGAGCAGCGTATGGTGGAGGACTCCTGGTGGGCGCTGCTTGGTCCGTGTTCTTCATTCTGGCGCCGCTGCAGCTCATCCGCCATCTGCGGCCGTCAGCACGTATTCAGTATTTGACGTTTTTATCGGGGTCACAAATGGCTGGGCTTGGCCTAGCTGCCCCACTTGGTCACTTGCTCGCAAGATACACTGGTTCGTTGGCCACGATCTACACGGTGCTTGCGATTGCGTGCCTGCTCGCCGCCGTCTGCGTAGACCTTACCAGACGCGCGATGTCGAGGCTATCTGCCCAGGCTATGCCCGATATCGCAATTACACTAGCCGCTACCACGACACTGCTTCAGAAATGCACGGCACT
Organism: Bradyrhizobium sp. CCGE-LA001; assembly: GCF_000296215.2. NCBI lineage: Bacteria > Pseudomonadati > Pseudomonadota > Alphaproteobacteria > Hyphomicrobiales > Nitrobacteraceae > Bradyrhizobium > Bradyrhizobium sp. CCGE-LA001. The sequence continues at coordinate 6,619,689 of NZ_CP013949.1, read as the reverse complement.
CCCCGTCGCCATGATTGCGATTTCAGCCTGCATATTCGCGGGGCTGTCCACATATCAGAGCGCGTATTCCGCATCTCATCACTTGAATTCCGATCTGTTCTTTCTCGTTTTTACTTCAACGAGCGTGGTGCTGCGCTTCTCAGTCGCTCACCTCATAGGCAGCCTGCCGTTACGCCGACTGGCGTTCGCTCTCATCCTAATGACCGCTGCCTCCCTAGTGCTGTTCCTTCTCAACGGTGGCAGCACCTCGCTCTATATTGTAGCTACCGTCCTTTTTGCCGCCGGCTACGGGTTAAGTTATTCAACCTTGAACACGATAGCGGTCAATCTCGCCGGCGAGCACGGCGTCTCCGTGCCTACGACCTCGCAGATCTTTACCCTCGCATACTTCCTCGGTCTCTTCGGCTTTCCCATGGTCGGAGGGCAGCTGGTCCTTGGATTCGGCCCTGACGTGATGTTGCTGAGCTTATTGGGCGCGACCGCTTTAAATGCAGTGCTAGCAACCCGCCTCGAACAAAGAACAACCGATCCGTCTCATCTTAGGAAGGAGCTCACACATGCTGACTGAGGCGCAACAATCGAAATGGCATCACGATGGATACCTTCGATTGGCAAAGTTCTTCAATCCAGCCACCCGCAACAAGATTTCTCGTTACGTTGAGGAAGTTGCACGTTGGGATGTAAGCTCCGACAAGTGGATGTTGTGGTTCGAGAAGACGAGTGACAGCCGGAAGATTATCTCCAAGGCCGAGAACTTCTTAGACTACCATGCCCCTCTACGGGAGGCGCTTCTAGCAGATGGCCGCATTCGTACGGCGGTCGAGACACTCTTGAATGAGAAGACACGGATGTTGAAGGAACTCCTGATCTTCAAGTATCCGGACAGCGGCGGATACCGCCCTCATCAGGACATCTATCATGTCCCACACAAGATACCCGAACGCATGGTCCACGCAATTGCATCAATTGCCGTGGACGACTCCGACCCGGGTAACGGTGGGCTGTTTTTCACGCCAGCTCGCCACAAGGAAGGAATGTTGCCGATGGATGCTGGCGGCGTGCTTGCCCCAGAGATCGCCGAGACCTTCACATGGGAGCCGGTGCGATTGAAAGCTGGCGACGTTTTGATTTTCGACGATTATGCGCCCCATTACTCCTTGCCAAACAAGAGCGATCGGTCTCGCCGCGCGATTCACTTGGTATTCCAGCGCGCATCCACTGGAGGTCCGACCCGCGCCGAGTACAACCGCATGAAGCGCGCCTACAACCCACCAGAGGACGCTGTGGCGGATCTTGAAAACCTAAAGCGTCCCAATGGCATATTCTATCGCAATTGATAGCCACGTCCGAGGATGACCAGCGTGTACACGATGCGGGCCGACCATTCTCTAATGCGAACCGAATACGGCGTTCTGGTCTGGCGCCTTTTGGAGCATCTCCCGGAGGGGATCAGCACAGCATTTGGGGCTTCAATCGTGGAACTCGCTCCAGGCGATGCGGTCGACCCGCACGATCATCAGGAGCACGAACTGTGGCTGCTGATCTCTGGACGGGGAGAATTCGAAGTCGACGGTCAGGTCCGCGATGTCAGCGAAACGACCTTGTGTTACATGTCGCCACACCAGACGCACACTATCCGCAATATCAGCCAAGACAGCGCTCTCAAATTTATCTCGATTTGGTGGGATTGACGTGCGCACCTATTTTGTCTGTCCCGCGCCGCCTTGTCCTAACGGCAAACTACATCTCGGCCACATCGGCGGTGTGTATTTACTCGCGGATATTTTCGTTCGCTTTCAACGCATGGCTGGCCATCGGGCCTACTACATCACTGGCTCGGACGAGCACGGCACACATACGCTCGAAGCGGCACGAAGGCTCGGCCGATCCTTTGGCGAGGTCGCAGAACAATATGTTCAGCAGATCTTGGAGTGCCTGCGCGCCGTGCAAATTACGCCTGATGTGTTCGTGCGAACGTCTAGCGCAATTCACAAGGAAAATGCGCTAGCGATATTTCGCGAGCTGCAAGTGGCCGGCTACGTCGACGTGCGGCCAGGCGTCCAACTGTATTGCGAACATTGCAATGAGCTCGTTGCGGACTCGCTTGCAACTGGTCGATGCCCGGCTTGCTCATCGCCTTGCGATAGCAACCTGTGTGAGAACTGTGGGCTGGCTCTTCAGCACGACACAATCCGTGAAGCACGGCACGCACGCTGTGGCCGCGATCTTGTGCTAAGACCCATCGCGCAGGCCATGTTCGATATGCCACGTCTCGCTGGCCAACTAGACGAAGCCCTTGGAGAGTGCGCATGGTCCGAGCCGATACGCTCCAAGGCGCGTGCTTGGCTACGCCGCGAAGTCGGTGGTTTGCCGATGACTCGCCATTTTAAGCACGGAGTGGAGATCAAAGAGCCTGAGTCTCTGGTCGGCCAAACGCTGCTTCCATGGTTTGAGGGCCTCTGGTGCTTCGACACCGGAATTCGCGAGCTATGCACCCGCTCAGGTCTGGATGCGAACGCGACGTTGCACGACGAGAACAGCGAGCTTCTCTTCTTTATGGGACAAGATAATCGCTTCTATTACACGCTGGGTGTGGCCGGCGCTCAGCTCGCGCGCGGTTACCCAATTCCAAAAAATAACTCCGTTCAAGATTTCTACAAGCTTGAGGGCGAGAAGTTTTCCACCAGTCGTGATCATGCTCTTTGGGCCGATGAGGTGGCGCGCGCGGTGGGCCCAAACGTACTCCGTTATGCACTGGCACGGGTGGCCAAGCCGTTTGGAACCGACGCAAACCATTTCGATCTCGATGTGCTCATGTCGGCAGCCTCACGCATTCGGGTCTGGGAGGATGCGTTACGGCGATGTGCAGAAAGCGCAGGCACCGCAGAGAGCACCGAACTCTCCCCGAAATGCCGCCGCTTCGCTGATGATTACGCCGACGCGGTCACCGCCCTTCGCTTCTGGGATGCCCTTGATATCATCGAGAGGTATTTCGAGCTAGTTGGCTTCTCAAATGCAGAGAATGAGACATGGAATTCTGTCCAGATCTCGCTGTTCCTGAGCTTACTCTATCCCGTAATACCTGAGCTCGCGATGGGCTACGGCCGGCACTACTTTGGCGAGGCGTGGGCGCCGTCCCTCGAGAGGTCAGCTGTAGCAGCCCAGCCAAGGGCGTCGGTGGACCTGCCTCATTTTGGCGCGCCAATACCTGCAAGCTTTGCCTTGGAGTACAAAAAGCGCTTTCGCCAAGGAAAAATTTGACAATCATGAAGGTCCGAATGACGAAGCTATGAATATGCGCATTTCAAAACGGAGCGCTCTCGCTCGAGGTTTCGCGCCGTTCGACGTCTCAAGTGCGAGGAAGGGTATTAATTTCGGTTACGCGCTGCCCGACCCGGTAATGTTCGCAGAACTGCCGTGGCCCGACGCGTTCGACGGACGGACAGGCGTGGCTTCCGCCGATCTGCCGCAGTATACGGATTCGGCGGGCTTGCCCGAACTTCGTACAAAGCTGGCACTGAGGTACGGTGTGGGGCGTGACCAAGTTATGCTGACGGGAGGGGCTTCACAGGCCCTGCAATTGCTTGCCGATGGCTGGATTGACCCCGGTGATGTGGTCCTGACGGAGGACCCCTCTTACTTGGGTGCACTGCGTATGTTTTCGATCGCGGGCGCAACCGTGGTCCAGCTAGGTATGGCCGCAGAGGGTGTGGATCTGAACGAGGTGGAGGCAATCCTGCAGACCAGCACCCGGGTGAAGCTTTTTTACACGATGCCGGCATTTCATAATCCAACCGGGCACCGGATGTCGTACGACTATGTGGCCAAACTGGCGGCACTGCTAGCCCGCAGTGGCGCTCTCTTGGTGCAGGATCTTGTGTATTCTGAGTTGCCTTATAACGGTCCAGCGCATTGGTTGGCGCCGGGCAACAACGTGGTCAATGTCCATAGCATCTCAAAAATTGCCGGACCGGGACTTCGGGTGGGCTGGGTGCTTGCGGAGTCTGACATCATCAACGGGCTTGCACACCTCAAACGCGACGGTGGCGTAAGTCCCCTTCTCAGTAATGTCGTTTTGGGATTGTTGAAATCGAGCGCGCTCGACTCGCACATAACTCGCTTGCGCGAGCACTACCGAGCGAAGCGTGACGGCGTACATAGGTTGTTGCAGCGAAGCCGGATTTGCGAGCCGGGGTACAGGGTGCCAAGCGGGGGCTTCTCGTTCTGGGTTCGGCTTACCGCGGGTACCGATCCGGAGAGGTTTATTGAAGCTGCAAGCCACGAGCACGACGTGCACCTTATAAATGGTCGGAGCTATGGCCCACGAAGTGGCCGTCACGTCCGCTTGTGTTTCAGCTATCTTCCAATGTCACTCATCGAGCGGGGGCTCGATCGCTTGGATGATTTGCATTCGAACCTCTAGACGCGCGTTTCAGCAGAGTGTGCCCATTTGAGACGTGGTCGCAGGTCCTGCTCTCAGCGCCGTCTGAAGGTTGAAGGTGATGAACCGCACGCCTCTGAGCTTTCCGTGGCTGCGGCGGCACCTGATGAACCGACCCAGCGAACAAATCACGAGGGACGCCAAGCGCCTTCCAGCTCTTGCTCACGGCTCACGTGCGACTGCTGCTTACGCGCTGGACCTCGCGGGTCCGCAAAACTCTCTTGCGGAAAAGATTCAATGTTGCGGCGACGTTCCGTTCTGTCGCTCTATATGTTGGTATTGCGGCTTCCATACGAGCCTTACTCGCCTGGCCGACGTCGTCGGAAAGCCCCAGCAGCTCCTTACCGCATATAATGCGATCGGCATCCGGCCGCGAAAGCAGCAACGACGCTGTCACGTGCGTTAGGAAATCGCGACCATGTGGAGCGGGTCCACCAACCCGGAAGTGCTTTGACTGATCAGAAGAACTGGGCTTTTCGATTCCGCAGCGCCCGCCCAACGTCCGGCCTCTGCTCCTTGTACAAAGCCCGTATGCCCGCAAATAGTACATCCAAGCAGTAATCCGCATACTCATGCAGGACATAAAATTGGTTTTCAGTAGCAGTCGCTTCTTTTCTAAGAACAATTGCCCCGTTTTTCGAACTCGAATCGTGTGTGCAAATGTCGCAGCGAGAAATCCTCCGCCTTCTCCCATTGGCGGCTGCACAACGAAGTAGATCAACCGCTTCGAAGGTTCATTTCCGACTGATTTGGTTGTCGGCGATGAACCTCTATCTTGCGATACGTATTTGGGGGTGGCAGCCCCTGAAACTGATAGACTCTAACGACCTCACGATGAGGCTGTGTAATCATCGTCCACGCAGTGTGCTCTGCGCGTACTATCGAGCCATCAGTTGGAGAAATGAACTCCGCTCGTCCGCCTCTTGAGAGGGGGCTCACGGTTCGCGGAAGCTGGTTGGCTGTTACGGGCGCTACCGAATAGTTTGTCGAACAGTCCCATCCGTGCTGTTCCGTTCTTGTGCCGCTATAACACAGGTCATGGTGTTTAAGGATTACTAGGACGAGGGCCGCGGGAAGGTCGAATCTGCTATCGGTCGATCCTGAGCTTGTTTTTCTCGTCTACGGCGTTATTGCTTCCTGCGGAGTGTTTCGACTACTTCTTCTTTGGTGTGCGATCTCCTGTTGGGCGCAACGGAGCGAGTGGGGCAGGTTCGGATTGCTCCGCTGCCAATTTTCGCTTCATTTCTCGATCGTCAGCAACATACTTTTCTAGTTCGTCTATACGCTCGTCAAAACGTCTACTGCTCGGGCGAGGAAGCCTAAATGGCTCGGGGGGCACCGGCCCTGGCTCTGGATTGGTCGGCTGCAATCGGCTCCTCTCTGCGACTAGCAGCGATTGGAGCTTCGTTTCTGGTAGTCTCTCGACCGACAGGGAAGAGACGGGTCACTCCCAAGGAAACCTCAACACTCATGCCGCGAACAGTCATGCCGCGAAGCGGCAATGCAGTTACGCCATTCAACCACCGCGAAACTTCGTCGTAGGAAATATCGCATTGGGGCTTCTGCGCTAAAGTCAGCTTCTGCAAGAAGTGCCTTCGTCACTAGCCTTCAATTCGTCCAACGTTCGCGCCGATGATAACGGCCTAGCGTGATCGACCTCCCATTGCCGATAATTGTCCCAGCCCATTGCTCTCCGAAACTGCCCAGCGATGTCATCGCGCAATTCGAACGATGAATCCGACGCGGAGGACCCGAAGACGGTTGGCCGCCGGCAGCAGCCGGAGCTGGCTCGTGGCGGCGTTACAGTGTCTCGCTAAGGTAGCCCGACGGATCGGGATGAGATGTGATCATATAGGATAAGTATCCTCAGACATCTGGGGCGATCGATCTTACGCCTTTGCATAAGCTTTATCGGCTCCACTAGTAGGTTGGCGCGATTATCGCCTCCGCTTCGGTCAGATATCTCAAACCATATATGTTGGAGCTTGGGGCTCCGCGCCGTTCATTGTGCTCACAGGCGCGGGCGAACAATGCGACAAGACTGGTGCGAGCGCCAAGAAAGAGACCGGCGACGGGTGAGACCTTGCGATGTGCACACCGCAGTGTTTCTTATTCGCGCGGCGGGGCCGCTGGTGTGGAGCGTCGGTCGAGATAGCCACCAGGAAACGCTGTCGGGGGAAGGATTGGCGTATATGGATGCCATAACGCGAGCCCAACCAGTCGCGCGTCAAGCCGTACGATCAGTTTGCGGGCGATCATGTTAGCTATTGCCGCCTCAATCTCACCTTGCATTACATTCGCGGCGCCCAGCCGTTCCCGCAGGCGGGTTTCAGGCGACCCTTCGTCCGCGGCCAGAAGAATTTCTCGCTCGATCCCTCTGACGCGGTGTTCGCGCTGGACTGCTACGGCTCGCGTGTCCTCGACTATGATTTCGTCGCCGTTGTCCTGCATCGACAGCATAGACAAAGTCGGCCCGCTCCAGGCTTTCAGCCAGGCATCGATGCCCTTGACGACGGCATTTAGTCCCGGGCGGCCGTGAGCGTCGCGCACTGTGAAATGGCCGCCGACACCGTTGTACTCGCTGTCTTCGAAGTAGTATACCTGATCCGAGAGATCGCGCTCCGACAACGGATAGACGTAGCGATAGGGGGCGGCGGGGAGCAGCTTCAGTCCATGTTTCTCGGCTGTGTGATGATAAGGGCTGTAGCGCTGGTATCTCAAGCGTACCGCAGGTCCCGGCTGCAGATGATGCAGCAACGGCAACCAAGAGGCCATTTCCGCATACCATACATCACTCTCGCCGGGAAAGCCCCACAATAAACTCCAACTGACCCGCACGCCGTACTGACGGCACCACTTCAAGAGAAGAACATTGTGCGCTGAGGTCGTTCCTTTGCGCATCAGCTTCAAAACACGAGTATCCAGGCTCTCAATACCCGGTTGAATCCAGCGGACGCCGGCAGCAGCTAGCTTCTCCACTTCGTGGCGCTTCAGATTGGCTTTGACCTCAAAGAAGATCGCGAGCTTCTCGGGTAGCGCGGTGAGGTGAGGCAGCGCGTTTTCGAGGTAGTCAATGGCCATAATATTGTCCACAGCTTCGATGCGAGACGAGCCGTAGCGCGCCGACATCTCAATCATCTCCGCTGCGGCCTGCCCCGCGGGCTTCTGGCGATAGGTCATCGATCCGCCGTTCAGTCCGCAAAACATGCAATGACTGCGCTCGCCCCACCAGCAGCCGCGAGAGAACTCCATCGGCAGCCCGACATGGATGCGATCGGCGTAGAGCGATGCCTCGACCTCCGCAAAATAGTCCGAGAAATCCGGCAGCGGCAGGTCACGCATGCTCTCGATCACTGCGCGGGGCACCAAGTCGCGCGTCAACGCCGCGGGATAGCTGGCCTCGCGATGCGCCGGACCGAAAACGCCAAATGGCAGGTCAGCAGGCGGAATGTCTCTGCCGCGATTGAGGATGTCCCAACACAGCGGGCCGATCAGTGCGTCGGCCTCGCCCGACACGACATAGTCGACCCATGGGAAACGCGCGTGAGTGCTCCACCCCATTACCGACTCGCAGTTTGCTCCACCCATGAGGGTGACAAGATCAGGTGAGCGCTCGCTCAGCCGGCGCAGCAACGCGAGCGATGGGACATGCTGGGTGAAGGTCGAGCTGCACCCGACCATAGCCGGCCGCTTCTCCAGTATCTTGTCAGCCGTCCAGTCGATAAACCCGCCGATAAGCGAGCGCAGCCTGAGGAAATTCGCACGACGTTCGGCCAAACCACTGCCTGCGCGTATCGGGTTGCGCTTGAAATAGAGGTCGAGGAAGGCGTTTTGTTCGCGTTCGAAGCCGGGAAAAGCAATGCCCGCGAACAGCCAATCAACCAGTGCCTCCTCTGGCGGGCAATTCTCAAGAGGTCCATAGTCGGCGATGCCTATGTATTCTAAAAACCAGATGTTGGCATAAGCTATGGTGGATTGCATTCCAGCCTGGGTCAGCGCTGATTTCAGCAGACCAAGCGCCAGCGACGGCCTTTCGACTGCCGACACAGGCATGTTGACTAGGACGATTGGTACATCGATACTCATAATCATACCACGTTATTCATGATGTGCGCACAGGTGCGTTCGCCCTGCCATGGTCTCACGCGACGGACGGCAAAGTGAACTTCTGCGCAATCCCTGACTGGAGACGTGAACATGAAGTCGACTAATTCCTAGTGCGCAGCCCGCTTCGAGCTACGATTTCCGCGCCACGTTCGTTGCCGGGCGATTGGACCGCATGAACAAGCAGAGAGTGTTGGAGCCGAGCGGTGAATAATTGCCTACCCGCAGCTCGGTCTTGAGATTGAGCGGCGCCACGCTGGAGTGCGACTCGTTGTTTTTCATCATCGATGAACGGATTGAAGTCGTCATTCACATGGACCTATCAAAGTTTCAGGTGCGTCGTCGTTCGCTACCAGGATCACCGCCAATGCAAGTTGCAATGGCGCGCCACAAGAGCGACGACCTCTCCGGAACCAGCGGCACTGTCGTCTGGCAGAACCATTTGATTGACGACTGGACGGGGCAAGCCATTCTTGACTGAACAGCGTGCGTCCAGTCGTGCACCGCTGATGCACGCAAATGAGGGCTTGGCTCGAAGCCGCAAGCGCGGAAGTCCCACTGGGCTTCTGTGGTCACGCCGGTTGTGCACGCCACGAAGCCACGGACCGTGGATGCGGAGCGGCTTGTCATCGCGCTCAGCACTGTTGGATGTGGGATGCTGCCGTAGCTTGAGGCTAAGTAGTACCTCAATGCGAATCGGCACAGTCTGCACCCGTGCGGGAGCCCGCGTGTTTGACTCCTTCGAGGCGGCTCGTCGTCCAGTCACCGGTCTGCCAGATGAAGCGATCGTCGAGGTCTTCTTCGATCAGGCCGGCCCCGTACAACTGATCAAGCAAGTCGGCGACCCCAAGGAGGGTCTTTCCGTCAGCTGCGGCCCGAATAACCAGCTCCGACATTGTGCAGTTGCCGTCCGCGATCAAACGGCCAACGGAAATCGGGGCGATGTCGTCGAGAACGCGGTGTTCTATGTTGCGTGAGCGAAGATGAAAGTACCGGTTCCCTGCCTCGTATTGCAGGTCGCTGCGGAAGCGGATTGGCAGATCATGGGCTGGGCTCTCGAGCATATGCTGTTCGATCATGCTCTGCAGCCCGCCCCGGAACCCGTCAGGCGTGCTGAAGAAGCGTTCGCCCAGAATGCGGTACCCGAGAGGCCAGCGCTCGCTACCCGGCACCGGAGTCACCAGTCGTAAACGCCCCTGCCGCATATTTACGAGGAAGCCGGAAACACAGGCGATTGTCGTGTGACTGCGTTCCAGAAAGGCGATTGCACGGTCCTTGTTAGCGCCCCTGAGCTTCTCCTTCCGCTCGCGTGCGCGCCCGGCCATGGCCTTTGCCGTCAGCGCCTCGTTGCCCTGCAGGATGAGTTCGACTCCTAGCAACTCCTCAGGCGAAAACGCCGTGTGAATCTGATTGAGATGTGCCGTACTCAGCACGGAGAAACGATTCGTCGTCGTGCGATATAGATTGAAGAGCCCGAGCACGCGGCTGGTGAGTGCCCGATCCTTGAGTGGGGCTGCCGTTGTTGTTTGTGGTAACGCCCCCGTAATCTGATAGTAGTCGAACAGAAAGCGGTCGTAGTGTGGGTTGTCCATAGGATCTGTGGCCCAGTAGCAGAAGCCCGTGCGGACTGCCGAACCAAACATTTCGCTCGCGACACCAACCACGCCCCGCCAAAGCGCTGCATGCTCTTTGCTATAGTCGTAATAGCCTTTGAAGCGATCGGCCGAGAGGCCGCAGAACCAACAGCCAACGGTGCAGCCTTCGCTTAGCTCGAAAGCGATTATGGGGTGCGTGAGCGCCGCCGCCGACACGCCCAATTGGTCATTGCAGCGCCGGATTTGCCTTTCGCGCCAAGCATGAAAGCGAGGATTGATCGTTGACATCTCGCCTTCGTCGCGCAAGAGGTCGCGGTGACGCATCATCTCGCGGAGGTACTCATCCCACATGACAGCCAGCGGCCACGGCGCAGACTCTGGCTTGAAGCGGTATCGTTGGTAGCCACCGCGCCAGAGCGGCAGCACCTCCGTCGGATCCACTTTGATCCCGTACCGCTCTGTTACCGCTCGAGGCGTGGCGGTTGCCTCCGCAAGCGCCCTGCGGAACTCCACGTCACCGACTAAGCGCTCCATGAAGCGTTTGAGGTGCGACAGGGTGCGCAGTTGCTCCGGGGTGCGTAGGTCAAAAATCTGTCGGTAGTGTTCGGCGGCAGCGTGTGTCATTTGACGAGGCTTACTTCATGTTCTCATCGAACTTCATCGCTTGCTTCAGCAACCAGCCGATGCGGTCAGAGCGAAGGGCAGGTCAGACCTCGGCCGCGACCGCAACAATAACAACCACAACAACTGCAACGGGCTCAACTGCCGTGGCGTGGTCAGAGGCCGGTTCCGCGGCTTGCGCGCCGCTCGTGGCCACCTGCGCAAGGGCCTGCACAGCGCCGGTCGAGATCGGATCACTCGAATAAAAAGTGCCACCGGCGAGCCGTTTAGTCGTCAGCTTCTGTCGGGCTCGAATGCAGCTTTTAGCTTCATCAAGTGTGAAGCTGTAGCCGAGGCTCTTTCCGATCGCGACAATCGATGCAAGGCCGGTAGCGATCGGTTTTATGCGTTCAAGCAGGCCACCCTCGTTCCCGAGATCGTTGACGAATCGCTCTACGTCAGTTCGCGACACAGCGAGTCTCCCTGCCTTTGCTCAAAGTCGCCAAATCATCCATCACGGGCTCACAAGTGCCGACGCTGTCAACAAGGCAAGCGGCGTGCCGAATTGAAGATTGCTGATTTTCGCTTTTTCTGACCGTGCGTATCGTCCACTTAGTGACATTTCGTTGCCGAACTGACAATCGACCCACTCCGCGGGACGAGGTTTTCGTTGTCGGTATGCAACGCAGCGGCTTTGGGGCGATATCAAAGCGCGGGAACCGAGTTCGAAAGTTGCTGATCGTCGGTGCGACCTTGATCATCAAGTCGCTTGACGAGGCTTGAAAGCCCCGCTCTGGATTCATGCCGGGACGCGATGACCCCACCAGAGCTGGCGCGAGAAGGTCCATGGCCGCATCCAGTCGAGGCAGGTTTTTTTCCGCTGCTTGACGGCGGGAAAAGCAGACGTGCTCCACGAAGCCGTCCGCCCGCAGGAACATCCTGGTGGCCGGCGGCGCCTTGACCGGCAAGACCACCCTGACGAACGCATTGCTGGCCGAGAGATCGCCGGCACCGCCGATCGCGTGTTCCTAATCGAGGATACGTGTGAGCTGCAATGCCGCGCGCGGAACCCGGTCGCTCTGCGCACCAAGGAACGTTGCGTCGCGACCCTGTCTGATCTGGTCCGCTCGCCCCTGTGCCTCAACCGAATTCAAATTGGCGAAGTCCGCAGCAGCGAAGCCTTGGAGCTGCTCAAAGCCTGGGGCATGGGGCATCCCGGCGGAACCGGAATGATTCACGCCGGCTCGGCGCTGGGCGTGCTTCGCCGCCTCGAGCAGCTCATCCAGGAAGCCCTCCTCACCGTTCTCAAAGCGCTGATCGCCGAGACCATCGATCTCGTCGCGGTGCTGCGCGGCCGCGCCTCACTGACTATTTTCTCGAACCGGAGCGGGCATCAATCCACGTGATAGCCGAGCTGCGGGGCGACCAGTTCAGAATGCCCGCCATGGAGCCGCTAGATCGAAGAAGGATATTTTCGGCTGCGAAACTTCGCAACGGTTTATCGGCGCGCCCTACATCCGCTGAAACAGGAGCTAGGAATGGACAAGGTCGTGCATTACGTAGTCAGCCGACTTCCGGTGATCGGCGCCGACCCGGCGGTGATCAACTACAATCGGATTGGTCGCCTTCGTTTCGCCCCTCAGGCGGGCGCATGACGCCGAGATGAAACGCCTGGCCGGGTAGATCAATGGACCATCCATGCGCTCGACGTCCTGCTTTGCCTTCCGCACATCCTCGAACCGGGCGACTGGGTCGAATATCGCTCGGCGCCGGCAATGATGGGCGCGATTTCGACCTGGAGACCAACCTGCCGGTCGCCGAGCTCAAAAATTCATTCGATGGCCGGGCGGCGCGGAGTCGATCCGTGAGATCCCGTGTTCAAGGATTAGCTGCTGCCGTTGCCGCCGCCAGGGTGATTCACGAGCGCCTAACTGAATCCGCTCTGCGCCCGCCACAAGCGAGCGTAAGCGCCTTCAGCCGTCAACAGATCAGCATGCCTTCCCTCCGCAACAACACGTCCCTTATCCAACACGACGATCTTATCGGCTCCGCAAATCGTGTTGGTCGATGAGAGATAACCACGATGATCTTGCCGGCCAGACGCAGTTCCTCAATCGCCCGTATGACAAATGCCTCGGCGACGGAGTCGAGAGAGGCGTTCGCCTCGTCGAGGATTAAGACCTCTGATCGCGGTTGGGCGGCCACAACGTCCCTCGGGGCCACCGAGCTTACAAGAAAATGGCACCTCGCGCACGAACCTGCGCGGGAGCAATATCTGCTGGTTACGGGTGGCGGTCCCAGGATCATGGAATGCCAAGACCATAGAAGATGTGACACCAATGATCTTCTTTGGCGCGGACGGATATTGGCGCGCAGGCAACCGACGCTCGCGACGGGCATCGAGGCGTGAGGTGTGTTCACCGGTGCGCGTCCTAGCCTGCCGGCCCATCAGAACAGCGCTCCTTGCACTGGCGGACGCTCTGCAGCGGCAGCCAAGCGGCCGAGGTGCTCGACTGTCTCGCCAATGATCTGCTCGCGGTCGACGTCAATCAGCAGCAAGCCGTCATCACCGCCAGCGGGATCATAAATCACGAAGTCTCGGCCCAAGGCGGCATGTCGCGATGGCGACGAGGCGCACGCCAGCGGGTACATCCTCCGCCGCCTTGAACTCGGCCTCAGGTGGCGACCTTGTACCCAGCCGCTGCCAAGAGTTGTTTGCGCGTCACGCCAAGGCGCCTTCCGTGGCGGAGAGAGCGGCTAAGCTGATCTCGCAGAAGCTGCGGGGGCCCACGCAATGGCCGCGGCTTTCGCCTCGTCAGATGAAGCCTTGTGCCCACCGCGCTGGATTTGGTCGCGACCGTAATCATGATCAACGGACACATGCCAGCACCATCCGCGATTGCGGTCGGATTGATCCGTGGCGGCAAGGCGCATGGTCGCGATCTCCGACTCGAAAGAACTTCCCACGGGCCTCGCGGTCCATCTGATGAGCGCCTTTCCAGCGGCGCCGCCGATGGCATCAAGGACGCCGAATTGACCTGGCTCGGCCCTGGCGAGTTCGACGCGCCCAGTCGGGGTAATTTCAATCTGGCCAGGATCAACGCGCCGCGCGAGCCCGCGGTTAACGAGAACGCGTTCCGGAGTGCAATCACCGTCGTCCCGTCGGCCGCGTGCGAGGCTATTGACCGCCTTGACCAGCAGGTTGCGATCGTTCTTGACATGCTGATCGAGCAACACAAAACGAGACTTCGCGCGGTCGACCCGGAACACACCGACGTATTCCCAGCCCAAGCAACCATGGTGCCTTTGGCTCGGAGCCGTGTTCAGGTCATCCTTGAGTTGGCGCAGGGCGCGAGCGGGTCCGCTCCATGGCGGCGTCCGCCGCCTCCGTTTTCGGCGCCCGCGCGACTGCTGTCGACGAAGCACTCAAGAGTCTGCGAGGTTAGCTTACGGGTCTCCAGTCCGCCGCAGTGACGCGTGAGGCGGGCACATCGAACGCGATGGTCCCGCTGATGATCAAACAATTGATTAGGCTGGGAAATTGACGATATTGGTGCCTTTAGGCGCCACTATCTAAGTTTGTGGTAGGTTAAGGCGCCAAGCGCTTGCAAAACATGACGGCGAGCTTTATAAAAGATGGGGACCATAAGGCGCCAAAAAGCCTTTTAAGGGAGCCTTAAGACGCCATGCCTCCTCGTAGCCAGTTAATCAGCGCGCCCCCTTCAGCCGTTCAGGATGCGATCAGGCGCCTGGGGAACAACCTTCGGACCGCACGCTTGCGCCGCAACCTGAGCCATGCGGAGGTGGCTGCCAAGCTGGGGGTAGACCGTCACGTCATCGCGGACGCCGAAAACGGTAAATTGAGCACCAGTGCCGGCGTGTATGTCGGCATGCTGTGGGCGATGAACCTGCTCGCGTCGCTGGCTGACGTTGCCAACCCGAAGAACGATGAGGAGGGGCTTGCTCTGAGCGGCCTCGATGAGCGCGAACGTGCGCGACAGGGGGGAGGACCAAGCAATGCCTTCTGAGGAGTGTTTCGTCTACATCACGCTGCCCGGCCAGACCGAGCCGGTTACAGCGGGGCGGTACCAGCTCGACACGACACGCCAAGGTGCTGCCGTTGGACAATTCGTCTATGGCCGCAGCTACCTTGAGCGAAAGGATCGCGTCGAGTTCGACCCGGTTGAGCTCAAGATTCAAGTCCCCCCGTTCCGGACAATGAAGCTGCGCGGCAATTTTGGAGCGCTGCGGGACAGCTCTCCCGACGCCTGGGGCCGGAAGCTGATCGAAACTCGTTTGGGCGATCCCTCGCCGAACGAAATTCAATACCTACTCAATTCACCCGATGATCGCGCCGGCGCCTTGGGCTTCGGTCTTAACGTGCAACCGCCGGCACCTGTTCGTGCGTTCAACAAAACGCTGGATTTGGCGCGGTTGATCGAAGTGGCTGAACAGATCGTCTCCGCTGAAAAGGATCCAGCAGCACCAGCACCAGCAGGTGCTGACGCCGAACAGGCTGAGGCGTTGATGCGCGCGGGCACCTCGATGGGAGGCGCACGGCCGAAGGCTACCGTCGAGGACGAGGATGCGCTTTGGCTCGCGAAATTCCCGCATCGCGATGATCGATGGAACACCCCCCGGGTCGAACACGCCATGCTGACCCTTGCTCGCGAGTGCGGCATCTCGTGCGCGGAGAGCCAAATGACTACGATCGGCGACAAGGATGTTGTCTTGATCAAGCGGTTCGATCGGAATAAGGCCGACAAAGGCTACCTCCGCAGCAGGATGGTGAGCGCCTTGACGCTGCTCGATGCCGATGACACGCCCGATACGGTCGATAAGCGCCAAAAATGGTCGTATCTTCTGCTGGCCGACGAAATCCGACGAGCCGCATCCGGAAGTCAGTCGAAGGATCTGCCAGAGCTGTTTCGGCGGGTGTGCTTCAATGCTCTCATCTCCAACACCGACGATCATCCACGCAACCATGCCATTTTGGCAAAGGATTCGGCCTGGTCGCTGTCACCGGCATACGACCTCACGCCGAACCCGATGATTGCCTTGGAACGCCGAGATCTGGCGATGGCTTTTGGCAACTGGGGACGATACGCCAACCGGCTTAATTTGCTGTCGCAATGCGAACGTTTTCTCTTGTCCAAAGAAGACGCGACGGCAATCGTCGACGGCATGAAAGCGATCATCAGGGAATCCTGGTATCGGGTCTGCCGGCAGGTTGGCGTCAGCGAGCGGGACTGCGAATTGATCCGCACCGCGTTCGTTTACGAAGGCTTCGGTTACAATTTGGCGGATCCGACGATCGCACCCGACGATGCCGAAGATCTGCCAACAACCCGTCCACGCTAAGCGAACGGAGGCGTTTTGCGAATTCCGTCGTCTCAGAGGCTCGTGCAGATACTTTTCGAGCTCGAAGCCGCGGACTCGGGCTTCTGGAAGGTTCTGAAGGGAGCCGCCGAAAATCATCGCGCCCTGGCCGAGCCTAATGTTGAACGGGATCGCTCCGCTGAAAAAGTCCTCGAAGGAACTCAGAGATGAGCAGCCTTCCGGCCCTTGGCAAGGCCTGCACCCTCCCGGCCACCATCGCTCCCGAGTTGGCCGCCGCCGTCGCATTCGCGAAGGCTGAGAAGGCGCCAGCAACCCGCAAAGCCTATGAGACCGACTTCCGCCTATTCCGCGCCTGGTGCCGAGGCAAGGGGTGTTGGCTCGCTCCCAGCGAGCCCCGAGACGCTCGCCGCATATCTGGCGTACGGTGCAGCCGCAGGCGCCATGGTCTCGACACTCAGCCGGCGCGTGGCAGCGGTCCGCTACGCCCACAAGCTGGCCTCCCTGCTAGCCCCGAGTGACGCTGAGGCCGTCAAAGTCACGCTCCGAGGCATCCGGCGCACCCTTGGCGCCGCCAAGGTTAAGGAAGCGCCTGCCATTGTGACGCGCATTAAGGCCATGGTCGAGACTTGCCCCGACACTCTGACGGGCAAGCGCGACCGCGCACTGCTGCTGTTGGGCTTCGGGGGCGCTTTCCGCCGTTCCGAGCTCGTCGCGCTCGACGTGGAGCATTTGGAGGTTGCCGCAGAAGGGCTGCGAGTCTTCATCGCACGCTCGAAGACCGATCAGGACGCCGAAAGGCACATATATAGCCATCGCCCGGGGATCCGTCGCTTGTCCCGTCGCCGCTGTCCGGAATTGGCTCGATGCTTCCGGCATCACCTCTGGCCCCGTTTTTCGACCGATCAACAAAGCCGGAACGGTGAGCAGAGTGCGGCTCACGGATCGATCAGCCGCCAACATCGTCAAAGTCCATGCTTGCCGAGCGGCCTGGATGAAAGGCAGTTTTCCGGCCACTCGCTCGGGCGAGGCTTCCTTACGTCCGCGGCTGCCGCCGGGAAGTCGATCTTCCGCATGATGGATGTCAGCCGGCACAAGTCAGTCGAGACGCTGCGCGGCTACGTCCAAGAGGCGGAGCTCTTCAGGAACCATGCTGGCGCTGGCCTTCTCTAGGTGACCTGAGAGGCTCTTGCACTTCATCGGAATGGCGCGCGCCTATTTTTTCAGATTGCGCGAGTGACCCGTTAGGGAGCGGCGCTCACAACGATTCTGCTGATCCATCGAAGAGTGCGAGAACCTGGGTCTTGCGGTCTTCCTCGTCGAAAGCGTCGTTTGTTTGGAGTAGCCGACTCCCGAGCTCCTTCGGCCACTGCAGGCGAGCGAAGGATTCAATAACAGCCTCACGACCTTCTTCAGCGAACCGAGTGATCAACGCCTCACGGTTCTCGTTGCCAACTGTGTTGGCGATGATGAGCGCGGCTGCGGCGCATAGCTCAACTCTACCGTCTTTTAGCCGACGAAGAGGGCTTTGCGGAACCCTATCTTGTTGGCGTATGAGAGCCGCTGCAGCCTCGCGCGCCGCCTTCGGTACACTCTCGATCTGGTTTGTCACGATTGCAACCTCATCGCTTTTCCGCAAACTTTATCAAGAAGCTTGTAAATTTCAATTTCGTCGGGCTTCCTGAATTTTTCCAAGTCCCGAAGAAGCACACAGAGGTGCCGGTATGGCGGCGAACCTAGCTTCCGACGATTTGCCGTCTTCATGATTCCATCAATGTCAGGTTCGAGCGGAAACTCCTTCGTCTCGCCTCGAAAACCCTGCCGCAGGAGATGTATGTATGCTTGAAACGCATGGCAGTTAAGGACTCCCAACAAATAAAACTCCGCTACACCGCCGATTTCCTCAACGGAAAGCATCCCTCGTTCATAATAATCACCCAAAACGTTGAGCTGGCTCAGAAGCGCGTCGACCATGCCCTCCTCTTGCGTGCCCCAAAAATGGCGAGGATGCCATCGTCGAGTTCCTGCTTTTCTCATTCGGTTCTCATCTTCGAGTGCTTTCTCGCGATCGGCTGGCGGAAGCGCATCAAGCTTGTCGAAGAGCCCATTTGGATAATTGTAAAAGAGTTCATACCAAGTTCTGAATGCCTCATCTGAGAATAGGCGGCCCAGATAGTCCTTCATCTGGTCAGCTTGTTTTATGATTGAGGTCAGCCACGCTTGGTAAGCGCCTAGCAGAATAGCCGGAACACCAAGGTAAAAGGTTGGACTGCGTAGGGCAGGGCTGTCGGAGAAAAATCGGCTCGCATATGCGCAACCTATTCCGATGGAAAATAGTATGAGATACACAACTATGGGATGATGAATCGCTTCTCGTCTCAACGCTCTGACAAATAGGCGACTCCTGTAATCTAAGCTTGACGACCGAGCGGGCCTGACCGTCGAGATAGTCTCGGCGAAATGATCAATGGCTTGTCGGTACTCACTCTGATTGCTGGAAACCAAGTTGGACCTCCAATAAGCCTCTTTGAACCGACCACGCAGGAGTAGCTCTCGAGCGATCTATCGAAAAGATGAGGTGCGCTATCTTCCTAGGCGCGCACTACCTCGGAGCAATCCGATAAGGCCAGCCTTTAACCTGACCGATAATGCCAAGGTTGAACAGAACTTCTACCCGATATTCCGAGCCCTCCTTTTGAGCTGACCGTTTAGGGGTTGGCATACCTACCCTTGGAGAAAATTGTGAGCAGTCCAGACATTGGCAAGAAGCCGATGGATATGCTGGTGTGTCAATAGTGCACACGGCAACCCTCACTGCATACTGATTTCGGTCGTTGAAGAACGGTTGATAAAGCTCAGTTGCCTCGGGCAATCCGGCAAACGCCGTCGCCTCAGCGCGTTCGCACTGATACAGGCCCGCTGTCTTACTTCCTGCAAAGCTAGTTGCTCTCAGCTGCATCGATCAAAAGCTGATCCGTGGGCGGTGGATCTTGATCGTATCCCATCAATCACGCTGGCCTGCCCGAACCAAGTTGCCCGGATAGACTGAGACGGTCGGCAGAACGGAAATTGCCAATGCCAGCCCGAAAGTTCGAATTATTTCGATTTTCACAATGATTTTTTCGACCTTCAAAATAGGCGAATCCCGCCCTTTTGGGCAAAACAATTTCCTCTTTTAAAGCGTGTGTAAGTTCGTCCGATTTATCCAGTCGCTGGAAATGCCCTTTTGGGGCTCGCAAGTCGAAAGGCTGGGGCCCCAAAAGGGCGGGGTACTTCCGAATAAAAAATTAGCGCTTCCGCTTCTTCATCCGGACGCCGGCACCGCCTCCGTTCTCTGGAATGAACTCGACGCCAGCCCTTTCGAGGGCCTTGGCTATCGCCTCGATGGTTTCTTCTGCGACCTTGATTGGACCGCCTGCTTCGGCGCGCTTCAACGTGGGCACAGATACACCCGCAGCCTCAGCTACCTCGGGCTGAGACAAGCCGGTCAGGGCGCGCGCCGCTCTAAGTTGAGAAAAATCCACCAAACGTCTTGATCCTTTTAGATCATTTTTTGTATGATCCTTTTGTATCAAAACTGATTTCTGAAAGCAACCCAGATGAGCAAAAACACCCTCCCGGTGAACGGCGGAGCCACGCCTTTAACCTCCCTCACCATCCGCAATCTTATCGATGAAGAAACCGGCCAAGTGAAAGTGTGGGTCCTCAAGGGGCTCGCTCGCCGTGAGGCAATACGGACTTGGTAGATTACCCCCCGGTCGCTGCGAGCCGCAGTCCGCACGCTGGCCGACACGATCCCCGAAATGCAGTGCGCTTGGCGTCAGCGCCACGGCTTGCCCGCCGCGATGACTACCATGATCCAATATGGCACTGCGTGCGATGGCGTACGTCGCTCGGCTTTCTGACGATGGCGCCGACACTTACCCAATTGCTGGCGGTCTCCAACCTGCTTACGGCGGCCGAAAGCGCCGTTCATTCGGGGCAGCTCTCTGAGCGGCAGCAAACGGCGCTTACGATGGCAATCGACCTCACGTCAAAGGCTTTCAGCTCAGCGTCCAGCCGTCGCGTTGATGCGGCGAGGCGCTCAACGAGCCGGGAAGGAGGTGAAGCACACTAGGGCGTCCCTCGCGACCACCGGGCGAGGGCGGAACCATACCGCTCGGCTGCAAGCGAGTAGTTGCGTACATCACTCCTCACATTGCGAGAGACGACATGAGCAACGCGGTAAGGACCGCGCGGCAACGGGCAACTGCGGCCCGTTCAGCAGCCGGCAATGATCCGACTGATTTCAAGATGCTTACGATTGAGCCGCCCCCGGGGCGCGCAACCATCTGGAGCGGCCACGCCGTTTTCGGAGGCCGCACCTACGAATGGTTCTATCAAATCGACCAGGACCACTTCTGGGCGCGAGCTGAAACGCCGGTAAATTGCGGCTTTTGGTGCAACGTTAAGACAACCCTCGCCTTCAAGGTTCTGTCTCTGGGGAGGATGCGATGAAGTCCGCCCCGAGTTGCGAACGTGCGGCCAATCTTCGGCGGCAAGCTAAGAAGCGCGCGTCAGCCCTCAGCCAGCTCCGGCAGCTTCGCAGCCAAGCCCGCGTCGAAATCGAGAGGCTGATTGGCTTTCTCGATGCCTCCGACCCCTACGTCACTACTGAGCGCGAGGACGAGGCCGACGCGGGCCCGTGCGACACCGACGAACTGGAACAGGATCTGGCATCGCCAGACCCCAGAACCGGCTTCGACTATCTCGGTCGATCTCCGTGGATGACAAGGAGCTTCGATCAAAGCCGCTTTCGGGCGAAGACGTCGAGGCCGACGACAGCGACGACGAACCCTCACTCGGCAGCCTTGAGCGCCACCCCAGCCTCTACGAGGTGGTAGACGGTCGCAACTGGACCGGAGATCAGACCGCGTGGGCCGCAGGCGGCGCGCAGGACCTGGAGGACGAGCACGACGGCGCCGAACCAGGGGAGGACGAAGAGCCCTCGCTCGGCTGGACAACCAGTGGCGTCTTGGGCACATGCCTCACCGATCGCGAGCAAGACGATTGCGACCGGGAGGACAGCGAGCCGTTGCTGAGCGAATGCGTTTGATGCGTGCGATATGGGCGCTCCAGCGGCTTAGGTGGCGCACTGGTGGGCTGAGCGTCGTGCGATCTGGCGATTCGAAGCCCGGTCGCTGTCTTCAAGCTACCCCTCCCGCCGGCTCGCAACGTCGGCGGGAATTTTTCTTGATTAGGCCTCTTGGCAGGCAATGTCGAAGCTATCGCACACGAGTGCGAATGAGGCTTTCGCTTCAGCGTCTTCAAAGCAAAACTTGGTGCCGACTTCCGCACGATCGGTCCACCAATTTACGTTGGCCGCTTTTGCGATGCGTGCAGCTTCCCCCCTCAGCAGGTCCAATTGTTTCCCAGCGGCACGTACAATCAGGCAATATTCCTTGGGCACGATATTGTCCTCCGTGCAGAGCAACGAAGGCCGCAGCAGGGATGCTGCTACGGCCAACGCGACGGCCAAAAAATTCCGAGTGAAATATTTAAGTGAACTATGATCCAGCCCCGGTACATCTACCAAAGCATCGCATTGTTTCAGGCGTGTTTCGTCGCGAACGGAAATGTCGTTCCTTTCGAGGAACTTAAGCAGTGTGGCAATTGTGTTTGGTCGACGAGGGAAGGCCCGCCGCGGGGCTGGCTAGCTGGCGGGCCCTCTCCCCCGAGCACAAAGCCGCGAAGATCCCCACGGCCCGTCCACATGCACGTTATGACAGGAATCAAAGCAATTTAAATTGCCCCTTGGGACAGTTGCAGAGCTCTGCTCAAAGATTCCACTTGCAATTGAGCCCGTCTATTGCCCTGATACCGAAATTGGAGACTATTTATTAAATAGTTCGGGGTTGCGTTGCGATGAGTATTCTCGATCGTGCTGCCGCTTTGCATTTACGTGTGGCTTTTCTTGAACATCAATTTGCTGAACTGGGTGTCCTGCGAAGCCGATTAGCCCAAGCTCAGCTGCGACGTTCGGGGTTAAGGCCGGATCGCTGCGCTTCCCACAAACTCGGTCGACGCCGCAAGTGTAGGTAGCTTTCAGCACAACCAACTCCGAGTTGCCATTTGCCCCACATAGCCTCAAGCTAATGGGCAAATCGTGAATTGGGGGATTCATGGAACGGAAGCCGTTTGAGACCATGTCTCTCGAAGAGCTGTGGCAACTTCACACGGTCGTCAATGACGTTCTCGCCGCGAGACTTGTGGCCAAGAAAGAAGAGCTTGAAGGACGATTAGATCTGCTCAATGGGGATGACAAGCCTCCCCGTGATCACGCTCACTAGCCTCTGTGCTAGCACTCGTAGTGCCGCGCCGATCGTGCGGAACGTCGCGGCATCGGCCGCAGGATCTGTCTCAGGGCAGCGCCTGCTGCCGGTTGTTCTTGGTCCGATCTCTTCGATGGGCCGTACTGTGCGCATTTGACCATCGGTGACCTCGTTTGTTCTTGGGGCCGCGGTTTGCAACCGAACCGGCACAGGTGCATTGTTCCCTCATCACCGGCTTCGGCACTGTCCGTAGGCGTCGGTGGCTGAGAGACCGAGCGTGCTCCCGCCTGCTAGGCAGAGGAGCGGCTGATGTCCAAGCCGACCATCCACGAACATATCGATTTGCGGCTGCGTATTGCTTCTAGAGAGACGCGGAGCTTATCGCCCGGACGCGCGAGCTGATCGCACGCTCCAAGGAGTTGCTGCGCCAGCCGGCGCCGTCAACCTTCCTCGGCAGGCTCGCTAAAGGCAGACAACGATAACCGCGGCTCGGATTGTGGAAGAGACCTAACTCAGTTTATTAGCTTCAATTATCATTTGTTGTAAGGTCCCCACTTGAATCGGGACCGCACGATATGAGCAACGAAGCTGAAACTGCGACCCGCAAGCCCTCTTGTGCCGATTGCCACACGCCGATGACGTTCCGGGCCAGCTTGTTTGACCCCAAGAAGGGCGGATACGTGCGAGTCTACGATTGGCTGACCTGCAAGCGGCTTCACTGGAAAAAGTAAAGGCCCGCCGGCCGCCAGGAACGACTCGCGGACCAAGACGATTTAGCTTTCGGTCTGTGGCGCGAGGATCAACCCAGCTTCGCGACATCCACCCGGGGCGGCCCATCGTTCGAACGCGCGTTTGGCGATGGGCCGGTTCTCGCAAGGCGCAGCCTCTTTTTCTAGGAACACATCGCAAGCGACCGGTTTGGTGCTGTGCTCCGGCAGTATCCCCCTCTGCGTGTCGGAGCGTTTAAACGGTCCCAGCCGCCGCCAAGTGCTGGGGCCGCTTTCTTTGGCAGGGCCCCGAGGAACAGTAATCGCACAAGGGAATCGTATTACAGCCTTCCTCACCCGAGGGGACTGCAATATGCGATATGTTGCGTACGCGGTCGACTTGTACGGCGTCGCTCGCGCAGTTTATGAGATAGATTGCCAGACCGACAAAAACGCCCAGGCCAGAGCCGAAAAGTTCTTGGAGGCCATCCAGCCGTGGAGTTATGGGACGGTCCACGCAGGGTTGCACGGCTCGTGGTGAACAGGGCCAATGAACCCGGTAAATCGCGGCGAACGTCAGTGCAATCGCGGACTGAAGAGGGCAGCCCGTAGCGCTGACGGATCGGAACACTTTGCGAGCGAAGTCAGCAAGTGAGCACTTGTTCAGCTCGATCGCTGTAGACCGGCCGCATGGGCGGTCCGATCAGTGCTTAGCTCACTTCGAATCAACCGATTCTCCTGCATTGCGCATATCTGATGACCTCCGTGGACACCCCAGAGCCGCGATTCAGGATTCGCCTCCGAGCGTGACCTCCGAAACTTGGTCACGTCTAACATCATTCGGAGAAACGCTATGACGGCTTGTTCGATGTGTCCGCATCCTGAAGATTGCGCAGTAATTGGTGAGTGCCTGGACAAGATCAACGCTCGCGCTCCTCGTCACTCAGTGGAATACATGACGCCAACTCAGGTGGCTGCCTGCATGGCGGCGTTAAAGGCGGGAAAATCGCAACGCACGATCACGAGTATCGGCGGCGCAATTGTTTCTTATAAGAAGCTGCAGAAGCACATAGCGAGATACCCTTTGTGGGGCGCTAAAGCGCTCAAGCTATTCGAGACCAATCGCAAGTCAGCGGACAAACGAAAAGGCAAAAATCGACGCACGCCCGAAATTGAGTCTAGGATCGAGGCTGTTCGAAAGAATAATGCCTCAGATACGCTTCAAGGGTTTCCGGAGTTAAAAGCTCGGAATTTCAACCCTTCAACGTGCGGGATGACGGCCGTGTGCGGCAACTGCGTGCATCCCAACGACTGCGCAAATAGGGGAGAGTGTCTCGACACAGTCAATGCTCGCGCTTCGTCGCCCCTCCGTCGAATATATGACGCCAGTTCAAGCAAAGGCATGCACATCTGCGCTGGAAGAGGGAAAGTCGCAGCGTGTTATTACCGGCATTGCGGGCGCCATCGTCTCCTACAAGAAGCTGCACAAACACATCGCTGCGCATCCAATCTGGGGCGCATGGATGGTGGCTTTAATTCAGCGCAATTTCAAATGGGCCGATAGGCGGAAGGGACACATGGCGGGCCGAACCGTTTGCAAACATGGGCACGACTTGTCGGTGCACAGCAAAACTTATTTGCAACGAGACGGCCGTTTGGGACCCACACACCTAAACCGGAGGTGGTTGCCGGGGTTATGGTCGCGATCAATAGCGGGCAGAGGGTGAGTTCTTTCACGCAGAAAGTTAAGCGCCCCGAGACCTTCATTTGTGACTTCCGACAATTAAGAGCGGTACGTCGGCTTCATCCCGAGCTGGAGCGGAAGATTATCGCAAACATGAAACTGCCGATCATACGGGTATCATCACCAAGCATCATTCGAACCAACGTCCGCACCCCGACGCTCACCGGCACGGTTGCAGCATCAGCCGATCCCTTCTACACACTTGCAGATCAAACAACTGCACGAAGCTTGCCACCCCATATCCGTAGGAGCGCTGTAAACTTACTCGCGGCGGCTTTGTGGCTGGGCGAGGTAAGGCCAGAGAACGTTGCAGCAGCAGCAAAAACCTTCGCAGATGCAGCTTGGAAGGAGGACAGCGTCGATGAGCGCTTGGTTTCGTTGGATGCGCCTGCCTTTCGCGACGGGGAAACGCCATTGGTGGAAAGGCTCAGCGTAGGCCTCTGGTCGTAAGCGTTCTCGCCCGTGCCCGGCGCGGCGAAGCCTGGAGATCCGCTTGGGTGACGCAAATTAAACCCCGAGTGACAAAACGTCGGGATTGGATGCTTGCCACCGCTTACGCGGCTTCGCAGACATCCAGCTATAGCCGACATGAGGGGCGACGTCGCGAGGACCATTCGGTCGAGAACCTCGCGTCCGAGGGTTGTCACTCCTCAGTTTGGGTCTGAGCGACGGACGAGCGTCTCCAACTCGTCATGGATACTAATGCGCACCGGAGCGGTCCGTGTCCGGCAGGAAATCTCAGTGGCATGTGAGGTGCAGGACTCAAGGGGATCCCAATCGGCAACCAAAGCCTATAGTCCTCGCGCGGGGGCTCGAAAAAATGGGCTGGGAAGCATGAAGCAGCCCAGCCCCAACCGAAAGATCAAGCGGCTTTCCGGGCCTTGCCGATGCCGCCGGTCTTGGCTGCTTGGCTGAAGTGCTCGTCCAGCTCGCCTGCGCGGACTGCCCCAATCAGCGCATCGATGACGGCCGGCAGCTTGTCCCTGGAGCCTACCACGATGCCGGCCTTACCCTTCTCAAACTCAATAGGCTTCGAGCCGAACTTAACTGACATGACCACTTGGCCAGACGCATCCGTCTTCCACCAGGGCCGGACGGCTTGCTGTTTAGTCGTGGCCTGACGCTCGCCGTTGACCTTAGTCCAGCGCTGGACGGTCCGGACGTGGTTGGGTCGGCGAGGAGCAGCTTTTGCTCCTCCAGCTTGGTGATGAACTTGGTCCGGCGTATCTGGACCGGATCGTTGGCAGCCTTGGGCAGTGCAGTGAAGGAGAGTGACTTGAGGATCGGCATCCGGGTTCTCCGTTGTTGGATAAACCCGTCCGATCCTAACGCGATGCAAAGCATTGTACATGCTAGCTGCGGAGCAAAGACTATCGCCTGCGGCCTATAATCATCCGGCCAAGCCTAAAAGCTAAATCGAGGTAATGGCTACGCGCAGAATTATTCGCACCACTGTACGCGACCACCTTTTAGCCAGAAATGCGAACGGCAGCCGCGCTGTACCCAAACCGACGGCTTCAGCGACGGACGCTGTTTTACATCGATGGAAACATCCCAACGAGGCTTCGCTTCGGGAACGACTAGCAACTCAATTGTCATGCCACAGCCGCAAGGGCAGCGCATTCCGACGCACCAGTCCTCACCGTCATCGCGAGCTAGGACGAGATCGGGCCTGGGCATCATAGCTGGCAGGCTATCGCCTTGTATGATTTGAATACGCCGCTCTGGTCCGAAACCATCCCACTTCTTGCGGGTCCAGCGCCAGGCGGCGTCCAACGATTCAAGTGCTGATCTAAACATCACGCTGCCGCATTTCTTGATCGTTTGAGCGCCGGTAACCCCAACATTGGTTCGAGGTCGCCACGTGCCAAGAGAGTGTTGTCGCCGCGCTTGAATTGCTCTTCGGAGCTGTACTCTTCCTCGCAGGCCGCGAGGCTGAATTCCGTGCGGGCGTAGTTCTCATTTGCATCGAGGCGAAATGGATACGCCCGAGCGATGTACTCGTTCACAGCTGCCGCGGCCGCGCGCATATTGAGAGTGATGACCGCGGGGGCTTCCTCAACAAGACCCTTGATGTAGCCGGCCTGTACTTCCTCCTGATGTTGATCAGGAGCGGTCCGGAGCAGGTATTCTGCGCGCACACGTGCAGGAGAATACACGTTGCGGTCCAAGAGAGTAGAACCACCTGGAAAGACATAATCGATGCGGCCACACGCATCGGCGATAGCAATCGTGTTACCGCTCTTGCGCGTCGGGATAACCACCCCGACGTCAATCATCGGCATGAGAAATGCCGCACCCATCATGTCCGCGATCTGCCGAGCCTCCAAAGTATCCACGCAGCTAAACAAGACATCGCCCATAGCCGCGGTCTCCACGGCCTCCCGTGTTGTCACCGACGCGGGTAGCGGGACTGCGATACCGGGCCCGCGATATGACGCGATCGCGCCGGCGAACATGTCGACCTTGAGAAGTTTGTGGTCGGCGTCGACAAGACGGGCGTTCAAAATTCGGTTCAAATTCTTCCGCTCGATCTTGTCGAAATCAATAAGAATGACCCGGCCGAAACCCAACCGCGCGAGCTGTTCGGCGACAATCGAGCCGGTGCCCGACACGCCAACGACGACTGCGGTTAGGCGGCTGAGTTCGGTTGTCATCGCGGCCGTGAATGTTAAAGGCCGCGAGGCCCGTCCTTCACCATTCGCCCACCAGTAGCTGATGTTATGATGAGCCATGGTCACGAGGTCTAGGTCACGCGCCACCATGTCCGGTGAGTAGATGCGTGCGCGCACCGCGCCGCCCGGCACCATCACCGCTGAGCCATGGGCGGAGCCGAAAGCCTGAAATAGCGAGGGCATAACCCGGGCGTCGCTCTCATCGTCAGCATCTGAAAACGCAAACAAGCCACCGGGATGCGAGTGCATCGCAATGATAGTGTAGCCCTGCGCCTCAGCGACATCGACTGCGGTTTCGAGGAATTCGCCCGGCCAGATGATCGCGTCGGCAGTTCGCTTGCGGCACGCATTGTGCGGAACGGGAATGAACGTGTGGCTCAAGAGGCGGCTTCGGTTACCCGGAGCGCGTGAGCAAAGCATAAGTCCGGCGGCTTCAAGGCCGTCGCCGGGGAAAAGATGGGCCTGCGCCTCGGCGTGGAGGGCGGCGGTCAACGTGAAGGTGTTGGCCGGGATCATTGGCCGGATTCCTTCGCCATCGCTTCGTCGACCAGCGTAAGCTGGGTAGCGACATTGTCCTTCGCTGGGTTCCAGACGACGGCTCCACGATTGCGGGACCAGCCATGGAACTCCTGGCCGCGAATCGTGCCGCGTAACTGCGTGTTCGGGATCGCGCCGCCTGAAGCCAAAGCAAGCGGCGGAAAGGCGTAGAATCCATACAGTGCCGCCTGGGGGTAGGTCGGCGGAATTTCCAGCGCGAGCAAGGTGAGCTTCGTCGTGAAGCCGTCGGGCACCGGATAGTTGTGGATGAGCAGCCAGCGTCGCTCATCGGCTTCGATGATCGTCTCCCAGCGGAGACCGAGGCGGTTGAGATGCTCCTCATCCGCATCGAGAAGGTCGAAAGCCCGCGTCGGCGCGGCCGCCTCGCCGTTGCCGACATGGTCCGGGGTAAGCCGCAACTTTTCGATGCCGGGCTGGGTCAGATCAACCGTGTCGTTCAGCGCCACCGAGCGCTTCGGCTGGCCGCGCACCTTCAGGAAGATCAGCCACCCCGCGTTGGGGTCGAAGCCCGCATCGACCAGCGCATTACGCACCACGATCGAAGGTGCGTCCGAGATCACCGGGACGCCTTGCACGTTCAGTTCCCACTGGCGCTTACGTGACTTGAAGGTCTCGACACCGGGATGGCCAAGATCGACCAGCTCATCACGGCCGATGACCTTGCCGCGCTCATCCTCCCGATCGAGGAGTAGGTCGCGATCATCGGGGATCTGGCCAAGCTTGCGGACCGTGCCGCCGGAAATGACGCGCACCGGCCAGTCGAAGCGCTCGGCATCCACCGTGAAGCGGTACGAACGATCGCTCTCGACGATGACAAAGCGTTCCTCGTCCGTGGTCAGGACCACGGATTCGGTCGGGCGAAGGTCCTCCAGCTCCCCGTTGGGGAGGATGTGAAGAACCGTGGCCTGCTGGGCAGGCTGGAACCCGGCCGCCATCGCCAACTGCTGGCCAGTCGGCGTCTTATCATCGACTTCACCGCGATGGAACTTGAGGTCCGCACCACTATAGGAGAAAAAGCGTTTAGTTATCATGTACTTAGCTCCTTCAGTTGTATCTGATCGGGTTCCGGAGTAGAACTTCAGAAAGCTCCCGAGTCGTCCCACTTTACAGACTGGAAGCTTTAGGACAAAATAGGACCTAGTTTTCATTTGTCAAGAGGGTGATGTCTATGGCGACCCAACCAGCCTTCAGCCCCCCCACCGCTCCGCACATCCACGTCAGCGGCCAGACTTGTCCCTACTGCCAGCAAGAAATTCCGAACGAACGCGTCGCGGAAATCCGCGAGCGCTACGAGGCTGATCAACAGCGTCAGGAAAAAGAATTTACCGCCCGGCTGGAGGCACAGGTCAGTTCGATCCGAATCCAGTTTGACGAAGCAAGGAAGGCTGCCATCGCTACCCTGAACGAACAGCACGCAGCGGCCATTGCGCAACATAAGGCCGAGTCCCTGCTTCAGCAGGAGGCGGCGCGGGAAGCAGGCAAGAAACTCGCCGATGCGGCGCTTCAGCAGCAAATCGAGTTGCTGACTGCTGCGCAGACTGCCTCAGCCGAACGGGCGCAGGAGGCAGAGCAAAAACGTCTCGAGGCTGCGAACGAGCTTGCCACGCTAAAGGCGCAGCAAGAAGCCACGATCAAGTTGCGCACTGATGAAGTCCGCACCGCGATGGAGGCGCAAAAGGTCGAAGACATCAATGCGGTGAATGCAAAGAATGCGGCGGAAGCGAAAGTTCTCAATGATAAGATCGCGGCGCTCCAGAAGCTTGTCGACGCGGAAGAAGCCGACGGCGCCGACCTCAAAGTGCTTGAACTCCTAAAGAAGGCCTATCCGAAAGATGACTTCCGAGTAGTAGTCAAGAGCACCGGTGCGGATGTTGTCCATACCGTAAAAAGTAATGCGAAGGCCTGCGGCATTATTGTCTACGATACGCGAAGCCGCGATATTTGGAATCCAAAGTTCGCATCCAATCTGCACCAAGACATGGTGACCGAAAAAGCGAACCACGCGGTCCTCGTGACCAGTAAGCTCCAGAAGGGCGCAGGTCACGTCCAAATTTGCGAGGGCGTAGTATGCGTTAAGCCGACCTGCGTTCTAGCAATAGCTGGCATCCTGCGTAACGAAATTGTCCGTAGTCACGGTCAGCGGCTAAGTGCCGAGGGGCGCGAGCGGAAAACCGAGCAACTTTACACTCTCATAACTTCTGATGGCTTCACGAAGCTACTTGAATCCATGGAAGGTACTGACGAGAAGTTGCTGAAACTCGAAGAAGACGAGCAAAAAGCGCACAAGGCGATGTGGAGCAAGCGAGGCTCGCTTATCAAGTCTCAGCAAAGAAACCACGCCAAAATGCGCGAGCAGATTGAAGCAATCATTGAATCCTGCAGCGACGAATAAGCGTATGAACAAGCCTGAAACTACCCCCCCTCGTGTTGTCGGCACTCAAGAACGTCCCCTCGGAGGAACTGTCCTGCGGACCTACCGCAGAAAGATCGATATTGATTATGTCGTTCCCAATCCAAGGCAGCCACGTCTCGGCCCCAAGGAGGACGAGGAGCTTCAGCGCCAGATCGTGGACAACAAGGGGATTTTTGAGCCGCTACTCGTTGAGCCGCATCCGGAGATCGAGGGAAAATTCCGGATCATCGATGGCGAACGACGATGGGAGAATTCAAAAGTTCTTGTCGATCAAGGAAAGTCCGAGTTTCGCGAGATACCGATCGAGGTGACGGATCGGGTTCTCAGCGAAGAGGACCGGCTTCGTGTCTGGATTTACATCCATAGGCAAAGAAAAGAATGGGATGCGCGAGAAAAAGAAATGGTTGCTTACCGTCTCATAGAATTAGTCGGACGAGCAAGCGCAGCCAATATATTAGGTATATCGTTTCGTGAGCTCGATAAGCTTATCGAAGTTTTTGATATCGCCAAGCGATTTAACAAAGAAGGTCTAAAAGATTTAAACGCTAGCATCGCTTGGGCGCGCGAGCTCTATGGCGTGAGCAAGAAGCTCCTTGTGCCAACAGTGATTGATGCAGTCGTCGATAAGGTCGCCAGAAAGCGCATTACCAATTCTAAAGACCTCCGCAAGTTGAGGGCAATTCTGCCGGACCCCGTTGCGAAAGCGCACTTCCTTACCCGCGACGGAGATATCGAATCGGCGATGCTGCGGATCGGCAGTAGTACGCAAGGGCAGACAGGGCTCTCTGGTGACCTTTCCGCCGTTGTTGAATCTATGAAGCGAGTCCCATGGACGGCTTTGGCGGAAATGAAGAATGACCCCGATATCCTGAAGAAAATCGATGAAGCTTCGGCTCTTCTTCGAACTTTGCGCCAGTCCATCACATCGAGCTGACCAAACTCCTTGCCTTCATGTCCAGTGTATCAATGTAAGGACTGAGCACGTTTGGTTGCGGGGCATCGAGCAACGGCATTGAGTTGATTATAGAATAACCTTCTATCATCAGTGCTCCCAAGTCCCTGACCCGTGGGCGCTTTCATGGCCGGCCCGAATGATCTCGTCCCGGCCTGATTACAATTCCGCTTTTCCCGCCGTTTCGTCGGTTCAAAAGGCAAGCGGATCGGGGCCAGCAGGCATATAAGGCGCTGTCAC
Organism: Bradyrhizobium sp. CCGE-LA001; assembly: GCF_000296215.2. Lineage (NCBI taxonomy): Bacteria > Pseudomonadati > Pseudomonadota > Alphaproteobacteria > Hyphomicrobiales > Nitrobacteraceae > Bradyrhizobium > Bradyrhizobium sp. CCGE-LA001. The sequence goes on along the minus strand of NZ_CP013949.1, from coordinate 6,588,012 downwards.
CTCAACATTGCCAATTGTCGGTCCCAAACGCTCCGACCGTGTCAGGATACGGCGACAAATATTTGACCAGCTTTGCTTTGGTTTGATTGATTGCCGTTGATGGAAGGACTCGGTCTTCAAATTTGTCCGCGAGGAGGCGTTCGATTCCGGCATGCCGGCCAAAGTCGTTGCTTGAAAGCCTTCAATATCGGTTCTGATCAAGTCAAAGGAAGTGATCATCAAAACTAATGATCTAGTTTGCAACTGCATCCAGCATGCGCCGAAAGCATCGCTGTATTCTCGGCGTCTCACCGTAAAATGCTCTTTTTGGAGCGCTTGGCTATGAGGCCCTGATGGACACCAATTACTGCCACACGACGCTTCAGATCCTCACCATCGCAGGTGCGATCTACACCTACATCATCCAGCGCTTTGAGCGTAAGGGCGACGAGACGGCTAGCTACATCCCCTCAGACTTGAGCTAATTCGGGCCAAATCTGCGCCAGAATGCGCGAAGCTCAACAAGACGCCCTGGGATCGCTCCTAGCGTCTGTAATCCCGTTCTATGACCGACCACTGGATAAATCCTCGGGTCATAATCGACAGCCTACCGAGGCGGCCTGAAGCTACTATGAGCCCTCGTCCTTCTAGTCTTGCGCCTACTTGTCTTGTGCCTGCTTGTCTTTGATGCGCTTGTACTTAAACCGGTAGTACGCGATCTGTGCATCCTGCCAGAGCAAGAACGGCGTGCCTATTGCCGTGGGGAATACCCACAAAAGGAAAACAACGATTTGACATAGGACGACACGCCCCATCACTTCATCAAATGTTATCCCGCGCGCGTAGCTGTCTAAAAGGCCAAACGTACCCATGGCGGGGATCGAAACACCCACAGCCGCGCTCCAAACGCCCGGATACCCTCGACCAATAAAGCGATAGATAGCCATGTTCCACAGCAAGACTTGGAAGAAGGTGATGCCAAGCAACGCTGGCGATACGAGGTTGATCTTTCCATCGGGGTAAAACGAGTGCGTGTGAAAGATGAGATCGAGCCCGGTGAGAAGTATCGGTTGCTGAAGCAGCACGATATGAATGAGCGGGATTGAAAAAGCAATCAGGAGAATAACCCTCGTTACTATCAAATAGGTGATTGCGGCAGCGCGCAGAACTTTATGCTCCACCCGCGTGAGACCAAGAAGGGTCTTTTTCTTGCCAAGCGCACGATAGACACACTGTCGCAGTTGATCCTTTCCACCGAGATGAACTGGAACATCATCACGGATACCATGCCGATGGTAGCGAAGTACATCAGCACGACTACGCAATAGATGAGACCTTGAAGCTTCTCGACGCTGTTGATGGTGAACGAGATGCCCGCGTATGAGACCTTATCGAGCTGCAACTCAATTGCACCCGCAGCAATACCGAGCACCCAAACCAAATAGATTCGACGAAGCTACTTATCGAGAAACTCGCTCGTCGTTTTGCGTGCGTCGTCATCCAAACGTGGTTTGACGGCCATTCTACCCCCTACGCTTCAGGTACTTTCGGCATCGAGTACATACCGGCAAAAACTCGCATGCCTTGCGCCGCTATGGTGGCAACGAGGACATAGATGCACAGCAGGACACTCGCGCCCAGAGAAAATGTCGGATGCCGCAAAATAGAAACTATCCCCGCGATCTCGATGATTATCAAGAACACGAATATACCCATTATCCAAAGCAGCATGCTCAGCCCGATTATGATCAAGTGCACCTTCTGCCACTTCGAAAGATTTCGGGTTTGCAACTCTGTAGGCATAAATCGGACGCCGAGACCATAGCGGAGCTTGAGCGCACGCAGCACCCCGACATTGCCAGCAGCTTGTTTCTCCACATACAGAGTCATTGCTTCAGTAACTCTGCCTTGCTCAACCGATGGCACCATGGTGTAGAACTGGACACTGGGGAGTATGAACAACAGTATTTCGCGAAATGCTCTCGCCTTCTCAGACAATCCGAGCACCGAAACCGACATGTCCGGGGAGAGCAACGCTATCAGCAGAAAGAAAGACATAGTCAGTGAGACGATCGAAAGCTTCTGCGCGCGCCCGTCCAGCAAGTCGCGCCGCTTCTCAAGCCAATCCATGAACTTTTCAGTAAAGACTGTCTCGCGGAGCTTGGTGTTATTGAGAGCCTCTCTAAACTGCTGGTTCTCCAGATCTCGCTGCTCGCCCCATTTGAACTTAGCTTGTTCCCCCATAGCCCTTTATACCCTTCAGTAGCATGATGCTCTTGGGTTTCTACCTCTCTATGCAGAACGTAGTCAGTCCGTCTTTCAGTGAGAGTAGAGCCTACCCTTGGAGGTTGCAGCAACAAAGACTGGAAAGAGATTTTAAGCGGCGCGAAATCGAAAAATGCTGAGTGACCTGAGCGAACTAGTCGCGCTGTTCTTGCAGGTGCAGCGGACAGCACGATGCTGGTCTCCCACAGCCCCACAAGCTTGACCCTTTCGGGTTCGGGCCATTCAACAATCTTTCAAAGTGCACCGTCTCGCATCCCCATCAAGTCGCCAGTCGTCAGGGCCGACGACGTTGCTGGCGATTACGGGGGACACGAGCGTATTAAGGTGGTGATGAAAAACAGTAGAACGCTCGGGGTCAGCAAGCGCGACGTACCCGCCCTCACCATCAGAGCATTACCGTCCACTAGAGCACGTTAGTTTGTGATACCCTCCGGGCCATGACCCTCCTCCACTCTCTGGCCGACCGCCGCCATATGAACGGTTTAGTTGTCCTTCCACGTGCTCGGTGCTGAAGTCATCCGGTGTCAATTCACCTACTTCCTGCGGATCAATGCAGGCGTGACCCCGACTGTTCTACTCTCTTTCAAAGACCACCCGTACCTACCTGACAAGTTTTCCGAGCTTACGTGGTAATGGCTCGCTACAATCGTTTTTCCTCACTAAAACACAAATGCCCGCACCGTACAGGCGGGCGAGCATTTGTGTGCTAGCGAGCGCCTGTACACTCACGAACATCCCTATTGTCTCACAGGTAGCGATTCGGGCAAGATGCACGCTACTTCTGGGGTGGGGATAATGACGCTAGATACCTATTTGGGGCTCTTTGGCGCCGCGACTGGCCTACTTGGGCTCTTCTTGGCCTATTACTTCTACAAAAAATCCGTACGTACAAAGGTGCTCGCAATAGCGTACACGGACCCTATCCCGCGCATGGTTACATTTGGAAAGCAGGAGGTGGTGTACGAGGGTGTGCTTATGCGCGCGCTTTCGACGGTCTATCTTCTATTATGGAATCGCGGCACCGCACCGATCGAAGCGAGTGACTTTCTGTCGCCCGTCTCAATCACCGCATCGAAGCAGGTTCTCAACTTGCGAGTCCACGACAAGGACGCGGCAGCTGACGTAACCTTGAATGAAGATGCGCGGACGCTCACTATTAGTCTTCTTCGGCCAGGAGAGGCTGTGACTCTCATCGCTGAGGTGACGAGTGAGAACTACACCCCAGACATCAAGGTGGAGATGAAATCCGCCGATATGAGCACGTTTATAGCTGGCATACATTCGGTCTATCCGCCGCTTGTTGCCGTTCTTACTTTCTTTATTCTCTTCTCGGTGGAGTTCGCGGTCCTAAAGGACATAATTCCAGAACCTGGGCCGACACCAACCTATTTCCCTTTCAAGGAAGATCCAGGCGCCCTCGTCTTCGTTGCGACAGCACTCCTCGGCATGTTTGTAGGTGTTGCTGCCCTCTCGATTGTGCCAGCCATTTGCAGTTTCATTGCACAGAAGCTGACTAAAGCCGTTTTGGCTAGAACGGTCACACCGGTAGCGTGGCGCTTTTCCAAGCTCAAGGTTTCTGCAGTCACGATGCGAACGCGCCTAAAGCAATTCCGCAAATTTATCGATGCCGAGTACAAGAAAATTGAGCCAAACTAATGGATTGCCCAGAGTTGAACTGGGATCGCCCTAACCAAGTCACCAGACTATGATTTCACGGATTTGCACCGTGGCAGGGGATCGAACTCCTGTTGGCTAGTTGCTTCGAACGTGTATCGAAAACGACGACGTGCCCCCCAATCCTTTGTCAATTATCTCGTGCGAACGTTGTTCAACAGCTCTCAAATGGGAATAACCCATGGCTCTGCCAAAACTGTTCCTGGACACGTTAGAACGCTATCTTGAACCGACTGCGTGCACTAAGGACGCCACCCCTCTTACTCTGCAAAAGTGCTTAAACAAGCGACCTCCGTGGGTACAACGCGTGGGCCGTGACGCCCGAAACTATCCAATGTATGTTACGACTGAAGAAGGGCGCCGCGTTTTGCAAGAGGATCAGAACACAAGGTCGACATAGGCCCTCACCTGTGCGCCCCACCGTTGATTGAGGCGCCCACTGAAGGTCACCCTGATGATTTCTGCTTTAGATAAGCTTCTTCATTGCCATAGATGTCGCGCTCCTTAGCCTCTTTCATGCAGTCACCCGAGCAGTAGTACCGGACTGTCTTCATGAGATACATCGGGCATATCAGGCATTGCTGGTTGCCACGTATGTCTGCCTCCGCCAACCCATGCACGATAAACTTCGGCCGAAAGCGTCGAGCATCCATACCTAAAAAGGGATATCGTTTTCTTCCTCTTGCCCGACGAGTGGTTGGCTAAGCTTAGAAGAGTCCTTCAGGCTATTGCCGCTATTGAAGTTCTGGCGAAGCTCCCATTCCTCTGCTGACTGCATCGTCTTCAGAATGAACTCCGGCAGAGCCTCGATCACTTCCCTTGGTGCGGTGTTGATGTCGATAAGGCGGGTGCTGTTGAACAGTTTCGGCGCTTCCATACCCTTAGGCAATGGAAATGCGCTTTGGATGTTTGCGTAGGTTTGGCGCGCGCCAACCTTGATCATCGACGAGGGGGCGGGCATTCCTTGAGAATGCGGCGAATGCGGTCGGGAAAGACAGGCAAGTTGAGGCGTGTGACAGATGAACGTGTCTTGCTCGACGCGCGCGATGGCCTACTTGTTCAGTCATCGGGCGCTTCTTCTGACCGAGACCTCCAACGTTTTCGTCTTCGCAACGGTCTGCTTCACCATCGTCATTACGCGGCAAGAGAACGCGATGTGATAAAGCGTTCCTTGGAGCGAACACCTTAGTATTGCGGGCGCTTCAGCAACTCGGGAAGGCGGAAATCGCCTTTGCGATCCGTCTCGCCTCCTCTCGCGAGAGAAAGTCGTTGCCATATTGGTAGCTGCGCTGGTGGAGGTCCTCGCGGTGCGGAACGGCGCAGATGAAGAAGCCGCTAGCGTCGAACACGCGGAAGCCGTTCCCGTCCTCCCTCATCACCCAGGGAGCAGGGAAGTGCCGGAGGTTGTCCATCAAACCCGGCGGTGCGCTGGAGTGCCCTTCATGGGTTTACCCGAGGCGTAGGTCGGCCCACTTGCCTTCTCCTCGCTCGCGAGCCGATCCCGTTCAGCGCAAAGCCCTTCCACGTTCGCCTGCATTCGCGAGAGGAGCGCTTCGGCGGAGGCGGACGAGATAGCGGCGCGCTGAAGCTGGAGGATTTCCTTGCGCTGCCGGCTGATCTGCGAGCGCATGTGGTCGATTTCCGAGCGGAGATATTCGAGGGTGGGCATGGGCAAACCTGGGATTTTGCCCATAGAACAAAACAAGAACACAGAGTCAAGGTCCGTACGGGGACCGTGTCTCTTCGTTCAAGCAAACAGGAGAGAATATTCTACTCTTTCAGTAGGAACGGCCGATGGTCCTTCCCGTTGGCGTTGTGCGATCCAACAGGGAGCTAATAAATGAAGAAGGTCATTGTCGCCGCTGCCGCGCTTGCCATGATGTGCGGCTCCGTCTTTGCGCAGAATTCGAACATGGGCAAGCCAGGCATGGAGAAGAACTCCATGGAGAAAGGCTCGATGACTAAGGGCACGACCGGTATGAACAAAGACGGGATGGCGAAGGGCGGTACGGTGCAGCCGGATGCTTCCGGTCAGGGCCGCTCTGGCCCCGGCAGTGACCAGGGCGGGACCAAAGCAAAGATGAAGTAAGCCAAACCTCCTCACCACACCAGACCGCGTCGAAGCCACGACGCGGTCATTTCATTTCCAACAGCCGACGCATAGTTTTTTGCGCTCAATTGAGCCACCGACAGCTAGGTCACATCGTCAATGAAGGGTGACAGGCTCAGCAGCTTCTCCCTTGCGGTCACCGCCCATCTCGCCGCTTGCTTAATTTCCATGGAAGCGCTTCGCCTAATCTTTCATTCATAAAATGAACTGAGAGTCAGGATTCGCGGATCAAGCCAGTATATCTGCTACATTGGCGCGCCGTATCCTCGACTAGGAAAACAGATCTGCTCGACGTTATGTCGCTCGCTTCGCTTCCAAGTGCACCTGATCGACACACCGCTGCACGGGACCGGGTAATCTTGCTCGACCCACCGCTCGTTAGCCGAGCGAACGCTATCGATCTTCGACAGCCGAAGGCAGATCCAGCCATGTCGGGCGGGTTGCTTTGTGTTTGAACTTGGCTCCACAAGGAGCGCGAATGCGCGCTCCTCCCCTGCGGCGTGGCCTAGGATGTAAGGGCAGACCGTCTGGCACTTGCCGTCATGGCTCACGCGAACGGGCCGGCGTTCGAGTAGAGCTTGTTCGAGCGCAATAAAGGTTTCGTTGTGGCCTTCGCTCAGAATTGGAAAGGGAGGCTTGCGACCAGGTCGGGGTTGGTACGTTGCGAAAACTGGATTGAACGTTGCCGCTCGGGTGATCTCCAGGCGCTCCATCAGCGCAAAACTCGTCCGGTCGATGAAGGAACAACGCTCGTCCGGGAAGCTCGCCTCTATCTTCGAAGCCGCCTCCAGATCGGCGCCGATCACAGGCTCGATCTGAACTCCGCTGTCGCGCAGCCGCTCCCAGAACGTGTCTGCAACGTCTTTGCCGAATTGAGCTTCGAGAAGGTGCCAAGTTTCAACCAGGACCAGGGCCGTCGTGAGGTGCTGGTCGATGCTCCGAAGGATCGACTTGGCGCGCTCATTCTGAGCATCCCGCTTGGCCGCCGCGGCGAACCAGACTGAGCTGTCAACGAATGCACTCATGCGCCTCACCACTGAATCGGATACTCTCCCATCTTGCCTCTTGGATAGTTCTGCTCAAGCCATTTATTCGCGGCTTCGGCCGACGCAAAGAGCTTGAGCCAATCGGGGTCTCCGATCGCTCTGGACGCCGGATCGGGCGAGTAGAGCCAAACCGATCCTTCGGCCGGACCGCCATCCACTTGGTACTCCCAAGCAACGCCTTCGGGATCGTTGTCGTCGAACCACCTGTCTGCGGCCTCGGCAGATGCAAACACCTTCACCCGCTCGGGATCGTCGACCGTGCGCGATGCGCCGTTCTCGTAAGCGTTGAGGTAGAGCCATACGGTTCTGCCCTCGCGGCGAGCTTCATCATGGCTGCGGACGGCCGCGTTCACCCTCTGCCGGTCCGAGCGATCGGCCTCAGGCAGAGACATTACCGCGCCGTAGAGTTCGGCGGGAATGCCGCGCCTATTGCCCGCAGGTTTGTGGCGCCATTCCACCCATTGATCGAATGCATCGGACATGCGGCTCACTTGCTCGTGTTGGGGCGGAATGGACTGTTAATGTTGAAAGCATCCGGCGCAATCCCGCTCTCAATGCGCTTCCAGGCCACGGGCGCTGCGATCGGAAATCCCTGTCGGGCTCGCGGGGAATAGGTGCCGATGGCCGTGGTGCCGCGGCCGTTCCGCAGGTAGTCCAGAAAGATGCGATCGCGACGCTTGGCCTGGGCCGACAGAAGGTAGCGGTCTGGATGACGCGCTGCGAGAGCAGAGACCAGCTGATGCGCAATCCGATGCGCTTTATCGTGCAGCACCGGCTGATCCAATGGCGCCATCAAATGTATTCCCTTGCCGCCCGTGAGCTTTGGCCAGGTCTCGAATCCTTCGCGTTTCATCAGCGTGCGCAGATCGAGCGCGGTCTCCACGACCGCATTCCAGCCGACTCCCTCCCCAGGATCAAGGTCGATCACGATACAGTCCGCATGTTCGAAGTCCTCGACGGTCGCATTCCACGGGTGCAGCTCGACGGCGCCGATTTCGACGAGCCCTAGGAAACCATCCAGGCTGTCGACCCACAGGCGCGTTCCCTGGCCGCCCTCGCGCTTCTGAATACGAAGCTGGTGCACGGCGGCCGGAATGTCCTTCGGCAGCGGCCCCTTGTGATAGAAGGTCGTGCCGTGCACCCGACGCACCAGCTTGAGCGGACGATGTCCCAGGTGCGGCAGCGCCTTCTTCCAGACGCGGGTCCAATAGTCGGCGAGTTCTTCCTTCGACGGAGCTACGGCGTCTGGCAGAAGCTGCAGGATGTTCTCTCGGGGGACGCCGAGCTTCGGCCGGCCGGTTACGGATGGCACCAGTCGCGGCGCTTTTACCTTGCGCACCGCGAGATCATCCCGAAAGCCCTTGAACACGGCTTCGCGGAGCAGGCCATCATCGGTCAGCGCGCCATACTGGACCTCGATTGCAAGGGATGGATCGACCCAGGTGGCCTTCGGCTTCTTGACCCCGACATCGAGCGGAGTAGACTTGCGGATCAAGGGATCCAGCCGCTCGCGCAATTCGCGCGCGCTCGTCTCAGTGTAGCCGGTGCGAACCTTGCCGGCATACAGCAGCTGTCCGTTCTCGCGCCGGCCGACATACAGGGAGGCGACCTTGCGCGGGCGAGCTCCGAGCTTCTCCACGAATGCGACAATCGGGAAAGTTTCGCTCTTCTTGCACTTGAGCTTGGCCCACGTCTCTTGCCGCCCCGAGCGGTAGGGTTCGCCGACTCGTTTGGCGATCAGCCCTTCCAGCCCTAGCTTGCATCCCTTCTCGAAGACATCGTTGCCCTCGGCCGCAAGCGCCTCGACGTAGATAAAGGTTTCGGGTGCGCTCTTCAGGAGGCGCTCCAGCAGGCGCTTGCGATCCTCATACACGACTGCGCGCAGGTCGTAGCCGTCCAGGTAGAGGAGGTCGAAGGCGTGGTAGCGCACGCGCTGACTTTGCTTGGGTCCCAGTTCTCGCCGAAGCTGCTGGAAGTCCGGTAGGCCGCCACGGCCGTACACCACCGCTTCGCCGTCGATGATCGCGCTGTTTGCCTTGAGCAGGTGGGCGCTGGCTGCGATCGAGGAGAACTGTTCGGTCCAGTCCAGGCCGTTGCGCGAATATACCTTGGCGTCCTCATCTTGCAGGTGCAGCTGTGCGCGGTAGCCGTCGGCCTTGATCTCGTAGACCCAGTCTGCGCCGCGCGGCGGCTTCTCGCGCAAAGTGGGATCACAAGGCTCGATGTAACCAGGAATAGCAGATTTGACGGCGCCATGGACACGCGAGACTCCCAAACGAGACTGACGCAACGCCACGGCACACATGGCGATTCAACGCAGTCACGGTGAATCGTTCCGTTCTCGTCGCCGGCTTTCAGGAATGTAAATGGCCTCCGCCGGGAAGTGTCAGCTTCCCAGATAGTGAAGATGGCCGGGCCTGGTGGGGCCCGGGGTAGCTGAAATTGGGTCCCCGGAAAGGGTAGCACAGCTCGCGAAACTACGCTCCGAGAGTACCCTCTCCGCGCCTGCTCTTGGGCAGCAGCATGTACGAGTAATCCGAACAGATTACAGTCAAGCGTCCTGTAAGCCGTCGATCTGGCGTCGGGAGGACGAAATGGGTTTGGGTAAGCAAGCGAAGACGTTGAGCAAGGGGCAAGCCGGGCCACGCTGGCGTATCTGTCGACTACCAGATATCCCGAGCGAAACAGGCTGATCTTCCTGCTGTCGGCAAAGGCCGGGCTTAGAGCGAAGGAGATAGCCCACCTGACTTGGCGGATGGCCTTCGACGCCGCTGGCCAGGTCGGGCATGCCATCCACCTAACCAATGATGCTAGCAAAGGCATGTCTGGACGCGTGATTCCCATGCATCCAGAAGTGAGGGCCGCACTCATCGCATATCGACAGACCCTGGCCAAAGTGACCGGTGAATACGTGATCGGCACCGAGCGTATGTCGTCTACGTCGCCGCAGGTCATCGTGAACATGTTCCAGCGATGGTATCGGCACTTGGGCTTCGTTGGCTGCTCCAGCCACAGCGGCCGAAGGACCTTCATCACTGGCGCTGCACGGAAGATCTCCTTTGTCGGCGGATCACTAAGGGACGTCCAGGCTCTGGCGGGACACTCCAATTTGCGCACCACTCAGCGTTACATCGAGGAGAACGCCGACGCCCAGAGAAGAGTCGTGCAACAGCTCTGAGCTGAAGTACGAGCCTGATCACGGTGGCGCCAAGCCGCTTTACTAGCTAGCTATTTCGAATCTAAGGTACATATCTCCAATGGGTTGGACTTTGGGGCGGCTCGGGATAGCTTCTTATTTCCGTCAATCGAGGCGGCTTGTCCCGCTTATCGATCAATATTTTCAAGTCGTTCATCACCGCACGATTGGTAGCGAACTCAGAGTGATTGAGACCCAACAGCTCATCGCCCACTTCAGTCACGTCAATTGTATCCAGATTCGGAAGCACGATCGGACCTTCAGGAGGAACGTCACCCGCGCGCGGGTAGATCGCAAGCACCTTCGAGGCCATCAGAGCTTTATCAGCCGAAGAGGCGTACAACGTGGCTCCTTGAATGATCTTCTGGACCTCGGGCAATTGTCGAATGAAAGTGTCCCGCGCCACGTCCGGCGCAGCCATGATCAAGTGATCCAGCTGCACTGGGCTTGTCGACGATGCGCTCCCCTTCAAGGCATCCAGCACGACGAGGTTTCCCATGCTGTGCGCCAGTACGTCTACGTGTTCAATCCCCAGATCTCTAAGCTTCTTGAGGATGAATATGAAGCCGTCGCGCGCAGCGAGCGCGCTATCAAGATCATAACGGTAATCTCGAACGGCTCCTCGCGAACTCCAAGAGTACAAGACTGAAAGCCCTTTGTAGTCAAGGTCGTATACCATTTGCGCGTTGCGGAATAACGCGTCTTCGAAGGTGTTCGCAAAGCCATGAACAAAAACCAGCGCGCTTTTAGCGTTTCTTTGCTTGACTAGTTGCTCCCAGGTCTCAAGAGGCATGATGGAAAGCTTGCGTAGCGCGAAGTGCTTCTTGTCGTCTTGCTGTTCGCGCTTAAGCTCGATTCCCCAAAACTTCCAAACCGACGGCAATTCGATGCGGCCTATTCGGTGATGCTCAGGGATGTGTACTGCGACGGCGCCAAAGGTCAGATTTGCCTGACGATCGCCCATAAATTCTACGTTGAGAGCTCCATTCTTGGGGATGCGATCTGTCGCGAACAAGAACTCGACTAACCGCCTGTCATTTAGTTGTCCGGGCGTTCCGGCTCCACACGCGCCAGATGCCGTGCGGCATGGATCGGTGTAGCGTATTGGAGGCGCAGGCGAAGGAGCGGGCCGAGCGTTACCTTGCGATTCGCCAACCTGCGCATTCGCCCTGGGGCCAATAATAGGCGGTGTATTTTGGAAGTTGCGCAAATATTTGTCCGCGAGTATGTCACCCTTGTTATTTGGCGTGGGGAGAGGAGGTGGAGACGGCGGCGGCAACGCCGGCGATAGGGAAACGGATTCAAGGTTCGACCACAGGATTTTATGGTTCGCGACCGCAACGACAAAGGACCATTCTGAAAGCCCTCTGTTATGAAGAACTGTGGCACGAAACGAATACGTGCCGGGGTACCTGCTATCCTGCTGAACGGCTGAGACCTGAATGTTTGCGATCGGACCAAGATCACGAAGAATAGGATAGACACCCGTTCCTGATGTCTGAGCTAACGTGCTTTGGTAGAGCAGGGGGTCAAGTAGTCCCTGCAGAGCTGGAATGTTTCCACCCTGCAGAGCTGAAATGTACGTGTAGGCGGTGCCCTGCGCGGCGTAGGACGAGTCAGGTGTCGAGGAAAATGAGAGGCCAGCAGGTCCATTGCAGGTGGCTTTTCTTGCCACGCAAGCTGGATCGTTTCCACGAAGTTCGCACCGTCCGATTCCTGGAACAAGGCAACGCACGCAATTCTCATTCGGATCGCATGCTGCATTTGCCGGCACCGGAACGTTGGCGAGTAGTGCAAGAAGCAGCAAAATGCGTCTGACTGGAAATATATCGAAATGCCAAGCGAACACAGAGAGGCTACCCATAGGTCGTCCTCCTTATAAGGCCTTCAAGAAATAACCATATCCAACCTCAACCTTTGGGCGAGGACAAGGCCAAATCGCCCATGGCATAGATCCAAGTAATTCAGCAGCGGAGATGACGGCTGGCCGACCGAACTTGCTTTGTCAGACATGTGTGATGATATCGCCTTCGCGCTGCGTCCTTAACGCTTGAGTTTCCTAAGCCCCTGCCCGGCTTCGTTCATTTCTTCCCAACCTGAACGCCCTATGAGCGACTGTAATCGCGCAGGGGAGCGCGTCCGGCGGTTGTCTCAGGCAGCACGCCGCTGTGCTTCACGATGATACCGGCCGTTGTGCATTCATGAGTATGGAAGAACATTCTCCCGCCGATAAGTTAGCCGGATATTTCAGCACAAATTCTGAACCGTGACCTCTGCTGAAGGAGTACCCGCGGAAACCCAATGGGTGGGAAATCGGTCGGTGCATCGGACTCATAGTCCGGTTCACTCACTGAAGGGTCGGCTCTACCGGGATCTCCTGGCCGTGCAGATGGTTGTGCACCGCGCCGAGTTCGCGCGTGTCAGACAGATCCGTGCAGCGGATGAAGTGCTCGCTCTCATCCCGAGCCGGCCACCCAGGCGATTTGCTTTCGATCGGCATCAGGAAATGCTCCGCAGCGGAAGGGCCAGCTGCATGTGGAAAGGCCTGGTTGCGTTGGCGTTGATGAAGTCCTGCAGGACTAGAGGAACTTCCGCGTCGGTTTGGGCGGCTCGCTCCGCCAGTGCGTCGGCGACCTCGGCAGTCGCGTCGCGGGACCAGCCGTCAACTGCGTTAAAGCATACGATCCCAACCGGATAGGCGTATTGGCCGGACAGAATGTTCTTCAGGACGGTCTCGAGGTCGGTATCGGCCTCATCCGTCTCGCGCCAAGCACACCCCGCGCGTGCGCCGAAATCCTCAAGAACCAGGTAGATGTCGCGATCGAGACGGTCGGCCGGAACGATCGAAGGCGCGAGACGCATAAGCTTACTCCAACACTACCAAAGGCGGAGAGTCGGCTAAGAGAGGGACAAGGCCGACCGGAACCGCTCCCGCCAGCCCGCCGCCTGGCCGGCGACCTCATAATCTGATCCCGCGGTCTTCGTTCCTCCTGCCGTCGGCACTTGGCCCGTTTGAAAACGGACCGGACGGCAGAGAAACCGATACCGTGTCCCAACAACGCTGTCGCGTATTGGGGCGCGAGGTCTTCCTTCACCCCACGAGCTACGATGCGCAGCGTCCCGTCCGGAAGCGGCCGCTGCAACTTCAGCGCCTCGTCGACGGGTGCGTTCATCCAGGTCTCGACTTCCTCTCGCGTGGTCAGGATCACAGGCATCGCCTTTGGATGAATGGCACCCACTTCGGCGTTGGCTTCGGTCGTCAAGAACGCGCACAGATCGTTGGTGGTCTCGCCCTCCTTGACCTTACGGACCGACGTCCAGTTGGTCCAGAGGCCGGCAAAGCATAGAGGCGGCCGGCTCTCATCGAGCGCGAACCAGATGTCACCGCCTTTAGCCTTGTTGAAATCGCTGAATGAATTGAACGGGACCACGCATCGGTGCTCCGGGCTCAGCCATCGCGTCCAATGCCTTGACTTCACATTGCGGATATTGGTCGTTCCGGAATCCGGCTCCATACGAAGCAATTCCTTGAAGTCGACGGTCTCGCCTTTGGCCTCAAGCTTCGCGGCCCGCTTCTTGGTAGCCTCCAGCGCCTGTGCGGAGGAAGGCATTCCCCAACGAGCCAGCGCGAGCTCGCGCCCGGCGACGCTAGTCCGGACGATTGGTGCCTTGTAGTCAGGAAAAACCCCCGGCATTGGGGCGAGGTTGCCGACGTATTGATTAACCACGCGGAACAGCGCGCTGATCGCAGCCTGGTTGGTGGTGATCGAATACAGATTGCAGATGTGGACGGCCCCCCGCTTGTCAGGATTATAGCAGACTCCTGGCCAGATCGCTTGCTATCAGATGTCCGGCCTGTTTGCGCGGACAAAGCCCGCTGGCCGAGATGGTGTTCGCTACGCGCGCTCCAAGCACATGGGCGACATTCTTGTTGCCAGTGTAATCTTCGGAAGCTCGCGCGTATCGACCGATCGGTCCTTCCATCTACTGTGTCCTGCAAGTTCGTGGGCAATCCGCCTAGCAACCTGCTCGCGGGCCGATTTCAGATCAAGTCGGCATGACGGCTACCGGCTGCTTGTACACGCCGCCCGATATCATCAAGCGCCAAGCGATGCGGGCAAACTTGTTGGCCAAGGCCACCGCGACCAACTTTGGCGGCTTTCGCTCCAGCAGCGAAGCGAGCCATGGTGTGGGCTTATGACGGCCCTTTCGAATATGCCTCAGCAGTGCGGTCGCACCGACGATCAACGTCGATCGCAGTATAGAATCTCCAGCCTTTGTAATGCCGCCAAGCCTTTGCCGGCCGCCAGTTGAATGATCCTTAGGTGTCAGCCCGAGCCACGCCGCAAAGTCGCGACCCGATCTGAAGGTCTCGGGGGGCGGCGCTTTCATGCTTAGCATGGACGACCCAATCGGACCGACGCCGGGAATCGTCGCGATCCGCCTGCTGACATCATCGTCGCGGTGCCACCTCATCAGCTTGGCTTCGATCTTTGCCAGGCGGGCTTCGACCGCGGCATATTCCTCTGCTTGGAGTCGGAAGAGATCCTTTGCCATTTCCGGCAAGCTGTCATCCTCGAGTACCCGTTTGATGAGTTGCGCGACATTCTGCCGACCGGCGGGGCCGACGATGCCAAATTCAGCCGCATAGCTCCTGAAAGCATTGGAAAGCTGCGACTTCACGCTGACCAGGCGTTCCCGCACAGTCATTAACATGCAGGCCGCTTGCCGTTCCTTCGATTTGACCGGTACAAACCGCATACTCGGCCGGGTGACCGCCTCGCACAGCGCTTCGGCATCGGCCGCGTCGTTCTTGCCGCGCTTCACGTAAGCCTTCACGTACTGAGGGGGGATCAGCTTCACCTCGTGACCGAACGACTGCAGCAGGCGCGCCCAATGATGCGAGCTGCCGCAGGACTCGATGGCGACGAGAACCGGTGGAAGCCGCTCGAAGTAGCGGATCATCTCGGCTCGCCGGAACTGGCGGCGGACCACGACCTCATTCTCATCAACACCATGAAGCTGGAAAACCGACTTGGAAGTGTCCATACCGATGCGAACAGGAAGATTCATCAGACTTTCCTCTCATCTAGCTGTGACGCTGACAGCGCCATAGGACCGTGGGGATGAGAGGCCGTCCACACCAGCACATGGTTTCAACTAACTTGATTCGCAGCTCGACCTAACGTTCTTCAGTCGGATGCACCCACTTGTACGGGGTAATTTGCCTTGTCTCGGTTAGTTTGATCATGCGTGCGGGTGGCGCATACCATGGCGTGCGGCACGACCGGCACTTCAGCGAGGCTTCCAGCTTCCAGAGCGGCGTCTCCGGACGTCTGCGGATGGCGCCAAGAGGAAGACTGCTGCGCATCTTACAGCGAGAGCACTCGACTTCCAGCCAGCCGAGTCCGCCGTTGATGCATTGGCCGATCGTCGGGGAGGGCTGTGCGGGGCCTCCGTAGCCTTCCATGCAGACCGACCAGGCCTCGGCCTCGGCTCAGTCGGCCTCGCGAACGGCCGCCTCGGCGCGCTGGCGAGCTCCCTTGGCCCGGATCTTCGCGCCCATGATCCGACCGCTCCAAATGACCTCTCGCGACTTGGTGCTCGTGTCGGAGGATTCCGCGAGGAGGCCCGAGACGCAAGCCGCTACGTCTTGCGGGCCGGCCCTCCGACTCCACTAGTTCTTCGTTCAACATAGACGAGCGGCTAAGCAGTGCAGGCCGCCTCGCCGAATGCTCCGGCGCTTTCGGCTCCATTTCGACTAAATGGGGCTTGTGCTCGCCGGAAGGTTGCATGATGCTCATGCCTTTATTTCTAGGGGGCGAATCATGGCAAAACTGTCAACCAAAGTAGCTACTCGGATCACCACTCAGCTTAAGAAATACCAGAGTGTATTGGCAGGCCTGCTGAAGCGCGATGTCAGCGAAGCCGACACGGTCACTGTCATCAACGATATGCTTTCCGATATCTGCGGCTATGACAAATATTTGCATGTCACTAGCCAGTATGCCATCCGTGGTACCTATGTTGATCTTGCCGTGAAGTTTGATGACGAGATCAGGTTCATCATCGAAGTTAAGGCAATCGGAATCGATCTCAAGGATGCTCATGTCAAGCAGGCCATCGATTACGCCGCTAACGAGGGCATTGAGTGGGTGGTGCTCACCAATGGTGCTCACTGGCGGATCTACAAGGTGCATTTCGGTCAGCCAATCGAGAAAATTCTCGTTTGCGAGCTGGACGCCATTGAGGCAAGCGCAAAAAGCCCAGAAGCCTTAGAGTGCTTTGGAAATTTGAGCCGTGAAGGCTTCTCGAAGGGCACGATGGCGGAGTTCTTGCTGCACAAGCAAGTCACGAACAAGTTCACTGTCGCAGCCGTTCTGCAGACCGACTTCATCCTGGAGGTTCTGCGCCGCGAGATTCGTCGGATGAGTTCCGGCGTGAAGGTGGAGGTCGACTACCTGAAGACGTTGTTGCGCGAGGAGGTCATCAAACGCGACTTGGTTGATAGTGATGAAGCGAAAGCGGCTCTCCAGAACATCAAGCGTTTGCAGCGAGCGGCGACGCGGAAAAAAGCTGCACCGAAAGCTGCAGAAGAAGAAGCTCCGATAGTGGCCCGGGTCGAGGATGCTGCCGCGTCAACGCCGCGAGCGGTCGCCATTCCCTGACTAAGATAGGGCTATCGTTGAGGGGCGTTCCTGCTTTCTTTGGCAGCCCGCCACTTGACCTTTGAAGCTACGCCTCTCAGTAGTGGGCTGATGTTGGCTTGCGCTGTCGAGCAGGATAAGAGGGCGGCCGCCGATGGTGCTGCAACGGTGTGACGTGATGTACAGCACAACCGAATACTACGTCATCGGTGGCTTCCCGTGATGAATCGCCATCAACGAGCGCGCTACATTCTCGATCGATTGATCGGGACCAGCGTGGTGTTTAACGGGGTACTGATCCCAGCATCAATGCTGACGGCGGCCCTGGCGAGGTACGTGGACAATCTTTCCATCTGGAACGATCACGAAATATATAAGGTCTCCCTCGTAGGATCGACCGTCCCCATTAAGTTCGCAGAGCGGTACTTTGTGCTTTGCACCAATCACCAATTACGAGGATGTCAACCGGAGAACGTGTCACTGTTAGGACGCGACGGAAAGATGCTCATTACCTCCGCCGGAGTGCGTCACTTCAACGACGACAGCAATCCGTACTATCTCGATCTGGCCGCTTTCGACTTCACTGAGCCATGCGAGGCCCGTCAGGAATTGAAGGAGAGATTCTTTGCGTTGCGGGAGGTCCCTCCAGATTGCCCCGCCACAGATATTGTATTCGCAGTCGTTGCGGGCTTCCCATCTGGCAAGCAGCGATACGAACTTGAAGAAAAGAACCACATTGGCAAAGTGAAGCGAATCGTGGTGTGCCGGCCTGAGCCGGCTTCCTATGACCCAGCGCTCCTCTGTCTACGTGCAGAAGAGCCGTTAGACTTCGACCCAAATGGCATGAGCGGCGGATCGGCATTTGTCGTCCAGGCCGTCGCTGGAGAGTTTCGTGCTTACTTTGCGGGGCTCGTAGTGACCGGGGGTAAAGATCAATTCCATATCATCAAAGCCGGACACATTTGGCGTTTTCTGCGAACGCTGGTTTGACGCAACTGATGACAGATACACCTGCTCTGAGCAGTCGCTAGGTACGTCCCAGCCATTCTGCCTTGCCGGCCAACGTAATGCGATAGTGCGGTATTCGCCCCTCCCGCGGCAGCGGCTGAACCTCGACAGGACGCCCCATCGACTTCATCGTCCAGTACTGAGATCCTGGATATGGAATGTTGTGTGCCCTACAGATCGCGGCCAACGAGGTTGCTGATATGCCGAATTGGCGCGCGGTCTTCTTGAGCGGCGCCTTCCAAACGAGTTCATAGAGTTCAGACCGAGAAATCTGCATGTTGGTCCTGACGCTTTCGATGACCTTAGCGCGCGTGGCCAAGGAGAGCGAATCTGGCCGGGTGTGCGATAGAAGGAGAAGAAATGAATCTCGACAGGATGCTGCAAGAAATCATCCCCTATAGGATGTACGCGGTCAGCGCGCTCAACTTGGCAACTAGCCTGGGAGCGGACGCGGACAAGCCAAAGGCAATTCAGATCTATATCGACGGCAAATTGCGCATCGAAGGCAATCTGTTTGCTTTTACCAACCCTGCTATCGAAGCTGGCTTAGTTCATTGTCGCGCGCTGCTGGAGTTTCTCGGCCTGAGCGCGCATCGCTGTGGCCACATCGTCAACGTTGACCGACGTCGACCCACCGACGTTGGAATTGAGAATTTCTCAAATGCGAGCGGTGCACTCTCGATGGTCCGCCCTGAGGCCGCACTTGCTCGCTATGAAGGAGGTAAAGAGGAGGCTGAAAAAGCGCTGCTGGCTGTCTTCCGGATCACGAACAAGGGGATTGCTCACGTAACAGAGGACTTACTGGACAATCCTGAGCACGGACGCCTGATAGAGATTGCAAGCCGAGGGGTGCCGTCGCTGGTGGTCAGCTATCTATACACGCCATTGGGATTGCCAGCGCCCGATTACAAGCTAACGCATCGGACGGCATAACTGCGATACTCAAGGCTCGAGCCACTGGCTGGGCCAAGTAACCTTGGCAAATTCAGCTGACATTTTTTGCCAATAGGGCTGATCTATCGACTTCGCGTAGTCGAGCAACCCTTTGACGTGTCTATAGAGGCCTGAAAGCGAGTCAAAGCCTCGGATGTCGGCATGATACTGAACGCCCTACTTCCGCATGTGGAAGATATGCATCCGCAGATTGTCTCGAAGTTTTCGAGACAATCTTGGCGCGGTCCCGTCGACGAGTAGCCCTAACACCACCTTGCGGCCGTCAGGCGGGATGATGCGGGTCTTGGCGGTATTAATGCGTAGCCCCTTGACGCGGATAATTGCCGCGACCGCGTGAATTAGTTCCTTGGCACGCTCTCGGCTGAAGTCGCCTCTCGTCGAGAACGTCATGTCGTCGCTATAGCGGCTGTAGCGTAACTTGCGGTGCTCGGCCAACGCCTGAAGCTGTTGGTCAATGTTGATCATGAACAGGTTTGACAACAACGGGCTCGTTGGCGCTCCCTGCGGGAGGTATCCGACCTTGGCGCTTCGGTACTGGGCTATCTCGTACTCGCCGGGATCGCGCTTCCATGGCACGGCTTGGTAGCGTTTGCTGTAGAGAGGAGCGTCGGTGACTATCCTAGCCATTTCGAACGCGACCAGAGGATTGTAGCCAAAGCCTTTGAAAATGTCGAAGGCGTCCCGTTCGCTGATCGAGCCGAAGAACGCCGATATGTCGATTTTAATCACCCACGTCGCGCCACGATGCACGGCGGCGCAGTCGCGAATGGACTTTTTGCGGAGAAAGGAGAAGCAGGCCTCGTGCGCCTTTGCTTGACTCAGAATATAGGTGTGGATCCATTTTTGGACTCGCAGCAATTCTGCTTCCGGCACGCTGATGAGGCGATGGCCGCCAGATCGTTTGCGAATACGGAAATAAGAATATTGCTTGCCATTGCGTGCGACGATGGCCCGGAGCGAATTATAACTTACGCCGCAGCGCCGAGCCAAATGATTGAGGGTAATCACGGCCGGCAGGGGGGTCGGATTGCTGTAAACCGCTCGTTCTATTTCCTTAGCGGCCGTCTCAAGCAGCTCGCGGTCGCGGCCGCTGGCTAGGCCTTTAGTGATGTAGTGTTGAGAAGACCAAGACATAGTTACTTTGACTTCACCGTAGGTGAATAAAGGGAGAGCCGACGCGAGGCGCACGATGGGAAACAGGCTTTCCCTTTAATCGACTGCCTAGCGTCAGCTTGCTCACAGGGCTGCGGTAGTCCGAGCCCCAGCAGTTACAGCTTACAACTGCCTAGGTGCCTGACCTGCGTCAGGCACGCACTAACCATGCCCCGATCCTCTCAACTGTTTGGGATAATACTCATCGGAGCCGAGTGTGGGAAGGGTGGCGGCGCCTGAGCGCTTTCGGCGCGCGTAGTCGAGCTCGGCGTGGCCGCGGTCCGTAATGCGCAAAGCAGGCGTCAAGAGCCTCCAGGAAATACAGCGCTCGATGATCTTGGTGCATTCTTCGATGGTAAGGCCAGTGGCATGGGCAAGCGCCGAGCGCTTGCGCACGCGCTTGGCAACGAGACCGAGCAGTACCAGGATCGTCTCGCCGATTGCCCCTCTGCGCGATAGGGCACCGGACGTTGCGAGTCGGCCTTGTCCAGCCCCCTGAAGGACTGCGGAAGCCGACGGGACCCCGAACTCAGCCGGGAATGCCGAAGCGGCTCCTGGCAAAACGGACCGCTTGGGGAAGAGTGGCTTCCAGATCTTGCCGCTACCAGCTTTGGCCCAGAAGACGGGCGGGACATTATCGGCACAACCGTGCTCGAAGACCAGGACCGAGCCAGTGTTATCGTAACGTAAAGGGATGCCGGGGCTGTCGGTACGTTTGGCGTAACGCTTCAAGGCCGCCATCAGCGCAGCCCGCTCCGGCCGAGTAACCGGCAGTTCCTGGAACGTTGGGCATCCTCGAACGAGCTGAGGCTCAAGATCGAGCAGTCTGCTGACGCGCGCGCGGCCGCGGTCGGTGGCGGAGTAGGCCACGAGCGCGAATTTGATCCACCCAAAAGAGTGCCACGACCGGATCGTCCGGTTAGCCCACAGCGCCGCGTGAAATTCGGCAATTCGCTGACCGGATCCGACAAAGTCATCGACGAGAACAATGAGGCGGCATTTGACGTCAAGCATTTGTCGGATGCTAGGATGGTTAAGGAGCTGGCTGGAATGAGTCCTGCACAGTCCGCGAATAATGGCGGCAACGCGGCCCTCGCTTCCGATATCGCCGCCCGGTCCAACAGCATCAGCCTCTTCATCCTCCATCAGATAGGGACCCGCACCGTCCCATTCGCGCGCGGCGAAAAAGGCCGTCGGTCCTGCGGCGCCTTGCGCGGTGCTCGCCAAAAGGGAGATGAGCCGTCGCTCGAACTCGAGGCTGGACACTAACACGAGCGACTCCAGTAGTTGCCGAGCCAGTTCGCGATCCAGCGCGTCGAACTGGTTGATCCACGCCTGTCCGTCTGCTGTATCAGGAAGCCGCAGCGCCAGCGATCGGGTCAATGGTGTGGTTCTCCTAAATGGCATATCCGCGCTCCCGCACTGATGTCTTCGCCTTGTCAGATTATTTCAAGCCCGACGGGATCCGGCTGTGATGGCCTTGTCTTGGCGGGCAAGTAAAAATGCGCGGGGAAAGTACTAAGGTCTGGGTGGTTATTCGATCTCGTGCTACTATATATTGACAACCGACGCTTCGAAGAATCTGCGGTTTGCCGATTCGGCTCCCCGCAAAATCTTTGGGGGCCCTGTACGACGCGAAGTCCTGCGTTCCACGCGGGATACTCATGTAGCGGCTACGGGGTTCCCTTCTTCCTCTTTGTTCGCTTGCTACCAGGCAGCACAATTCGTTCTGCTGGCGTGAACAGCCAATGCCGATATGGATGAGTCCAGCGACAATCTTCGGTCGGTTGTCCGGTCGATATCCCAATGTTGAAATTGGGATAGATGTCCTGGATGCGACGCAGGATGTGTCGGTAAACTCGATCCTTCGCTTTGGTGCGGCTGCCTCGGCGTTTGCCGCTGGGCGATGTCAAGTCGAAAATTGATGGCGCCGAGGACAACATCTAAACATTGCAGAATGACGTTCTGCTTGGAGTCAACGTCAGCAATGTTCTCTCGCTTGATTTGTATCTTTCGTTCTCGAAATGGCGGCGAACTAGCCAAACCAGAGAGAAAACCTCGAAACTGTTCGACGCGCTCTTTGTTGTCTGGGATTTGATCAGGATAGATTCTGAGATTGACACCGCCTTCGATAATTGGAGAAACGCTTACCCTCCAAAACTGAGGAGGCTCAATTCATTGCGACTACGGTATCGCCCCGCGACCTAGATGCCTACATGGATGGGCATGTTGATCTGCGTTATTTGTTTACATACCCAGCGACCCGAGCTGAATTTACATTCGATCTGATGAAAATGACTGATAACAAAGTCATGATGGTGCCATTTGAGGAAAACATCCCGGAGGAGTGGCTGCCGTCGCCACGCTTCTTTTGTACCAGTCACACGGAAGATGATCCAGAATCCGAAAATCCCCGAGACGAGCAAATGCTGACCGTGGATGGGGAATGGGATATGCCGGACTTTGGCGAGTTCTATAGTAAGTATTCAGACGTGTACTATTTTTTGTCCGCAAGCCATTCGTTTACCGACGAAACGGTTGACCTAGAGAAGAAGAAAGCGATCAAAAAGACCTTCGTACATACACCGTTTAAAGGTGGTTTTAGCTACGTGCATTTCTACGGAATGTTGCCCGCTGTCGTGCCAAGGAGTGAACGGCTCCGAATGGACAAAATCAAGTATGAGTCGCCTGGCTACGTGAACGTTAATGGTGACGCTGAAACGTTTCTTGAGACGAAATCGATAATAAAGTCGTTCTTGGAAAACCGAATTGTACTACGCAAGCTTTATTCGGACTTTTATGACTTTCTTTCTAAGCGCAGGTATCTGGCGATGGCAGCGGAAGATTTCTTACCTGCCGATGTTTCGTTCGCCTATATCGATGGTACTGCAACTTCATTGGCAGAGAAAATGAGCTTGCCCAATATCGATATCAGCAAATCCCTTACTGAGGGGAATCCATTGGCCTTTGCGAAGATAGTGCTGTCTCTTTATAGGCGCCTAGATGACGCATCGAAATTCTTTGCACAAGGTCGGATGAATTTCGGCTAGCTTCCTTTCACCTTTTTTCGGGGGCGCAGCTCATTGGCTACGCCGCTAGTCATACGAATCTTTCCGATCACGCGGCAGCACTCGCCCGCGCGCGTATCCAGGTGAAGCAAGCTCTTCGAGGCGCCGCTCCAAGAACTCATTTGCGACGATCAGCGCCTTAACAGCCTCCCGTGCATCCCCGCCGCAAGCCGCTATGACTTCATCGGCAGCCGCTTCCAGGCGGTTGGGATCGGAAGGAAAATAAGTAGTGTAAGCCGGCATCGAACCATTGTGCCACTTTTGTTCTCATTCGCAATCTGATCTTGGTGCCAGTGCCTAACCGTCTCTAATATCTTAGGTTGAATTTCGGAGGGGGCGTCATTAGGTCTGGGTCGGAGGCCCCTTTCAATGCCAGATCAATCTCACACAGAGACCGTGACCGCGTGGCGCGAAGCCAGAGACAAGAGCCGGCCAGGTTCAAAAGAATGGGCGGAATACGACGCCGAGCTGAAGAAGGCTGAAGCCGACCTTAACAGACAGAGGAAGTAAGGCTGCCAACTTAGGCGACCTCTTAGGGCTGATCGATGGCGTTGGCGCGGTGCGAGCTTTGCAACAACCCAAAGGGACGCGGGGGCAGATCATATGTGCTGCCCGTCGAGCCGATCGGCTACCCTAAAAGTGCTGCCATCTGCGGAAGTAACGGTTGCGAGAACGTCGCTTACATCTGGCTCACTAATGAAGAACGGGACGAGTACTTTCGAGGACGCCGAATATTTCAGTACCCCTCGCAGGCCATGAAGGTGCAAGTCATCGGCCCCGATGAGGATGGGTTGGGAGCCTGAGGGCCGCCTCACTTGGCGGCCTCCGATTCCCAAAATATCCACAGCCACGATAGTCAGTAGACCAAAAGCGTTCCGGCTCCCAACGGATTGATAATTTGCGCAGGTAAGCGCGCTACGCTTCTCTATAGCGCCATGTCCACCAAATCCCCGCCAGTAGCTGTTTGGTACACAAATCAAGATGTCAGCCGAACGCGCCAAGGAAGCGCGTAAGGTAGCAGACAAGCTAGCGTGTGAGGCTTGGAATTAACGCATGCTCGGATACAAGGGACCGGCTCAGTCATCGCCAACCATCGGCGATGCCATCAATGGCGGCTATCCTTATCTGGAAGTACGGTGCTTGGGGTGCGACACCAATCAGACCGTTGCGCTAGATATTATTCGTCGCGCCAAGTCTACACCGGTCCACGAGCTGGAACGCTCTCTGCGTTGCAAAGACTGTTCGGCGGTGCGACGATATCCGTACAAGCGAAGCGCGCTAGTGGCGCTGCGGCCAACTGAGATTTCGGCGAGCCATCGCCCTCAACGTGGTGGCCGGGGGGAACGATAGGGAGAAACGTTTGATATCCTTGACGTTGAATTTCCAATGGGAGGAGGCACCGGGCGCAAAGACCCTAAGTAATCCAACCAAACCTCGCCCAGCCAACGAATTTCGCGATGCACCAGCCGGGCAGACTGCGCGCCAGGCGGCCTTCTATAGGAATTTGGTTCGGCTTGCCGAACAGACGCAATCGAAGACACTTCCAATCGCATTCGTAACCGCAGATGGCTTAGCAAAACGGATGGATCACGGGTGCATTAAGATTGCGGAGCGTGCTGGATTCATAGAACCGTTGGCGAATTCAGCAAGTGGTGGGGTCGAGACAGTGACGGTGACGTGGAATCCCGCGCTCTGACCACTATCGTGTCGGTATAACTACCGCCGACCTTTTGATTAGCGGAACTCACAACTTCCGCGTAGTAGCCAATTAGACTTGTCGCAGCCACCGTGACTATTTGCTCGCCACTCTCACGCACGTGGCAACAATGACAGAATCGATCATCTTCGCTGCATCGCTAGTTTTCTTCGCGACCGGTGCGCAAGCTCACTACGTTGGGACCGGCTCGAATCTGAACACTCACAGCTCATCTGGCTATACTCGCAGCAACGGCACTTACGTACAGCCTTACACAGCAACTAATCCAAATGGCACTCAGCGAGACAATTACGGCACGTCTGTAAACTTCAATCCGAACAACGGAACGTTTGGTACGCGCACGCCGCATCCTTGATTCGATACGAGAACTCAGGCACGGAGGCCGCCTCAATTGGCGGCTCTTCCGTTGTTGTGGACTAGACGTGTATCCACACCCGCGATGCGGTAGCTTGGTGGCACACCAACGTGGTGGGCCGGGTAAGCGATGGAGGAAAGCAAGCCGGTGACGTTGATCATTCCCAAATGACCGTTGAGATAGGTCAGTTCTACATCTGAGACTTGGGGTCATTGAGGTGAAGTCAGAAAATAGCAAGCCACGTTGGCAGAAGATTCTTGAGTTGGAAGCCAAGGCTAACGAGAGGGAATCGGCGCAACAAGAACGAACGTCTGTTCTGACTTGCAGGGGGCGCGGTGCAAACCTGGAATTGCACGACGACTGCGTGGTGATCCGCCGTGGGTTGGTTTGGGGACTTGTCTTTCAGCAAGGGATTAAGGGCGACAAGCGGATTCCGTTCTCTTCAATTCGTGCGATCCAGTTTAAGCCCCCCCCGGTCTCCTAAAGGGCTATATACAGTTCACTCTGGGCGGGTCTGTCGAGGACACGGGCGGCGTATTGTCTGCGGCTCACGATGAGAACACGGTTTTATTTTCGAGTGAGATTGAATTCGCAAAAGCGAGGCGGTTCATAGAGGCGAAGGTCGCCGCTAAGAATCATCATCCTACGTTGTCCGCGACAGAACACGGGCTAAGTGTTGCGGAGCAACTTGAAAAGCTTGCCGCATTGCTTGATCGTGGCTTGCTAACGCGAGACGAATTCAATGCGCAAAAGAAAAAGCTTCTGTTGCAGAATGAGTAAGATAGCGGGCCTAGCCAGCCTGGCGCTGATTGTCGCCTTCGTCTTCCTTCTTTTCATGCCAATCGCTTCGGCAGTTGCCGATGAATGTGAAGCTATTGCCGGCGAGGTCGCAGCGCGGGTACCGGAGGTTTCGGTGGGCCGTCGCACCTCGGTGGTCTTATTCCTCGCTCACCCAGCGGTGAAATATGCGTCGATCGGGTGTTTGCCCTCTAGAAATTTCGTTGCGGTCGCAGAAGGCAAGTACCCGAAAGCAGACCATTTTGATTTCATCGGCTCTGCGGGAGCCGTCGTATTGCACGGCAACAGTGACACCATTCGGGAAGGCGCGATACGTTGCCTGAAGCGTGCATTAGCCAAACCGGAGGAGGACACCAATCTCGACTTTGGCTCGTTCTCGTTTGGTTGTTCGGCCGATAAGTTGTCAACCGTAGTCACGGTGCAGAAGCGATAGACTTGAGCGCATGCAACGAACTGTTCAAGCGGTGGTGCTTGCCTCTTCGTTGTCATTGGAGGCTGGGCGTTCGCTTCGGACCTCACCGGCCGGGCCAGCATCATCGACGGCGACACGATCGGAATTCACGGCCGGCGCGATCGGCTTTGGGGCATTGACGCGCCCGAAAGTGGTCAACTTTGCCGTAGTGACGATAGCTTGCAGTATTGCTGCGGTGCGAACGCAGCGAACGAGTTAGATCGGTTCATTCAATCACGCCCCGTGGCTTGCATACCGGTCGATACCGACCGATACTGCCGAACAGTTGCATCATGGTCGGTCGGGCGCGTCGATCTTGCCGGGTGGCTTGTCTCGCACGGCGATGCGCTAGACTGGCCGCGTTATTCAAAAGCCAAGTACGAGCAGGAGCAAAGGGAGGCCGAAAAGGCTGAAATTGGCATTCGGGCGGGTAGCTTTGCCAACCCTTGGGATTATCTAATGTGCGTCAAAGAGGGGGGCAATCGCGGGAAGCGCTCGGACGGAGAGCGAAAATAGAATCTGATGTAGCCTATCGGCTAAGTCCGCTTCTCTTCGAAGAGCGACGGAAAGTCGGCGCTGAACCGAATTTCGAAAGGGGGCCTGTAGCGAACTATTTCTACTAGTGCTAGAATCTTCCCGCATCAGAGTTGCGAGGACGCAATGACCGTTGCGCAGTGGGCGTTCTGGTTGGCGATGGCTGCGTTCGTTGCCGCCAGCGGGAAGTTCCTCGACGACTATCACCTCAAAGCCGCGACCAAGACAAAGATGCGCGAGGCGTTAGTTAAATGGTTCATTTGGCTTGAAGCACACAAGGTGCCTGATCTGGGTGGTGTCATCCTCAAAGGGTTTCGAGTTGCTTTTCGTGTACGACTGATTTTGCTAGTGGCTATGAGCTTCGCGGCGGTCTATTGGGCAACTCTTTCAACGCTTTATCTAGTGCGGCGAATTTTCGGCCCGGAAATCAATCAGTCATATGTAAATTATTTGCTCAACTGGGTGCCGCTGGACGAATCCGCCCCGTACTGGGCAGGTTTTCTAACTCTAATAATAGTGCCGCAGCTCTTGGGGCTTCTGGTTATGGCGCGTCTGCTTCATGACGCGAGCCTAACCGACAGTGACGCGAGCCGACTCGTGCTGCTCGTTAGCGGCTTAGTTTCTGGGATGCTACTCGGTCTCTTAGGTGGCGTGCTGTCTATTCTAGCGTTCGGTCCAGGTCCCTACGGTGCTATGATTTTTGTCGCGGGGCTGGCATCGATCTTGGTGCCTGTAACGATGGCCCTCTTAACTTTACTACTGATCTTTGTGCGTTACGGGATAAAGCTTGTCCGACTTATTCTACTTGAGATTTTTGATGTCGCCAGTAGTCCGGCAGTGTCACCCTTCACGTACGCCACGTCGCTGCTTGGTGTAGTTATCCTTGCTGCCAAGGCCGGTCAGGCAGCCGTTACAGGCTGATGCGCAGAGGTCCGCGCTTTACGGAGTCGTCCATTGGACAAACGATCGCGGTCTACGTCCGATTAGGACAACTGTACTCCGAAAGAACAGAAATTGTCTGCTTAGATCATGCTGAAAGTAGACGCTTGCGGAGCGCTCCAAAATCAACGCTTCTTAGTCTCTTCCTCGAATAGGGCGGCGATCTTGACACCAAACGCTTGGCTGATATGCCAGAGCGGAACGATGGTTGCGTTGCGCTCGCCGCGCTCAAGGCCGCTAATGTAAGCGCGGTCAATTTCCATCTTTGCAGCTAGGGCGTTTTGCGAAAGAGGCGGGTTTCTCGCTTCGCGGATGCGAGCGACGTTCCGGCCAACCAGTTTCCGCACGTCCGTAGGCATTTGGCCACGAGGCCAGATGTTGCATTTTAATGCGACGCATTATTGTGATCATGCGGACCAAGGAGATTGGAGTGTTCGCCTTTTCGATTCCCGTTCGTCCAACGTCATTGCCTGACTAGTGCTTTCCGTTGTGAACGCAGCTTTGGCGGAGGGAAAAGGGCGGTCATTCATTGGATGGATGCTGGCGTGCATGTTCGTCACGCCTTTCGTTGCTGCTACTGCCAAGTCGGTTCGTGAACTCGGGTGCGACAGAGCAACGTTTTCGCCTCGCCCCCTTGGCTATCAACCCCGCTATGCCAAGAATTGAATTCAAGCAAAAGTTGTGCTTGAATGCACCGCTATTAGGGGGGCATTTATGGAAGGAATATTGATTTTATCAGCCATCCTCGCGTTTCTACCGTTCATCATTTCACTAGGCGGCCGGGGTGGCGTCTGGAAATTCCTATCGTTTCTTTTTTGCTGTTTTTCACTGGTTGGCATCGTGCCTGTTGTTGGATTTGCAGGCGTCCTTTTCGCATGGGTAATCGCCTGGATATTTGCCGCCATTGCCGCTCAATCTCGTCGAAGCGAACAGCGCTTTGCGAGAATGGAACGTAGCATAGCGGCCGCTCGCGCTAATGAGGCGGAATCGCCGGTTGGCCGTCTCTTGGAGAACGAGCAGAGGCAACAGCGGTACATTTCGTTTGGCAAGGTGTTCACTTTGTTGATCGTATTTGGAATTGCGGGCGTGCTAATCGTAATGGGCGTCCAAGACTTCCAAACACCGAAGGATACAGCTATCACGTCTGAGCAACAGAAATTGGCTACTCTGGTCCCCACGAAAATCGAGTCAGTGTCTCCGCCTCTGACGAGCAGGTGCCGGGCAACCGATTTCACGGTGGAAGGATTTTCCCCAAGGGTGTTTGATGATTGCAGGCAATCATCGTGTCCGGCTTTGAAGCTGACGGGGAAGCTAAAGAACAACTGCGCTCTAAGCGCTGGGGCTCAGATCAAGATCACCGCAGAAGATGGCAAGGGGGGTGTTATCGACACCATCGACGGCTGGCCAGCGAGCACACGCAACATCGCGCCGGGCTCAACATACGCGTTCGATATGGGGCCGCTGATGGTGTACCGAAAGGGCATGAAGACCTTTAACATCGCAATAATCGATGCTCGGACTTGGTGATTTTGGCGACGCTACCGGCCGCCTGGGATCGCTGATGGAGCGCGGTCGTTCGCGGAAGCGCGGGGCGAGCGGGCATCCCATTCGCGACGGCGCATGTCACTTATCGGAAAGCTTTCTAAGGAGGGTGGCGTCAAGCTGCCAAGCGATTCAGCTTCTTAAAGACCGCGCTTGACGATGCGTGCGCATACCCGAGCAGCATGGTCGCATCTCGGTGACCACTTATGGTCGCGACCTCTGGGATGGTTAGCCCTAGCTCGAAGAACCGACTGATAGCTTCGTGGCGAAGGTCATGAAACCGCAAGTCGTCGATTGCAGCACGCTTCGTAATACGATCCCAAGATAAATGTATGGCGTTCCCTGTCATCGAGAACACGCGACCTTCGATTGAGCGTTGCTTTGGCAATACCTTGATCGCATCATTCGAAAGCGGAATTGTTCTCGCATGACCATTCTTGGTGACGGGAATGGTTTGATGGCGCTTCTTAAGATCGAGGTCTTTCCACTGCATACCGGCGATTTCGCCCCTCCTCATACCGGTAGCGAGTGCGAATTGGATTATCTGCGCAATCGCTGGGCTTCGGCATGAACGAGTGGTTTTCAATAGCCTGTTCAACTCTCCGGGGCGCAACCGGCGAGTGCGCATGCGCATTTTGGCGGAAAAGCAAAGTGCCTTGATAGGATTGTTCTTGATCGGTATCGCCCAATCGCGTTTTGCGACTTCAAACATGTGCTGGATTGGATTCATCTGCCGCTTAAGCGTTGTGGGTGCGACACAAGCCAGTCGGCGGTCGCGGTAGCGTGCGAAGTCGGCGGTCCCCAACTGTGAAAGCGGCAATTTGCAGATGGGGTCGAGGAGCATCCGCGCGAGCACAGCGTCTTCAACTTTCCCGCCGCGCTTCTTGGGCGTCACCTCTTTGCGGTAACGGGTGATGAGGTCGGCCAACTTGACGGACTTGAGAACGCTACCGTCAACGGGCAGCTCAGATCGGTCGGCCTGAATCCTCCATTTGCCTTGCCCAAGCGTCCGCTTCCTTCCTTCGCAGGAAGGACTTGGATGCGGCCCCCGAACCCGCCCGCCTGATCTGAACCTGCCATTTCTTGCCTCGCTGCCGGATTGTGGCCATGTGTTTTCTCGCTGTGACACGGTTGTGACAGCGAGCTTTTCGGTAGCTGGGGGCGGGAGGGCTCAAATCGCTGGAAACGCCCTAAATTGTGGCCTTTCCTTACTGGCGCACCCGACACGATTCGAACGTGTGACCTTTGCCTTCGGAGGGCAACGGCCGCACCCAGCTGTCGGGATGAGGCCGGATATCCGATCGATTTTGAGAGCTTGACCTCAAGGCCTTCCTCGACGCGATGATCGCGAGCTTTCACTGCGACTAAGCGCCGCTTGCCGCGTTGGTCCAGGCGCTTATCGAGGACCAGCCGGACTGAACGGCCTATCTAAAATCGGGCTTGCTGACTTTCGGCAACGGAGTTCTGCGCGGAGCGCAATGCCGCGTCGACACCGGCAGCTTTTTGTCGACCATCGCAATACCGCGAACGGCTTTTGGCCGAGACCATGGTGCTGGTGCTGCCTTCGGACAATCTGGCTGCAAACAATGCATGAAGAGGTGTTACCGTCCCATCCATGCGGAAGGCGACATATGACCGGCGAGCAGACCGCTGAACGGGGACCTGTGAGTGAAGGTTCCCGCCCAAACCTGAAACAGGCCTCCGATCAATCGCTTAAAGCCTTGTTCGCGGGTAAGGATCACAACGCTCCGCCGGACAGACAGATTGGATAACGCAGCCGCCGCACCGGCGGAATCAAGTTGACCTTTACCGAAATGGACCGGCTGCATCTCCGCTAGGATGATTAAACGAGCCACGCAGAAGGCCTGGAAACGCAGAACTTCTCCTTCATTGTTAGCAAGGAGGCTCCGGGCGTAGGGGGTCCCAGTCGAGCGCCGATTGACACGCTTGGCGTCTCGCACTCACCGCAATCGCTGGAAACGGAGATATGCATCTCAAGAATCGGTCGCTGCTCTACCCCGGAGATGGCCGGACACCCACGCTGTCGCCTGTCTATGACGTGCTCTCAACAGTTCCCTACATTCCGAAGGACGGGCTGGCCCTAAGCCTCGACGGCGAAAATTCGTTCAAGGCGCGCCGAGATCGTGAGTATTGAGAACTATCGCAATCTTCTCGAACCGATCAGCCGCCATCGCGCCCGTGATCCGCCGGGGCACCTCTTACCATCAATTGGCAAATTCACACATCCGGCAAGCCAGAAAACCGTCCTTTCCGTTCATGCGTTCGGCGATCTCGCAAAAGGCCGGCCCTTCGAATAGATCCGTATAGCTGTCGCGGAGAAGATTGCCTAAAACGTGGCGTCGCTCAAAATCCATACAGCAGAGAGTGACGTCCCCATTTGGGAGAAGAACATTGCGATGCTGTCGTTCGTCAGGACAAGTCAGTGCTCCGGCGATCGGCTGTCGTGTTCCAACGATCTCAGGATTGACGCCTCCACGCAGCGGACGAGAGCGGATCAGCGCTTTGTAGGGAACGATCTCGACAAGGTCAGGATGGATCTCTCCCATCACTATGAATAGCAAGGATGAGATGTCTGTGTCGATCAGCTGACGCATCAAGTCGATATAGTGGCGCCCGACCAGGCCACCGTCCATGTAGGTGCCGTCGTCAAAAACATGTACTAAAAAAACTCGGAAATCCAGCGCTTGCAGGCGTCGTAGATCCCGCTCATTCATTCCTACGAGCGTCGTGGAAATCCGGATGCCGTGGCCAGACGCGTGGGCATGCTCAACCATTTCAGTACAGTCCGGATTGAGCCAAGGCTCCGAGTATCCGGAAAAGCTGATATCGACAGCTGCTGGTACGCGCGCCAGGCATTTCTTGAAATCTTCAAGCCGAAGATGCCTTGCGTGAGATACGGCTCTTTGTCGGACCGCGAACTTGTTCTGTGGACAATAAGTACATCCGACGAAGCAACCCGTGGTCGTCGTTATTTCCAAGACCCTGCCGTCGGAGATGACAGGACTGGGCAGGCCCTGTGAACTCATCGGGTGTAAACTATCCATTTTTCAGGGTCTCCCAAACTTCCGGAACTTACAAAGCGAGGACCGCGCAACTTGCGTCCTTTATGAGAGCTCACTTATGGTCGTACCGACAATCTCCGGCGAACCCAGGATGATTGCGCAAGGCGAAACCCACCCATCAGGTTGACCCGCTTAGTGCCGTAGCACGCAGTCAACAGGCCGGCGGAAAAGCGTCGCGGCAACCTGAACCCTAGAGGCAAAGACACAAAACCCAAAACGCAGTCATGGGCCACCAGTCGCTCCTTCACGAAAGCTACCAGCGGCTCTCAGGCAGCCTTGCCGAAGTCAGTAAGAAAGAATGGAAGACGCATCGCAGTCGGGCGGCCGGTTCCAGACATTGCTTGGGATCTCCGGAGAAACAGTCCGCGAAGGCAGTGCTGGGTACTTTGCGCCACATTCTGCACCGCTGTGCCGAGCGGTGCATTTGCAATGTTGGGTGACCGGAGCGGAAAGTCCACCTACCAAAATTGAGGGGCTCAAGTTGCTGCACAGGGGCTCTTAATCTTCCCATTTGTGCCTTCACCGCGCAGAGCACTCGTCGGCCCCGCTTCTGACAAGGGAAAGGCCGAGCTCACTGAGTGCGAACATTAGAACCAATAGGTCAGCAAACCGATTACGGTTTCAGATTCCGGACGGGATAGTCGTCTAGCGAGGCCCAACAGCCGAAGGTAAGCGGACCAAATGATGCGCCGGCAGGGAAGGCGTTGCGGCGCGCTCTTGATGAAGCCGAAGACAGGCGACGCCAAGTGCCTCCGCGACGCTAGGCTGTCAGCATGGTATCGCCACACCGATGTTCGTCGTCGCGCCCGTGGAGCTTGCAACGGCTCATTGCGGTATTGCTCTGGCGTCGGCGCGATCGCCGGCATCGCACCTTGGCCTATGCCAGCATCGCACCAGAAACTTGGCTGCGATGTCAACTTCTCGCAGTCGGTCTCGGTCGCCGAGGGTCAAAGCGCTGATCGGGGAGGCCCGCCGGCGATGGTGTTGCAAGCCACGGGATCGCGCGGGGAAATCGCGCAGCCGTCGCAGGACACATTGAAGACGCGACGATGCTCGACGGAATTGTCCGGCACTCTAGCGTGTGCAGGCGATGGCTTGACCAGAGGCGCCATCAGCGCGTTCATGAACCTCAACGACGAAGCGCTGTCTCCGGTCATGCGGGCCATCTACGCGTTTGCCGCCACCCCGCAAATGCTCAGGACCTTCCGCAGATTGCGGGCGCTTGATTTTCGCGGCCAGAAGCACGATATCCGGGCCAACAATCCCTGGACGCGAGTTCGAGATTAGAGCCGATGACCGATCGAGACCGGCAACCCGAAGAGACGACCGTGCCGCCGCCCGAGCCGGGCTCGATCGAGCTGCTGCAGAAGGAAGCCGCCGAGGCGCGTGACCACATGCTGCGGACGCTGGCCGAGATGGAGAATCTGCGCAAGCGCACCGCCAAGGAGGTCGCCGACTCCAAGCTCTACGGCGTCACCGGCTTTGCCCGTGACGTGCTCGACATCGCCGACAACCTCCAGCGCGCGCTCGATGCCATTCCGGCCGAGGCGCGTGCCGCTGCCGATCCCGGCCTGATCGCGCTGATCGAGGGCGTCGAGCTCACCGAGCGTTCGCTGCTCAACGCGCTGGAAAAGCACGGCGTGAAGAAGTTCGATCCCCAGGGCCAGAAGTTCGATCCGAACTTCCAGCAGGCGATGTTCGAAGTGCCCGATGCGTCGGTGCCTTCGGGCACCGTGGTGCAGGTCGTGCAGGCCGGCTACACCATCAGCGAGCGCGTGCTGCGCCCGGCGCTGGTCGGTGTCGCCAAGGGCGGCGCGAAGGCCGCGCCTGCGGCGAACAGCAACGAGTCGAACAGCGCTGCGAACTGATCGTCCTTGTCCTGAGGAGTGAGCTTGCGCGCGTCTCGAAGGATGAAGCCCGGCTCTCGCAGGTCGGCCTGCATGGTTCGAGACGGCGCTGTCGCGCCTCCTCACCATGAGGGGCCGAGGATGCGTGTGCCTTACGCATTCACCGCGATATCACCCGACTGAATCCGCTTCACGCGGGCCTTGGCCATATCGAGCCAAACCTTTGCCAGCGAGCCTTTGCCAGCGAGCCTTGCGTGTCGATGCCGCGGCAAGCGTCTTCCACGACATAGACCTCCAAGTTCGCCTTGCGCGCGTTCGTTGCCAGCTCCGATCAGCAGTCTGTTCGCGGGCGGTATACGCTCGCTTTTGCAACCTCGAAGCTTTTGGCCAACCGAACTGCGTCCATCTCTGCTGGCCGATTGCCCAATCCGGATCAGCCGCGTTCTCGCGACCGATGCAGCATTTTTCGCCCTGTCCGCGCACCCTGCGCATCAGTCCCAGAAGACCTCGTCTGCAGGATCTTGAAAATAACGACGACCACCGGGGGCTCGTCGGATGTTCTTGTTGTCCATAGGATAACAAGAGCCGTATCTCATAATCGAAATAGCTAGCTCGCTTCAGAACGAGCACGCGGGGCACACCATCACGGGAGGACGTGACGATGGAGCAAGTTTCTGTTCGCCGGCCAGCGCCTTCAATCTGATCAGCGATTTGAATCTCAAGGGGCTCTCAGCTGATCTTTTCCAAATCGGCCAGGCACCTTTCGAGGTTAACCTTGGCTTCGTTCAACAGCCTTTGCGTCTCGCCAAGTCGTTTGAAGTCAGGTTTCACGGGGCCGGCGGCCACCGCGCTGAAGTGACGGCAAACAGTCGTGAGATCGTTCGATATGTCCTCGAGAACGAACGCTATGTTTTCGAGGGGCACAAGCTCCGAGAAGAAGCTCTTCGAAACAGTGTCGTCCTGGCCGCTGGGGCCCTCGAACTTCATCTCGACGAATGGCACGAGGACATCGCGGTTATCACGCGCAGCTGTGCCTACACTCATGACCAGTGAACTGACGGTTGATGATATGTAGGTGAGCCGGTCGACGAGGGCACTTCCATATAGCATGACGGCATCGGGGTCGCTTTGCGGCTCACCCGGGCTCAAAGCACCAAGATCATCTTCATTCGACATGTTCGCTCTCCTCGCCGTATGGATGCAGTATCCCCACGGGGAATGAGGCAGGTTTCGGATTGCTCGCCGCCTCAGTTGTGTAGAAGCCATGAGCCTCGGCCTTTTTCGCCTGCACAACCATGACTGAAAAGCCTTGATACGAGTTTTTCGTCGGAGCCTTCAAATATCCGGGCGCTGAAGGTGTTGGTCCGTGCAAATGGAGCAAATAATCTTCAATCGCGCGACGAATGCCTACAGCACTCGCATGCCGTAGCCCCGCGGAATGTAGCCCGGCTAAATCTTGAGTGTGCACCGAGCCCTGTAACGCCTGGCTGAAGAAGTCCCGAAGAACATCCGCGTCTGCTACGACGTGCTGAGGATGAGCGGCTCCGACCCGCGCGAATGTCTCTCGCTCATGTGCGGGTAATCGATCGCGGTTCTTCGTTTCGCGCTTTTCGCGCCTTTCCAGCTCGAGCAAGCCGTTACGGGTCAGGGCAAAAAGGGCGAATTTGCCTTGGGTTGTTCGTTCGACGAACCGCGCATTGGTCATCAAGCGGAGAATCCTGCTGAGATTGGCATCTCGCAGA
Source organism: Bradyrhizobium sp. CCGE-LA001 (assembly GCF_000296215.2). Lineage (NCBI taxonomy): Bacteria > Pseudomonadati > Pseudomonadota > Alphaproteobacteria > Hyphomicrobiales > Nitrobacteraceae > Bradyrhizobium > Bradyrhizobium sp. CCGE-LA001. Next base: position 6,551,884 of record NZ_CP013949.1, on the reverse strand, counting down.
TCGAGCCTCTTCGCGATCGCCGCCTTCTCCATTTGTCCCGACGGCGTGTCGCGGAGCAATCGAAGTATTGGCAGCACGTGCTGACGATGCAGGACCTCGCTCGGACGTGCGAGCTTGGACGTGTTTATCGACATATGCAGAAGATCATAGAATGCTCTGAAGCGTTCCGCATAGGCAGCATTCCGTGTGCCAAGCGTTGCGCTTATCCGTCGCAGAATATCGAACCATTCTCGTAGCTCTGGGTCACGCCGGCGGCTCTCCAGGGTGGTCCAAACCCACGCTCCCAGAGTGGCGTAGAGGCGCTCCAGGCTTTTTTCGGACCCCTCTTTGAGGAGCTCGGAAACGACATGCCTGGCTTCACCGGCCCTCGCTTCGCCCGTCTCAATCTTTTCCAATGCCACGTCCGACATGGGCTAGCCCTACGCCATAATAGTTAATAACGCTTTACAACGCTTTACTCTGATTTTAGTCCCCAGATCTAGTTGTCAAGAGAGCCATTTGTAGGCTGCCCAAACGGTTTTTTGGCCGAGTTCCCTGGGTGAAATGGCGTTGGGTTCTTTCAGAAGGGGTAGTATAGTACCTATACGGTGGTCTGTGAATGTCGTCTCGGTCGGATGCTGCACCACGAAGCTGCGGGTACCGAACCTCACCTCAACTTGCGCCGCGGTGGTCTGGTGGCCTTGCATTGTGCGGTCGTTACCCATTGACGGGACCAGCATGACGTCGACGTCGAGCTCACTAAAAGGCGTCTGGCACACGTCACAAAAATCCAGGCAAATGGCGACGCCGATCAATGCGCCTTCTGTGGCAAGGACACATATCCGGTCGCCCGCGGTGATATTTTCCATGCCCCAGCCCTCGTCGGCGTATGGAGCGATCTTGTCGTAGCTCAAGCGCTCCTCTCCGTAACCGTCGTAGATCCTGGCCCGGTTGACGGTCCCGTGGTCGGTTTCTTCATGCCAAGTCCCTGGAATCAGAATCTCGGGCGCTTCGAGCTCGTCCGTAACATCCCGGTCTCGAATGAACCCGACAATCTTCTCACGCAGTTCCGGCGAGACAGTTAGCTCGGGCCACACAGCTGCGATGCAGTTCTCTTTCAGAGCCTCAGCGATCTGCTCAGCAATCGCGTCCTCTGCTGACGGCGCCTCAACGCGCGCTATCCTGAAACGCTTATCGCCTGCTACGGAGAAAAACTCTGGCTTGAGTTCTAAGGCCTTGAACAGGCAAGCACCCATCTTCCACTTGCTCGCGTCGGAAGCGGTCGTATGCAGCGTGCGAGTATCCACGACATGGACAGGGTAGCCCTGGATCACTGAAGGCAATATCCGATGAAACAGTAGACCCCGCTTCGAGTAGGCCTGAAGTCTTCGAGCAGGGCGCAATGCGCTCACGCCTTGCCGCGGAATGAACCAGCATCCAAGTTGCTCGACGTGCCACTCACTCGGCGCAATTGGCCATCGCGAACGCCGCTCAGCAAGCACCCGGTCGATTTCCCGTATGAGGCCGCCCATCATTGACGCCGCCAGCTCAGGCGTCTCATCGGACAACGACCAGGAGAGATGGCCGTCTCCTATTGAGCCAGCGAAACTCTCTCGTGCCTCCTCGATTCTCTTTTCTGTGAGATTCCGATAGGCCTTGTGCACGCTTCCCGGAGCATTCCGAAACAGCGTGTCGAGCTCGATTAGCGCTTTCCTGAGCTCATCCCGACTGGCATTCGTGATCAGCTCCTGCCGGTCGGAGAGCTCTCGCGCTCCTTTCTTCCAGGCATCAAAGGCTGACGTTTTGGCTCGGCTATCCACGGGCCTTCGCAAAATTTTCGTCCAAATCAGATCGGCAATATTCTCTTTCGATAGGCGTGCGCAGACGATTTTGCAACCCACTCCAATCGTTGCTCACACTTCTTGGTCCTGATGCGACTGGCCACGCCTTTCCGTTTCAAGGAGGAGTGCAGAGCCACGAGGAAAATCTGCGCTAAACATGGCGAATGCAATGGAAAGCTGCGCTGTCCTCACGATGCCAATGACGAACCTAAAGCAGACGGTTTTTCAATCTGGCAGAGATCCGCGGAGTTAGCGATGCGGACCAGAACGTTCATTTGTCGAAGTTCAGCCGACCCGTGCGACGGCATTTGTCTCGCCATGCACGGTTGGCACCAACCCGAATCACATTCATGATCCGCAGACGGGCGTGATCACAGCGGGTGAGCTGCCGTATTTCCTCAATCAAGTGTGAAGTCGCGACTTTCTACCAGATCGAAACGGGAGAGGCGGAGGGAATACCTGAAGATCTACAAGGCCCCCCTGAAGAGGTGTTCAACAGGTATGATCATTTCGAAATAGATCCTCCCGTAGGGCAAGTTCTTCCTGGAGTAGAAGGTGACCGGGGCGGGCTCGGATCCGGCACGGCATTCAATTACAAGCGGATTCTAAAGTGCAACCAGCAATGAGGTGGCCCATGTGGGCCACGACTTGGCTTCGGTCAAGAACACCTATTAACTGATCTGGCTATCCTGATGAAGCAGAACGCCGAGCTTGCTTCCGATGCGATGCAGGCGTCGTCGAGTCCTGCAACGTATGAGCGCGGCTGCATGCGAGGAACGCCCGCTGATCCGATCGAGCTTGAGCGGCTCGTGAGAACAAGTATGCGGACCCGCGCCAGCAAGCGCATCATTGTCGATGCATCCAAGCCACTGGCAGCTTGGCTGCGAGACAGCGCGATCCTGATAGCAGCCAATAATCTCACACTGGCGATGCCTGCAGAAGGCGCGGAGCCGGGGCAATGGCGTATACGTTTTCGGTCCAGGTTGCCGGCGGGCATCGAGGCAAAATGCTCCCTCACTCCAAAGCGCTGGACACCTGCCGCCGTCCAGGCGTCGGCCTCAGCTCAGCAGTTCAGTAACCTCCGAATCTATATCAACGGTCCGAATGCGGTTCTTGCAAAAGGAGCCAAATCGGATCAGCGGGCTACGCGGCGAAGAGGCCACCGCTTGGGTCAAAGGACAATCCAATTTACACGGCTCCCTCACCGGGAGGAGAAAAGTCGCAGGAATTGCCCGGAGGCTGCTAATCTCGTTCGTAAACCGTGTCTGGTTGCCAAAACTCGTTCTGCTGCTGCCGCTCTTCGTTGTGCTAAGGCACGAACGCTCAGCTGGCGCCTCCTACGGGAGTGTCCGAGATAGAGCTGTGCGGGGTGGTCATTCGCGGCTTGAAATGGGACATCAAGGAAATTCCCGTCTGCTGGGAGAACTTACAGAGGAACGATCAAAAGCATCGCCGGATGCCGTACCGGCGGCGCGTCCTCGAACAAACGTTTCATTGTGGCGCCGGTGCCTGTGTTCCCGCCGACCCCACGGACGCAGTAAGATGTTGCGCGAGGTACAACGCGGCGATCAAGGGTGTTGTGCCGGTCTACTTCTCCGCGGATCGGGTGGTGACAGCCGGGCCAGGTCTACAATTGACCCAGATCGCCTACGGTCGTGCGGCCACCAACACCTTCGGCTACGTGACCGTCAGCATTCGCATCGTTCACAAGATGGGCGACGTGGAAACGCCGAAGACCAGTTGGTTCGGGCTGAAGAAGGCCCAGGATGACAGAAAGCATCTCCGGATCGAGAAGTTGTATCGTCTTTCCTCGCGAAGAGTTTGCTTCAGCCATCGGAACTCCTGTCGCTCAGTGCTCCCACCGCAAAAAGAAACCGTTCGTTGCTCAAAACAGCAGGAATTCTGCGCCAGTGTTCTATAGGGACCCTATGGTGCGTTGAGCGTCTAAAGAGAACAGTTGCTCGTCGATACTGTCGTGCACCAGTCGTTCGCCCAGCCTAGCGTAGATCGTCGATCCGCATGCCGTCTCTTTGGCAGCCTAGCGAGCCGTCGCGCACCTGGAATGAGCGGGCGGGGGATAAATTGAATGGTTGGCTTGAAAGGCTGATGCAACTACAGGTAAATTGGTGCTGATGCTTAGGCCGGCTGGGTGGGTGCATGCTGAGATCGTTTATCGTCGCCATATATGCGCTCGCGCTGGCCGGCTGTTTCTCGGCCATGCCGTCCAAGGCTCAGCAATCGAACACTCCCAGCAAGGATCCGGCTCCTCAAGCTCCGGGGGCGACGGCGGGACGAGGCGGGGAGGTGCCGCAAAAGCCCGAAGCACCCTCCGCCAGACCAGACGTGGAGGCCATCGCCCCCAGCGATCCGCAGAAGCAGTGCGTGCAGCTAGGGGAGTTTGCGGTGGAGCTGCGATCTGGCCGAAATCCGGTAGGTGCCCCCATCGTACTTGCCACGAACTTTCTACCGACCAACCAACGTGTCGACATTGGTGTGCGCGCGCCATTCGTAGATGGAGTGCGATACTTCGCCGGGATCGACTACGGCGATGAGACTTACCTCTTCAAGCGCCAGGACGCCGTCACTCATCGCGCGACGGAGTCAGATCCGCTGGTGCAGAAACACCTGCTCGAGCCCAATCAGACGATTGTCACGCTGAACATGAGCGACGACTTGGCTTGGTTTTGGAGCAGGGTCAATCTGTATCTCTACACGTGCAACAATCCAGCCGGGCAATCCCCTTGGCGTGTCTCATCAGTGAGTGTCCGTCTTAGCCCTTATTGGCTTAGCATAATCGCTGTGGCGGCTGAGATCCTGGTCTTATACCTTTGGATCGCATTTGCCCTTCGCAAGCAAGACCACACGCTCGCGTCTTTTCTCCGCGCTCTGAACCCCGCCCAAGTCTCCGCTGGACCAGACGGAAAGGGCAGCCTGTCAACCTTCCAGACCTTGGCCTTCTCACTTGCAGTCGCAGCGCTGATTACTCTTCTGCTGTTGCAGACAGGGACCCTGGTGGACCTCTCGGGCTCAATTTTGACTCTGCTCGGCATCAGCGGCATTGGGGCGACTATCGCGAGAGGCACGGATAGTCAGCGCAATTCGTTGTCGGCCGAAAATCGAGCATGGCTTCTCCGGCACGGATGGATTCCGGTGGCGAAGACCGTGGTCGACCCGTCAACTGCGACCTGGCGGGATTTCTTCAGTACGGACGGAGTATTCGACGTCTATCGGTACCAGAGCTTTATCTTTGGTCTGGTGGTGATCGGCGGATTGATCGCGGCCGGTGTCAATCAACTTTCGACCTTTGTTGTCCCAAACACGATTCTAGGCATCGTGGGGCTCAGCCAGGTCGTCTACATCGGCGGAAAGCTTGTGACGCCGACCAACATCTCCGATCTCAACGCCGCGATCGCGGGCCTTCGCACAGACGAACAAAAGCTCAAGGCTGCCGCCGTGGCGAAAAAGCAAGGGCAAGTGGCGAGTTTGGGGGAGGCCATTCCACTGGTAGGTCAGGACATTTACGAGGCATACCGGCAGAAGGCCCGAGATGTCGCGGCGATTTTCACGGACGCGACCGGCATTGTCGTTGCCGACGCATCGCTTGAACCTATCGTTATCTAGGAAGAGTGGGGTAAAATGGCCGAAAAGCCGTTAGACGATACGAAGACCTATCCGCATATGGCGCACTGGTTCGATCCGGTGCTGCTGCTCAAGCTCTTGAATAATGTCGTCGTATCGTCATTGTTCGGTCAATATGCGGACCGGCGGTTGATCATCGCTGCTCTCGATACTGTTTCGCCGGAAGAGCACACCAAAAGAGCGAAGGACTTCCGATCCCGTCTGACTACAGACAAGGACGGCGCCGTCTGGATCGACTGGGTCGCCGATCTCGGCGATGGCTTCGACAGCACGTATGCCGTGGCGAGCCTGCTCGCGCGCAAAGAGCTGAAGATAGGCGAGGTTGCGCTGCCCCGAGGCGAGGCGCTGATCATGGGCGGTGATGAGGTCTATCCGAAGGCGAGCCGAGAGGCCTACATGAACCAGCTTCGCCAGCCCTACGCCTGGGCTGCGCCCGACCACGACAGGAAAGACGACAATGGCCGGCCAGTGCTCGCGATCCCCGGCAACCATGACTGGTACGACGGACTGGTTCTTTTCCTTGCTTATTTCTGCAAGGAAAAGCCGTGGCATCTCGGGGCGTGGCGTTCCTATCAGCGCCGAAGCTACTTCGCGGTCCAGATTACCGAGACCTGGTGGCTGTGGGCGACTGACATCCAACTCGCCGACGATATGGATCAGCCACAGGCCGACTACTTCAAGCAAATCGCCAGAAGTATGCCGGAGAACTCGAAGATTATCCTGTGCAGCGCCGAGCCCGGCTGGCTGTACACCGACAGCAACCGTAAATCATGGGAAATCATGGAGTACGCGGCGGGCATTGCGCTGAACGCCGGGCGCGGTCACACGATTCCGGTGCTGCTGTCCGGCGACACCCACCATTACAGCCGCTACGTCGGCAAGGACGACCGGCAGTACGTCACGTCGGGTGGAGGAGGGGCCTTCCTGCATCCGACGCACCAGCTCGAACAGGACGTTGCGGTGGGCTTCGTTGATCACCGTGAGGCGCTGAAGCTTGGGGCGATATCAGATCATACGGATGCCAAGAAGAGCACCGCGGCGGCATACCCTTCGTTCTCGACAAGTAAATGGCTGACGCTGAAAAACGTCTTGTTCGCTTTTACGAATTGGGACTTCTCGCTCCTGATGGGCGCGATCTACTTCCTGCTCTCCGTCCTAGTCTCGCTGCGTGACCGCCCCGACGTCTACGCGTTGATAGCTGCGGTTTTTGGAGCGTCCCTGATCGGGTACACGATCAAGCAGGAGGTCTCGACCAGGTTCAAGATCTGGTTCTCAAGTGCCATCCATGCGGCTGCGCATGTCGTCGTCCTCATCGGCGCTGCGCGATATGCGATCGCATTCAACAACGAGAATTTTGCTTGGAGTGGAGAGTGGTGGGAGGTGTGGAAGTGGTTCGGCCTTCTCGCCACCGAGATGGTACCGGTCGGTTTTCTGATCGGGAGCACGCTGTTCGGTTTGAATATGCTCATCACCTGCCTATTGTTTAGGATGAACAGGAATGATGCATTCAGTTCGCTTCGTATCGGCGCGTACAATAACTTCCTGCGCTTCCGGCTGACGGAAGACGGTTTTGACATGTTTGTTGTTGGGCTTGAGAGCGTCCCGCGTCGGGACGACTGGGTCGCCAATCCCAAACACGACAAAAGCAAGCCGAATCCAGAGGTCCCGGTGTTTATTCCGAAGGTTGAACTCAAACCGCACCTCATCGAAAAGGTTCAGGTCAGATTTCCGCCAAGGCAGCCTGCCTCGGCCGTCTAGCACAGGCTGTTGAAGAACTCAGCCGCGTTCACGAACAGAGGCTGAATCGCCCCCATTGTGACTGTAGAACTGGCCAACGGGCCCGCCCGCAGTGCCGATCATAGCCGTGACGCCCCTCGTATTCGGGATGACGGATCATGCAGTCGCAAAAAAGACTGGCATATGCCGGCTCTCTTAACTCATGATCGTGGTCGATGATGCCGTAGATAAGTTAGAGCCGTCTCAATCCGCTCGATTCAGATCTTAGGCTACTTTTTCATACCGGAGGAACATTCACTGTTTGTGCGACAAGATCGTGTTTGAGAGGAATTCGATACGCACGAAGACCTGTCAATAATCGAAGGTGCGGCCTCTTAAAAAGCCCTTCGAACGGTGGCGAAGTCGACGACGTACGTCCATTGCGTCGGAGGAGTAAACTTAATCCTGAAGCGCAATCGTATCAGCTGATTGCTTCCGGCGACGGAAGCGGCGGAAAAAAGTACAAAGTGGGCGATTGGCCTCACTGACTGCGGGATGCGTCGGCGCCCACTCTGGCTGCGCCGGAACGGTGATTGCGGCGAGTGGCACCCACGCTCGCTCGAGCGTCACGGGGTCGCGCAACTGGGCGACTGTGTCGGTGCGGACATCCAGCCACTCGAACGATCGACCATGGACGGCGACAAGCTGAGCGGGCCGGAGTATGGCAAAATGATCTTGACAGGAAACCCTTATCACTCGACAGCCTCACTCCCGTGTTCTTGAGCGAGTTCAAGATGATGTTGCCAAACCGTTCAACTATGGGAAGTAGTGGCTTGACGGTCCTGGTCCGGAAGATAGAAGGGTATCCCCATGCAAGCCGTTCCGTCGCTTGAACAGAAACGCCGGAAATGGAGCGCTTCTTCGCTCAGATGGCTTGGTCGGCGTTAGCTGCAACGGCGCTCCTGGGCTCGGGGCAGCATTGGTTGCAGCTCCGACTATCCTTTCGGGTACTTCTAACATCGGACAAGCTTGATGCGTGCCATCTCATCTTCAGAGGGGCGATTAGTGCGCGTCGAAAGTCATTGCGGCACTTCGCGCCAACCCCGAGATGATCAACCCACTCACTCGAGAGTGCGCCGCAGTTCGTGAAGCGGCATTCCGCGTCAAAGCGGCTACCACCTACCTGAATCAAAGAGAAGATGACTATGCCTGCCGGCTTCCTACGCCGGCAGAAAGCCTGGATCAGAACTCGTCTTTTTCTCCAGAATTTGGGGGCGAAGCTCTCCTGCGTGCGATTGTGCGTCAGTTTCTCGCCAGGCGCTGCGGTGCGAGTCTGGCGGAGCAATGTCGGAGGATGAGAGAGGATAGGCAAGACACGGCAAATCAGCGTGACCTCGCACCTGATCGCGCTGCGACGAACCCAATGAACGGCAAACGAATGTCAACGGCGGCGGAAAAGACTTGTGTGTGCAGTGCGGTCGTGTATTGTTGCAGTGCGGTAGCGCCTCGCGCTGCCGCCGTCCTCCTTGGGCGTTTCCTCCCTAGACTTGGGCCGCTAGTCATTCAAGCGGCCCCTTTTTTTTATCGCCGAGAATATGTCGGATTGGCCTTCGCATTTGAGGCGGCTCTAACGATATAGGCCGGGATCAAGGACTGAAGGCCGAGTTGCCTGAGTTTGGGCATTCCTAACGAACGCCTCCTCTGTGCTTTGCTGGGCGCATTATCCTTTTGCGCTGGGAGCTTTTGGATCGGAGCGACTTGTGTTCATTGCGATTGGAACGCCAATCGTCTGGGACACAGCGTGCCGCGTCAGACCACCGTAGCAGGCGACCGAACTCCTCGCGCATCTCACATTGAAGATCATCCCGCGGGAGAGATCCAGGCAGGTTTCCAATCTGCCCTCAAGCGGGCGTCAAGTTGGGTAGCAGAATGCGCGCTCAGGAATGCGTCGCCCGCTTGGATCCCGCCTTCGAGAGCCCGCCTCGCATTTACCGCAAGGGCCAAAAAGGATTTTCGTCATGAGGATAGTAGCGTTGGGTTTGTCTGCTTGCCGGGCGCGCCGGTGACTCGCTCCAGGTTTGCCCGAACCCAGCGCCCGACAGGCGAGGAGAGCATGCGCAACGCGCATTTATGCGGCGAGCATTTGGGTTCTTCAATGACGCCTGCGCCCCCAGGCGCTCATAAGTCATTCATTTTACTCGACGAAAACCTGGCTGCCTTCTGGAAGCACCACCACCTGAACCGGCGTGCCGACGATAGCAGCGAGATGGTTGCTACCAGACTTGATAGGTTTGGTGCTCCTCGGCTGTCAGCTAAGTGCGTTACACCTTTGGGAGACACGCCTCATGCGCACTAAGTGTGGCCGGGACGAAAGTGCGACCGGCGCGGAAGAGACTCAATGCACTTCGTTAGGACCACGCCGCGCCGCACTGCTTTTGCACTGGCCCCGTTTGCCTCTGGCGTGATGGCGAGCGCTTGGGCCGACAATCCGCCGTCGCACCCCGGGGCCGCGACGCTGGCCCACGAGAAGGGCGGTCCCGCCGCGCGCGCAAGTCAAACACTTAGCACGCCGTCAGCGGCCGAGCAGCATCAACTTCCGCCGGACTCTACCACCACGCAAACGCTCGGTTTGCCCGGTCGGACGCTCGCATTTGCGGCGACCGCAGGCTCCATCCGCCTGTTCAGCGACACGGGCGAGCCGCAGGCCGACATCGCATACACCGCCTATCAACTCGGCGGCAGCGACCGCGTCAGGCGCCCGGTGACGTTCTTCTTCAACGGCGGCCCCGGTGCATCGTCAGCCTGGTTACAGCTCGGCAATGCCGGTCCCTGGCGGCTGCGGATCAATGCTGACGAGGTCACACCATCGACCTCTCCGGAGGTGAGGCCGAATGCGGAGACCTGGCTCGATTTCACCGACCTCGTCTTTATCGATCCGCTCGGAACCGGCTATAGCCGCTTCGTCGCGACCGGCGAGGATGTCCGCAAACGGTTCTTTTCGGTGGACGGTGATGTCAGCGCGCTCGCCGTCGTAATCCGCCGCTGGCTCGAAAAGCACGAACGCCTGTTGTCGCCAAAATATGTCGCGGGCGAAAGCTATGGCGGCATTCGGGGACCAAAGATGGTGCGCCAGTTACAGATGCAGCAAGGCGTCGGCGTCAAGGGTCTGATCATGATCTCACCGGTGTTCGACTATCGTGAGACCGGCGACACGAGCCTTCTTCAATACGTCGCAACCTTGCCGAGCTATGTCGCAACCGCACGCGAAGCCAAGCGACCGGTGAATAGGGAAGATCTCGCTGAAGTCGAAGCTTACGCGCGCGGCGAGTTCTTGACAGACCTCATCAAAGGCAGGGCGGACGAGGAAGCGACCACGCGGCTAGCCGACAAGGTCGCCACGCTAACCGGCATCGACCAGGCGATAAGCCGCAGGCTCGCGGGCCGCTTCGATGTCGACGACTTCCGCCGCGAGCTCGACCGCAATAACGGCAGGGTGGCCGGTCGCTTCGACGCTTCCGTCCGTGGGCTCCATCCATATCCGGATTTCGGCAGCCTCGGATTCGGCGATCCCTCCCGTGACACGCTTCTGGCGCCCCTGACCAGCGCCGCCGTCGATCTCCTCACGCGCCAGCTGAATTGGCGGCCTGATGGCTCCTATGAGCTGAGCAACGCCGGGGTTGGGCGAGCCTGGGATTTCGGCGTCAGCCCGCCGCACTCTTTGTTTGAGTTGCGCCAGATCCTTGCGACGGACGCGAAGATGACAGTGTTGGTGGGACACGGCCTGTTCGACCTCGCAACGCCTTATTTCGCCTCGCAGCTTGTGCTCGATCAGTTGCCCGCCTTTGCTGCGGCGCCGCGCATCAAGCTCGCTGTCTATCCGGGCGGCCACATGTTCTACTCGCGCAATGCGTCGCGCCAGGCATTTCGCGCAGAAGTCGAAGCGATGATGAAGGAGGGGGTGAATTGAGTCACGAGCAAGCGCTCCGGGTAGAATGTCGACGTTTTCTTAGCGCGAAACCTCCACTGAAATGCCAGCGCCAGCTTGCGATTGTTTTGGAGATCCCGCATCACCGATCTGCTCGAGGACCAGCGGCCTTTTTAATCTGCGTTACCGGCAAAAATAGCCTGCTGGCAGGTGTCCATTGCGCTGCGCTCTTGGTCGGAGGGAGTTATCGGCTAACCTGAGCGCCTCCTGATAGAAGCGCTGATAGCGAGTTCGATCGGAACACGAGCATGTTGACCTGGCACGAGCGTCTCTTCGAGCTCTCGAGCAAGAGAAAGAATCGTCTGCCTGCGTCGCAGTCGAAGTGCCGGGACATAACACAAAATCACAACGACGATCGTTGTTTTACGACCTCGGACAGAAAGTTATTTGGTGGCTGCCATTCTACGCCGAAAGAGGTTGACTGGCCATACCATTAATCGGGGTGCAGAACCTTGTCGTATTCGTTACGCGAAACTCGCAGTTTGAGCTGATGCTCGCTTGCGTTCTCGACGAGAAGGGCCGCGAATGCTGCACACTGGTTGAGAGTCCTGGATATAGCGATGATCTATTCAGGAGGCTGCACGCGTGAGCGGCCCAGCGTGAACAAGGAGCCCTAAGCCGCGCCGTCGCGGCTGATATCGTTTTGCGGCCGTCTCAATGTCGCTGCAGACCTTGTCGACGCGGGTCAGACCATGGTTGAACAAACTACGTACTGCTTCATGGAGCGTAGCGCGCGAATATTTTGCGATGCCGTGCGACGTGTATGTAGAAGAGATTGGTGTCGGCCCGCCAGCGATAGTGACCCTGGCTCCGGTCAAAATAGATTCGATACTGATCAACTTTGCATCCTTCATGGTGAGCTGACCTCACTCAAGCGCTAGGTGATGTTCCAACCTCCGAGTCATCCAGTGCCGCAGCACGTCCTACCAGGGCGCGCGTGCTGGAGAAAGTGGTGTTTCGAGGCCCGGGGAGACTCATGCTGCAGCCGCTGGGCATCGGCCCGAACTGCGCCAGCCGGCACCTTGAGTCGCATTCCGGTCTATACGGTCGCCAATCCTCCGTAGCAGGTTGCTACGCTGGCGCCGACAGGAACGTCCTTTTCATTATTCCGCAAAGCATCGATGTGGCGGTTGTACTTTCTGAGCACGTCCGCGCCCGTGACATCGTGGCGATCGGCGCGCGGAGGCGGCTACCCAGCAACCACAAGCGAGCGGAAAGCTTAACTTCACACTGGCGCCTTGTTGATATTGACACGAGGCTCGGTCGATCGAGGTGAATACTGCGCGGCAACTCGCAATGCGCTAGCTATGGATGCGTCGTGGCGTGAAACAATAGGCATCGAAACACATTGATGCACCTACATTACGTGAGCTCGGCCATCAGGCGAACTAGTCTGCTTGGCAGCGCGCGCCTATTGAGGCACGTACGTTGAGTGGGCGGTCCCCTGTATGATATCCAAACCACATTCGACGTCGGGTCGCTGCTGGATCAGCGTGACGCGTAGATCGCTCGCTAGCCGATCCAGCATAGCGCTCGGTAGGTCAGCGGGACGCTGGTGGCACGGCCGCAGCCGCTCTCGCTTGTGCTTGATCGTCTCCCTTCGACTCGTCGCAGTCCTGCATCGCAACGGATGCTGCGGCCGGATGTGAAGTCATGAATGGGAGTTCCTGGTTAAGCGCGATTGGAGTTGCGGGCCTGCGTGTACCGCACATTGCGGCACTTCGCCGTCCCTTTTGTCCGGCTCCCAATCGCTGCGCGACACTCCGGTATGCACAAATGTCCGACATCGAAATCCGTCGAACATTACCAGCGCGGCGCTGGATTTATTCCCTGAGGGGCCCCGCCTTGCATAAATCAAGCGCGTGCGTGACTCTATATTTGGAACTCAATATTTTGTGAACTTCACCGGAGTTGACTCGCTGGAGTCCGTTAGCAGGAGGCGAACCGCATGACGACCGAGCACGGAGCTGCCGAAGTACATAGCCCGGGAGATGCAGCTCCTAGGCGGACCGGCGCACATTTCGGCCTTCATCGGTCTGGTTCAATTCGGTCCAATGGGCGGGCGTTCGTCAAGAATGCGATCCTGACGAAGGTTTCTCTGCAGGATCTTGCTGCCATCGGGGAATTTCTTGAGCCCGTTATTCTGAGAGAGCGCATGAGTCTGCAGGAGCCTAAGCGGGCTCCTGACTACGTCTACTTCATTGAGTCCGGCCTCGTCTCTCTAAGAATCGTTGCCGGGGGAGCGATCCTGGAAACGGCGGTGATAGGCCATCGGGGTGCAGTCGGGGCTTCGTTCCTGGTGGGAGGACATCTTCCGACACATCAGTCTGTCGTGATCTTTCCCGGAAGCGCGCACAGGATACGTGTTGAGGACCTGCGCTGCGTGATGCACGACCACCCGGAAATTCGAGACCAGTTGGCTGGCTATGCTGAAGCGTTGAACATGCATTGCGCCCACACAGGCTTGTGTGGCGTCCGGCACGACCGCGAAAAGCGGCTCGCGTGCTGGATCTGCCTCGCAGGAGATGCTGTGGACTCCCAGGTGCTTCCAGTTACTCATGACTATCTTGCCTCCGTTCTGGGACTACGCCGAGCCGGCGTGACTGAAGCGTTGATGCGTTTCGAAGAGCAGAGTTTGATTCGTAAGATGCGCGGCCTTCTGCAGATCGACCGACGCAAATGCCTCGAGCAAAGAGCATGCAGCTGCTACAAGCTTATTTCAGAAAGTTATGCAGCAGCTGAGGCCGTCACGTCACTTCGCGGGCTGCTCTGACTGGCGTTCTAACCATCTGCCGCATCATGCTCAGTTCGTTGCTGCGCCCAAGATTGGGCAGCGAGACAGCAGAGTGTTCGCAGAGCTCGCTGCAGATGTGTTCCCGTCTGCCAGGCTAGTTCGGGTAACACTTTTCGGGACGTTGCGCCCGCGTGAGAATTGGACGACTCGAGTCACGTGTCTCGAGCTGTAAACCTCCAAATTATTAGGCCTATCGCGAGCGTGGGGCTTACATCGAGTTCGACCGCTCGACATGCCATTAGCGGCTGCGTGGTGAGGGATGTTCGCTTGGTCCAATGTCGTTGACCTTGCAAATGTAGCCGGCGACCTGTTCAGCCACCAGTTCACGTCGTGAGTCCTGATTGCATCGCGTTCGTCGCTGGGCGGCTGAGACCACTCCACTACCATGGGAACGCGATGGCAACCGTCATGGCCGCTGAGACGGACTTGGTCGTATTTCAGCTTTTCGCTTATCTTAGACCTGGTGAGTGACTGCAGTTGCGCCTGCATGGGTCACGTCGCGCATAATCAAACATTCCCAATAGTCAGACAGTGTTGTTAGGACATGCTGTTACGACATCGTCAGGCAAATGAAAGAAGGTACGAAGCGTACTGAAGAAGTCCGAAGTGTACGGTTCTGACACGAGAAGAACACGCTTGCCGAGCCGCAACGATCGAACGTCCGTTTCGTACAAAGTTTGCGCGCCTTCAACGAATGCAATCTGTCATCGTCGTCTTGCGGGGCGCGGAATGGTCCGCACCGCGACGTCGCTGGTCCTCTCGATCAGTTGGCGTTCGAGGAAGGCCCCGGGTCGAGAATGATTGGGGCGAGGGTGGCTGTTGCCTGTAGGGCTGTAGCAGTCACCTTGAGGTTAAAACTTAATTGGAGGACTCTTAATGAAGATGGCAAAGAGCCTTTTGCTAGCTTCGGCGGCGGGCCTGATGGGGTTGGCTGAAGCGCAGGCAGCCGATCTTCCCGTAAAGGCTAAGGCGGTCGAATATGTGAAAATCTGCTCACTGTATGGTGCTGGCTTCTATTACATCCCGGGCTCCGATACTTGCATCAAGTTCGGTGGCTACCTGCGAGCCTCAGTCCAGCTGGGCACGAACAGTGTTTGGGGCGCCGCCGCCAGCGGCCTTGGTGGTGCGCACAACCGCCTCAGCAACTACTACACGGCTCAATCCCGTCTCGACCAGAGCATCGATACCCGTACCGCTACCGAGTATGGTATCCTTCGCACGTACGCTGAACTGGCCTTCACCTGGACCGCGGGCGGCTATGCCGGTATCGGCACAACTGCCATCAACGGTGGGACGGCCTATACTGGGAGCAACCCGGCAGGCAGCGGTAGTGGATCGATCTCTGGCGGTTCGCTCTCTGTCTACTACGCGTTCATTCAGTTCGCTGGTTTCACATTCGGTCGAGCGCAGTCACAATTCTCTTCACCTTGGACCAACTATCCTGGGAACTCGTTCGATGGCCTACCTGGTGGCGGCGGATGGGAGGCCGTTAATCAGTTTGCCTATACGGCTGATTTCGGACAGGGCATAACGGCTAGCTTCTCGGCCGAAGATCAGGTTGCACGCGGCACTACAAACATTTGGAACGTGAGCGGTGCGACCGCGGCGGGGCTTGCCACCGGTACTTACGGCGCTGCTAACATCGGCGGTTCGCGGTCTCCCGATCTCGTCGCTCAGCTGCGTGTCGATCAGGCCTGGGGCCTTGTCCAGGCGTCTTTCGTCGCGCACGACAACCACGCTGGATACTATGGTGCAGATGAAACGACAGGGCATCCAGGCGACAAATGGGGTTGGGCTGGCCAGCTTGCATTGTCGATCAAGAATATCCCGACCGGCGCCGGTGACACGATCAATGTGCAGGGTGTGTATACGAACGGCGCTAGCGTCTATAACTTCCAGCAGTATATGCCGTTTACTTACGCTATGTATGGCGGTAGCGGGTTGGCAGGGGCTTACCAAAGCGTCGGCCTCGCAGGCGTCTCTGACTCTGTCTTCGTTGCGGGCGCCGGGCAGCAGCTAACCACGACATACGGTTTCAACGGCGCCTACACCCACAACTGGAGTCCGTACTGGAACACTGCCATCTGGGGCGGCTTCGGCGCTGTGCGTTATAATAGCACGGCTAAGGGATATATTTGCGGCGCGTTCGTCGCAACCCTTGCATTGTCGAGTGGCTTGGCTGGTTGCAACCCCGACTTCAACTATTCGGTCGTCGGCTTGATCACGCGCTGGACCCCCGTGAAGAATCTGACCTTCTCTTCCGAAATCGCCTACGCAATCCTCAACCAAAAGTACGCGAGCGGAAGCACGGTGACCCTTCCGCTACAGTCAGGCATTGCCAAGCCCGGCGGAGTGTACGAACTAAGGGATCAGGGCGCTCTGCAGATGATGTTCCGTGCTCAGCGCAACTGGTAAGTTTTCACCAAGTTAATGGAAGGAGACAAGACGCGGCTCTAGGGATCTAGCCTAACCTCCAAGAAGGCCTCTGGCATGCCCGCCGGAGGCCTTTTAAGTTAAGATATATGCGCGCCATCCAGTGCACCTGCGCACAGCCTGACTATTTCTCGGCCAAGCTAGCACTCAGCCATATGGCGTCCGTCAGGGTTTACCTGAACAGAGGAGGCGCAATTCAGGACGCGTGGTGCACCCGGACGCGGGCTTAGATGTAAGGCGTCGTGCGATGGCGAGGAGAGAACACAGCCAAATCTGAGGCAGCGGCATCGACTTGCACACGCTTAGGTGCTTAAGTTGGCAGAGCGACAGGTTGAATTTGCAGAGAGCGTCGGTCACGCTGATAAAATAGTGCCATCCCTGCGAATTCCGTCGAAGTCGTCCGCCTGTACCTTATGAAGTCGGCCGAGGATTGAGAGACGGTGTCGCCCATCTTTCCAATTTGGTCTCGCGCGGCGAGGCGTTAAGGTCAGTAGGTTCTGTGGCAGTTCGCTAGACGCGTCATCATCCTTGACGGCGTCCACCCCATCACACCCTAATTGCGCGCGGCAGGCTGGCGCTTCGGCAAGTTGCTTCTTGCGCCGAATCGGAGACGCCATTCGCCAACTGTGTGTTCATGGAGCCGAGTTCAACAATCACGGACTTGCTTGGCAAGCAACACTGCAGGATTGCCCGGCACCGCTCAGATAGCGACTGGGCAACCCGATGATGGCGAACTCGCCTTCGAAGTAGGTCCGGTCCTCCCCGTCCATCGCCAACGTCCCGATCGGCCAGCCTCCCAAAAGGCATTTCGCCACAATTGATAGCAGCGGCCGAAGTGACGTTCAGTCTTGATGTACCCGATGATGCGCTCGATTGCGGAGCGGCGGCGCATCTCGCGCCTAACGGCACCGAAGACGCCGCACCTCTGGCCGGAAATGAAGATGTCGCGGGAGTTTTTCACGTCGTGACCGCGGTATCCTTTGTCGACATAGGCCCGCTGAAGCGCACAGCCCGTGAGCGGCTCGGGGTCGTCAATACAGCTTGCAAGGTATGATTGTCGTGAGGATGGGCAGCGACCTGGCATACGGCACGAACAGGCCGCCGGGAGTCCGGCGGTTGTTCATCACGATATCCGCCTTCACGTCGAACTCGTAGGGTGCGGCGGCCTTGCCCTTTCTCTCCAGCTCGGGGGGCGTTGAAGGAAGAGAGCTCCCATCCGCCGTGCCGCTGGTGCTGCGAGCGGATCTGACTGGCCCGACCAAGGGGAAGTGCGAACGCCTTCTCCAAAGCCGGCTGACCCTCGATCTTGGGGCGGAGCCGCGGATGATCTGGGCGAGCCGGCTGCGCAGGATGCGCAACTGCCGCTGAACTGCTTGGCATGGAGTGCAACCGCCTGCCACATCGCCGCATAATTGCCGCAGCGTTGGCGACGGTTCCTGCTTGAGGTCCTGAATGCGTACGCACAGGCCTCACAACCGCAGACTCTCGGCCAGCACGAGTTTCATCTCGTCGCCGAGCAGCTTGTCCATTGGCTCAGTAGCGAACGCTCGTGCGGGAACTCGTGCTGGAAGAACTTGCACCGTGCCCCATTCGGCAACGCTGTGGTTCGAGTGATCAGCATGGCACCAGTTTCGTAGTGGCGGCTGCCCAGTTGGAAGAACAGATGAGCCGCGTCGGGTTCCAGCGGCAGATAGCCAAGCTCGTCGACGATCAGTAGCTTTGGCTTCGACAGCGCGAGCATTTTCTCGTCCAGACGCCGCTCGCCGCCTTGGCAAGGCCAGCGACCGGCGTCGTCGCCTTGGTGAACTGCACCGGGTCCCCGGCCAGGATCGCTCTCGCCCGAGCGCTATCGACAAGTGCGTCTTACCGACGCCGGGCGGCTCAAGCAGCAGCATGTTCTCGCCGTTCGCCGACCAAGTGTGACGCGGCCAGCTCGCGGATCTGCTTCGGATCGATCGACGGCTCCTTCCCGAAGTCGAAGCCCGCAAGCTCCTTCACGGTGGGAAGTGTGCGTGCTTCAGCGCCATGTCGATGCGGCGATGATCCTTACGCGCGATCTCACGTTCGCACAGCAGGGGCAGCGTCTCACGGACAGGTTTGCGCCCACCGCCTCGTCGAGCAGGTTGTCGAGCTGGTCGCGGATACCGGCGAGCTGCAATCGCGCCAGCATTGCATCGAGCGGATCGTTCGGTACTTCGGTGGCTTTCTTTGGGCGCCTCATCAGAAGCTTCCGCCGATCACGGCTTCGTATTCGGCAGGAGGACGCAACAACGAGGGCGGTGGAGACGACCCGGCACCCCCGCCGCCGCAATCTCCGGCCGAAGGACTGCGCCGTTGTGCCCAGCAACACCATCCAGATGGACGAGGTCGACGATCCGCAGCCGGCGCCCCACCGATTGCTTGTGGACGGCTACCCGGTGCAATCCATGGCGGATCCGCACCTCGCGGGCCGCGACCGTTACCGCTAGGTGCTCCAATTAGGCGCCACGGCACTGAGTAAGTGTTCGTGTCGATCTCCATGGCGCAATCGTTGCCGACGACCCTGGTTAGTTCGCGCAATGATCCGAACGAGGGCTGGACACTGAGCGGCTTAACCGGTGTGTCTTGTCACGCGCGAAGTGGATGATCGGCGCCTCACTGCTGTGGATACGCACGTTCGCCACCACACGCTCACACTTGGCGAGATGCGCCTCAAATGCCGCCCAGCTCGCGAAGGAATGTCCCGCGACTACGCGCCCGACACGGCGCGCAGGCGCGAGGGCGGAAGCCCCAATGCTTCGCGAACGCGATGAGCTTGTCATTAAACTGAACCGACCGGCTCACCCTCACCATGTCGTAACGTACGACCAGCGCGCGTGGATTTCCATCAGCACTTTCCGGCCCGCCGCCGTAGGTCGTAAATGCGCTCTCGAGCCCAGCGAACCAGTGCTCTTGCTTCTCGGCCCGGAACGCACGCACATGCGGCCGCCGCGAATGCCAGAGCGTCGCCACGAACACAAAGGCTTTGACCTTCACCCCGCCGATCTTGACCAGACGCTCGCCGAAGTCGATCTGTAGCTGCCGGCCCGGGGCCGTCTCGAACCGCGTGGTCGCCAGCGCTTCGGCCTTCAGCGCCTGGCGGTAGGGCTGCACGGCTCGCTGCACCGTTCGCCCGCTGACCGCCACGCCTTGCTCGGTCATGCCGAATGAACCTATCGCGCAGCCAACCTTCAAGGCCATCGAGCTGTTTCGGGCGCTCAGGCGGCTTGTATGGCTTCATCCCGCCCGCCGCCACGTAGTCATTCTCCGTGTGATGGCTGCGGGCCAGCTGCCGCGCAATCCGCTTCAGTCCCTCAGGCGCAACATCTCCCGTCACGTCATCCGGCGTCTTCATCACCTGCTCCCGTGGATCACTCCACGACGAGCTTTCCGTGATTCGTTCCTCGTTCATTCGCTTCTCTCCTCGGCTAGCCTAGGAGGAGGCAATTCCTCGTGACGCCGAGGGGGCAATTTTCCATGGCGCGCGACAACAACCCGGGTGGCTGGACGATCGGCAGACATAGTTTGGGGCGAAGCAGTCCACGAGCGCAGCGAGGGGTATTGCGCTACACTTTGCACGTGCGGCGCCAAGCTGCGCACCTCTAATATAGGACGATCGAAACGGAAGGGTCCACCCCTGAGGAATGAGGGGGTACCAAGTCACTGCCACATCGGCTCTTGATCGCTCCATTTGCAGACCTGATCGTCTCCACCGGCACATAGCATTCGGGTCGGTGTATTTGCCTGTTAGTCCGTGGATACGCGCCGTGCCCTGCTAGTGGGCAAGGAATCATTTTGACCTCGCTGACTGCGACAATAGAACCAAGAGATCAGCCAGCCGACAACTTTTGGGACTCTGCCGCAGATGAGCGTCGTCTCTGGCAAGCTCAACAATGTGTAAGCGCAGCCGATCATCGTCAGAGTGCGCCTGCAAAGAAGGGCTTGCGGCATCGGAATAGGCGCGACAATT
This sequence comes from Bradyrhizobium sp. CCGE-LA001, assembly GCF_000296215.2. Classification (NCBI taxonomy): domain Bacteria; kingdom Pseudomonadati; phylum Pseudomonadota; class Alphaproteobacteria; order Hyphomicrobiales; family Nitrobacteraceae; genus Bradyrhizobium; species Bradyrhizobium sp. CCGE-LA001. The sequence continues at coordinate 6,531,509 of NZ_CP013949.1, read as the reverse complement.
CTGGCAAGTGAGAGAGCAGGCTGCAATGAACGCAATCAGCCTGCCGGCATTGGCAGCACGCCGACCCGCGTAACCTGGTGACCCTGCTGACCACACCCTTCTCTCAGGTATTATCCGTCTCGGGAGATCGCTGAACTCATATGCGCGACAACCGTCCGTTTGCCGGCCTCGATCCGCCGGAGCCATGTTCTTCTACCCGCCCGATGGTGGCGGCGCGCATTGAGCGGCAAATACAGGCCGCATTTGGCAAGCAGAACAAGGGCCAGCAGCTCGGGCCCCGCACCGAGCAATTGGATGCGAGGAGGCCGGCGGCTGGGTGACGGCTTCGCAAGCCCGGCAGACGAGCTTCTCGATCACTTTCACTGGCGCTGAACGAGTTTCGGCGTCTCGGTCACGTCGTCTCTGGTTTTGCGCAATATCTCGCTACAGCATCGGAAGATCGCAGGTGTCAACTAGACGATGCGCTGCCGTGGCAGATGCTCCGGCAGCGGCCGGGGTTTCCGCTAGCAAAGGGGAAAGCTGGTCAATTTGTAGCGCATCCAGAACGCGGAGCATGTCCTTGGGGTTATAACCGACATTGAGACTAGTCGCTTAGAGGTGCTGGATCTTGTTGTCAGACGCAACTGTGAAGATGTCGTGATCGGCGACGCCCACGTACGTTCGCACGCCAAGGGCCGTCAATTGGCGCGCCGTCGGTGGGGAGTGGAACCGAGGTCTTCTGGGGACGCAGAGCACGCGACTCGTGTCCCGTTTCTCACAGAGGCATAAAAGTCGGTCAGATTCTAGACACAACCGTCTTGGCGCTGTTGAGAGTCGAAGCACAAACAGCTCCTTAATACACGCTAATGCCGTGGCACGGCCGTTGCAATTGAAATGCACCAACATTGAAACGAGTTTGCGCACACGAAGACACGTTAGACGAGGGATACTCTCGTTCCACTGAAGACGTTTGCGCCGTTCCTGAGCAATAGGGAGCTCGTTCAAAACTTGTCCAGTCTTTCCAGTAGCGGTGGAGAGTAACATGGTGCTGCTCACTGCGTCCCCGGCTCCTCAGATCAAGGTGGAAAGCTGGCTGCGAGGACAGCCCCTGACGAGCTTTCAATCAGGGACGGTGTACATCGTCCAGTTTTGGACAACTTGCGCAGGCTGTGTGGCAGCAATACCCCATCTGATCCAGCTGCAAGAAAAATATCGAAACAGAGGACTTGAGGCCATTGGAATCGCAGCCTGCGAACCAACTTCAACGCCGAAGGAGACGAGAAGTAGCCGGGCCGCTTGGTTGAACGAAACGTTTCCGAAGCTGAATTATCGGATCGCGTGTGACGACACAGGTGAAATGAAAAAGCTTTGGATGAAGCCCAGCGCTTCTAGCTTGAATGCCACATCCTTCGTCGTCGACCGTGACGGCCACATCGCCTTTATTGGTACTTCGACGCAACTCGATGATGTTTTGCCGAAAGTTCTCGGCGAGGGCTCGTGGGCCGGCGCTGTTGCTGAAATTAGCGACGATACCGCCGTTCCGCGCGACAAGCCTTTAGTAGTAGATCTAGATGGATCTTTGCTGATGGCGGATGTGCTATATGAGTCCTTCTTCAACGTACTATCTCTGGGATTTCATGCAAACCTTGCCGCGGTGGGGGCTCTGGGAAATGGCAAAGCGGCCATAAAGCATTACCTTGCTCAGTCGTCCGACCTAAATTATACGACTCTCCCGTACAACGCCTGCGTTTTGGATCTAATCCGGGCAGCCAAGGCAGGCGGCAGAAAAGTTTACCTTGCTACGGCAGCCAATGCAAAGCACGCAAATGCCATTGCAGATCACCTGGGGATCTTCGATGGTTGGTTTGCGTCTGACGCAATAACGAATCTGTCGGGATCTTTAAAGGCCGAAATACTCACGGCGGCGTTCGGCAAGTACGGATTTGATTACATTGGCAACGGCTCCGCAGATTTGGCCGTGTGGAAGGCTGCCGATAAAGCGTATGGAGTCGGTCTTTCCAATGCGGTGAGCAATAAGCTAATCGCGCTCAAGGGCGACTACGTCGCGATAGACTGCGGAAATCCGGACATGCGGGTGTGGTTGAAGGCCCTTCGCGTGCACCAATACGTCAAGAATCTTCTCGTTTTTGTGCCAGCGCTAACTGCGCATCAACTCACGTTGCCTAACATCTTCACGGGTGCGATCGCATTCGTAGCCTTTTGTGCCTGCGCGTCGGCCGTGTACTTCCTCAACGATCTACTCGATCTAAAATCTGATCGCGCACACCCTAGCAAGTGTGCACGACCTTTTGCGAGTGGACTTCTACAAATTCGGACCGGCTTGTTGATGATTCCGGCGCTCCTCCTAATTTCTCTGGTGTTGGCAACTATAATCTCACTTGAGTTTGTCGGCGTATTGGTTAGCTATTTTTTGCTAACGATCGCCTACTCTGTCTATTTCAAGCGCCGGATGCTGGTGGACGTCATTGTGCTAGCAATGCTTTACACGATGCGTATTGTTGCAGGGGGGGTGGCAGTTGAAATTCCAATTTCGCAATGGCTCTTCATCTTTTCCATCTTCATTTTCACCTCTCTCGCACTAATCAAACGCTACGTTGAGCTAGCCGCCAGGGTCGACCGCAACATTCGCGAGTGTTCAGATCGAGACTACAGGATCGGAGACCTTAATGTCATTGCCGCTCTAACTGCCGCGGCTGGCTTGAACGCCGTTACGATCGTTGCGCTCTATGTCACATCGCCCGATGTGCAGACACTCTATCGACATCCGAAAACATTGTGGCTTATCTGTCCAATTCTTCTTTATTGGACAGCGAGGAATCTCATGATGGCACAACGGCGTCTAATGGACGATGATCCAATTGTCTTCGCATTGAGGGATCGTATCAGCGCATTTGCAATCGCCTCGATCGTCGCTGTAGTTTTCATCGCCATCTGACGAATTTTCGAGGTTCCAAAAGGGGATGGCGTCCAGCGTTGATAATCGGAGTTGATGCGCCCGCGATTCTGCCCAGGGTAAGGTATTTCCGCGACGCGCGAGGCAGTATATGGTAGTCGGCTCTCCAACAGGGCGATGTTGCAGCGGATGTCCTCGAGATCGAAGAGGGAGTTCCGTTGAGCAGTTCATCTCACATCCCACGCTCTCGATTATGCCGTTCTGCATCGGCTTTCCTGTCTGAAACACCAGTGGATCGCGGCGTCGTTGCTTGGCGAGCATGCTATTGCAGGTTAACTCGGTGGCATGTTCGGACACGGTCATTCTGGCCTACGGCGTTCGCTCGACGACCGCCGTCTTTTCGCGGCGGCGCGGAGGCCTGAGATCGACATATCCGGAATTATCTCTCGGTATTCCAGGGTGACGTCATCCAGATGCGAAAGCGCTGACCGTGGGCGAACTGGTCATGAAGAAAGTCCAGCATCAGCGGCTGGCCTCCACCGCGGGCGGCGCCCGGCTACACACAGCCTTGTGTCGGGTCCTTCGCTTGCGGACGGCGAGTCCTTCCTCGATAGAACGATAGATCTCACTTTGGCACTGTTTTTGATTTAGATCAGTTCACTCGGCCCATGTGAGGGTCGCATGAATCGCTGCGGCTTACGGAAAAGCGGATCATGAAGAAGCGCGAGGCCGGCGTTTCGGCTGCCGATCTGTGCCGGAAGCACGGCGTCAGGGATGAAAGCATCTACAAAATGGAAAGACAAGTAGATGGCAGCCGCACGCCGGCCGCCCTCATCGGACCCGGCGAAGGTTCAATTTTTTCGCCCTACGGCGACCGGCCGTAGCTCACGCTCAGCAGCATTGTTCGACATGCAAAGCCGTCCGTCATCAAGGAAGCGGCTAAATGCATCCCAGCGGCTGAGGCAGTAATTGATCGCTTTGGTCGTGTGTTGTTCCTGGACAGCTTGGCGCGCTGCTCGCGCAACCACTCCTTCAGCTCGACGATCAGGGGGCGACTACGCTCCTGGCGCACCCGCAAGTGCTCCTGCGCAGCAAAACCGTTGATCTCGCGCTAAATGGCAAACAGAACATCGGTGCGCTTGACCGCCTCGGCCGCGATCGGCGCCTTGCTGAGCCGCGCGAGATCAAAGAACTTGCGTCTGCCGTGCGCCCAGCACGCGGCCTCGATAATCCGGCCGCCCTTGCGATGGGCCTCGTAGAGCCTGCCAAAGCCTGCGTAGGTGTCGGCCTGCATCAGCCCGGCATAGCCCGCCAGATGCTGCTCCGGATGCGCACCGCCACGATCGGTCGAGTAGAAGAACACGGCCGCCGGCGGATCTGGGGAGGCAAACGGACGGTCGTCGCGCACGTAGGTCCAGAGCCGGCCGGTTCGGGTCTTGCCCTTGGCCAGGACCGGCACTGTGGTGTCATCCGCATGGATGCGCTCGGCCGCGAACACGTCGCTCCGGATCGCATTGACCAGCGGCATCAAGGTTGCCGCGCAGACACCTACCTAGTCCGCGAGCGTCGATACGTCGAGCTCGATGCCCTTCACGTGGTAGACGTCGCTCTGACGATGAAGCGGCAGGTGCAGGCCGTACTTGGCGAACAGGACATGGGCCAGCAGCTTGGGCCCTGCACGCCCGCGCGCAATCGGGTGCGAGGGAGCTGGCGGCTGGGTGATCGCTTTGCAGCCCGGCAGACGAGCTTCTCGCGCACGTGCTGGATCACCTTCCACTGGAGCGGAACAAGCTCCAGCGTCTCGGACACGTCCTCGCCAAGCTTGCGCAATCGACTTCGCAGCAGCATGGGCAGGTGGCCGGCACCGGATAGACAATGCGCTCCCGCAGCAAGTGCTCCGGCAGGGGCCGGCGGGCTGGCTTGCGGCGCTCGAACGATGGCACCGCAATCTTCTCGGCTGCCATCTGCGCCGCCGTCTCAGCTTGAGCCGCGTTCTCCTCCAAGTCGGCGAGCTGCAGCTCGAGCTGGTCCAGCAATGCGCCTCGCTCGGAGGGCTGTCCGAACTGTTCGTGCCGGAGCTTCTTGATCGTGAGCTTGAGCTTCTCAATCAGCAATGTCCCCGCCTGGGCTTCCGCCTCCGCGGCCAACCGGGCCGCTCGCTCGGCGCGCAGCATCGCCTGCAGCGTGGTCACATCGTCGGGAAGAGAATCAGCGGTACTCATCGCCGACCAGAGAATCACAAGACGCGATCTCTGTCCGAACCGCTGATCCTGTCACCGATTCAAATCCCAGCGATCAGCCAGCCGCCTGTGGTCGCCAGGTCTGTTGCGGCATCCGCCAGTCGATGCCCTCCAGCAGGTAGCCAAGCTGGGCTGGGGTGATTGTCACCACGCCGTCAGCCGACGACGGCCACAGGAAGCGGCCGCGCTCCAGCCGCTTGGCGTAGAGCGACATGCCCAGTCCATCGTGCCAAAGGATCTTGATCAGCTTGCCGCTCCTGCCACGGAACACATAGAGGTCGCCGCCGTGCGGGTCTCGCTTGAAGGCTTCCTGCACCAGCAAGCCCAGCGAGTTCATACCGCGACGCATATCAGTGTGGCCGGTCGCAATCCACACCCGCACGCCCGACGCAATGGGGATCACCGTAGGCGTCCATCTGCCAGCGCCGCCACGGCGGCCTTCAGCGTCGCCGCGTCGACCGCGCCCGTGATCCGCATCCTAGCCCCGGCCGCAAACTCGATCTCGATCGATCCGCCGCTGCTGGCCGGCACGACTGGACAGGGCGTCGGTCCTGCTTCCGCGACCACCATCGCGGGTACGAAGCCAGGTGGATCGGCGGCATCCTTCGGCTCAGGCCGAAACGAGCGTCGCCATCGCAGCAGCAATGAGCGCGAAACGCCATACCGCCGCGCCGTTGCCGCGACCTGACGCGGCGACTGCAAGCTCTCCAGGACGATCTTGAGCTTCTCATCCTCGGACCAGCGCCGTCGCCGGCCTGTGTCCACCACCTCAAGCCGTTCGGCTTGGGCACTGCGCCTATCACTGTCCATAAGGACAGTACTCAACAAGACGCCTCATTCGGCAAGGCGGCCTTCACCGGACGGATACGGACATGCGTCGGTTGATTACCATTCATCGCGCTCGGCGCCATTGCGGCAGCGACCATCAAGACGCTTGTGCCGGATCCTGGTTGCGCATGGCGGCATGTTCATATCCGGCGCAATCATTCAGATGCTAAAAATGGTGGATGTTGCAACGGGTGGACCGAATGCCATCCGCTTCGAGGCCCTTGAACGCGCGCAGACCTATCCTCTGGCCGTTCGCGGCCCAATTGTGACAACGATAGCGCCCTCATGGATGACACTGTCGTGTCATGGTGCAGATCTCGTAATAATGTAACTCGTTCCAGGGCGCTACAAGGAGAACGATCAGGCATTCGTGGAGCAAAAGAACGGAGCTGTTGTTCTCCGCCTGGTGGATTATGGGCGGTTGAAGGCGTTGATGTCGCTCGCTTATTAGCTCACCTTTGCGGCGGCACGGCTGCTCGTCAATTTTTTCCAGCCTTCATTAAGCTGAAAGAGAAGCACTGCGAAGTTGCCAAAGTGTGAAGCGTTATGTTCCTCCGGAAACGCCATACGACCGAGCGTTGCTCCACCCGAGCCTCGACGAGGCATTCAAACACCGGCTGCGAGAGATCCACCGCTCGCTTGATCCGCTCGCATTGCTGGCCCAAATGTGCGAAAAAATGGTCCTTGACTGGGCAATAGCGTCTGCTGCGCGACAGGGGAGGCAATCAACGCGCTGCCCGATCAGCGGCTAAAGCTAAGCTGAACGAGACGCGCGAAAATCAGGAACGCGCGCAGCAGGCGCAACAGCAAAGGGGCTGCCATTTACCTTTCAAACCCGTTAGCGGTATATGAGCGGCAGGCTGTCGGTCACACGTTCTCTAGCACGACCCTGATGGTAGGCGCGACGTTCCGAATGATCATGGCGAAGTCGCCGTCGCTTCAGGATCGCCGACGCCGTCGGTCACCTCGCTTACTCAAACAACTGGGGGAGGGTTGGCCACCGCTCTTGTCTGAAACTTGAACGGAGATGCTTCGCGATGATTTTGAGTACACATGCGATCGTCGGCGGTGCGATCGCTAGCTTACTCCCTTCCGATCCGTTACTTGCGGCCGTGCTAGGATTTGCGAGCCATTTTGCGATTGACGCCATACCGCACTGGGACTATCAACTCCGGTCGATATCGATCGGGAAGCGCGCGGACAATCGATGCCTCAAATTCAACCGAACCGTAATATTCGATGTTATGAGAGTTGGTGTCGACACCTTCGCAGGCCTCGCACTCGCGAATTGGTTGTTTGCTACGACTACTTCGTTCTGGCTTATTGAACTCGGCGCCATAGCTGCAATGGTCCCCGATGCATTGCAGTTCGTGCATAGCATTTTTCCACGAGAGCCACTGGTCTCACTTCAACGCTTTCACGAAACGATTCACGCAAAGCAAAAGTTGGCTTGGAAACTGGGCGTCAGTTCTCAGATCGTATTCGCGGCCACAGTCGCGACTCTGACTGTGGCTATCCGTTGATGCAAATGTGGCGGCCAATCGCCAGGCTAGGCTAAGCGAGTTCTGAGCCGGCCCCGATGAATTAAACATATAATGCGTGCATACACTTCGTACAACCCGGAAGGAAGGTACGAAAGAAAAGGAGGTACATCTGAAGACAGGTGAGGATCCTCGCCGGGCTTTTGGCTATCCTCCGGAGGGCCTTTCCAGCCCTGGTGCCCTTATTGAAACAAGAGGCAATTACCCAATCGCGGTCGTGCCCGCGGGCATCGAGGCCGCAATAGCAGCTGTCGCTTATTTCCTCAATACAATCCCACTAAGGTAGGCAGCTTCCAAACGCCATGGGCGGCAATACCTTCAAACGGTTCGTCGCCTTTTGGTCAAAGTAGCAAGGCGTTTTTTGGGCCAAGCGTTGAGAGCAGACATCAGCATACAGTTCGTCGAATCGCTTTGTGACATGAGCAATTTATGCTGGCCAGTGTCCCGCCCTCGTTAACGCCCGCCGACCTAGCGAGCTGGTGTGGGCTTATCGCCATCGACCTCCAGAATACCGGAAAAGTTGTCCATATGCTCGAGGCACTCGCCGCCGCGGCCATTCTCGAAGCGACAAACCACCATTTGTGGGACTGCTGCTGCCGGTGGCGTGGCCGCACGGCGTATTCGGCTTGTCTTTGCCGACCTTCTTTTTGTTTCGGGTTCAACAGCCGCCACGCTGATAACGATCTGTCAAGCAAGCAGGTGATCTGCTCATCACTCGGCTTGTCGCTGCAAATACTCCACGCGCATGAACGAAACACGTACCGAGCCTCTGAACAGGTGGCCAAACCAACAGCGCTAGCGTCATCAAGCCACCGATCGCTTAAGGAAGTTGACAGCCGCGCGGACCAGGGATTGCAGAAGTGCCGGGTGACGGGCACGGCCAAAGTCTACACGGTAGCCACACAGATCGCGGGGTAGCAAACCACGATTTCACAGTGGCACTACGTTGCGGTCAAGCTCCCCGAGTTCGACGCTCGCCCTCCTATTCAGAAGCCGGTGCGACCGGTTCCCAAGCCATCGCTTACGCCGCCAAGCAACAATTCACGATCGATGGAGTCAGTGAGATTACGTCGTCCGACGTTTCTTGGATCCGTTCCTTGCCCGCGGCGTTCAGTGAGATCGTTCCAGCTCGACTGACCAAACATTTAAGAGCTACCGGGACAAACCCTCTCATAATCAAGCATCATCTGTAGGTGAGATGGACTTATGCGTTTACGTTTCGAATAGGCCTCTGGCTATACGCAGCGGCGTTCGGTTTTGTCTGCATACTGACGATGTCGGATTTCCGACACGGCACTCATGAAGGTATCGGGTGGTAATAAGCACTTGTCCGTCTGGCACAGAACGTGCTGGATTGAAGCAACGCACTGCAGTTGCCCTGATGCGTATGATTTGACTCTACCTGAGCCAGGTGCCGGTCGGCCCTTTGAGGAGAGAAAAATGAGAATTCTAGTTATCGATGAGTGTTGGTGGGCTGGCATCAGCTCCAAGTTGGCTTCATTAGCACGTCGCGCGGACTAGATTTGAAACTTAGACTTCTAGTGTCAACTCAAGCGAGGACGGCGCGCAGTCCCCAACAGCTTTTAGGCCACAGACAGTGAGTACAGCTTTAGTCACCGGCGGCTCCGGATATTTTGGGCAAGTGTTGAGCAAACAGCTGCTTGCGGAAGGAACCCACGTTCGCGTGTTTGATCTCAATTTCCCCGATTTCACTCATCCGAATCTTGAGTTTCATAAGGGCACGATTCTAGATCGCAACGCTGTCAAGCAGGCGCTCTTCGGGGTGAACAAGGTATTCCACAATGTTGCCCAAGTCCCATTAGCCAAAGATGTAGACTTATTCTGGGCTGTCAACAAAGATGGCACTCAGATCATTGTGGACGAGTCGGCTGCGGCAGGAGTCGAGAAGCTGATATATACTTCTTCCAGTGCCGTTTTCGGCGCTCCGAAATCTAATCCCATCACAGAGAGGACGGAACCCAATCCTGCCGAAGATTACGGACGCGCAAAACTTGCAGGAGAAGTTATCTGCAAGCTAGCACTACCACGCCATAATTTGGATGTGGCGATCGTGCGTCCGAGAACTATCCTTGGGCATGGCCGTCTTGGCATCGTACAGATCCTGTTTGACTGGATTGAACGGGGCCTCGATGTGCCTGTTCTAGCTGACGGAAATAACACATATCAGTTCGTTCACTCAGATGACTTGGCCTCGGCATGTATTGCGGCGTCAAATGTGCGGGGCTCTGCAGAATACAATATCGGCGCGGCCGAATTTGGTACAATGCGTGAACTTCTACAGGCAGTCATAGACCATGCCGGAACCGGAAGCCGGATCAAATCTATTCCGATGAGACCGGCTGCGCTTGCAGCAAATTTGGCAAGTGCGCTCGGCCTCTCGCCATTGGGGCCCTACCATTCTCTGATGTATGGGCGGTCAATGTATTTCGATATTTCCAAAGCTCAAAGAGAGCTCGAGTATGCACCGAAATACTCTAATTCCCAAATGATCATCCATAGCTATGACTGGTATCGGGCCAACAAGTTAACTCTGCGTAAGAGCGGAGCGTCACACCATAAGTCGCCTGTCAAACAGAAGATACTGTCACTGCTTCCCTATGCATTGCGGATGATCCCGGAATGAACCGACACCGTTGATCCAGGTCGTAGCCGCGGGCTCGACTTCGAGTAAGGGCAACCTATTAGTGAAGATGCAGCCAGATTTCACTACCACCCGAGGCCGAAAACGATTCGCCGCCCGGCTTTATAGACGGGCTGGTAAGCTCAACCACCTTTGGCAGAGGCACCCATGGTGGTGTCTGTCGCTTATCCGGATTAATGGCTTCCAGCTTCGTAATCGCGGGGCGTCTTGGCCGGTGTTGATTTTCCGGGTTGAGGAGACTTAGATGGTATTTGATCGAGTGCTCGTGCCAACACTGATACCCGCGTGGCCTTTGCTCGACGGAGAAAATAAATCAGCAATAGTAATTGAAGTTACGGCAAGCGTCACACGAGCCATTGCAGGCGCGCCCTTTCATATTCGCTTGGCAATTCGAAGCGCTTCGATTTTCCTTAGCCTTTGCATCGTTTTTATTTCAGCAGGCGCGGGGGGGCCATTGGTAAGCGCGTTACGGGCAGAGATGTTTTATACTCTCATGCAGAGATCCCCCGGTCCCATCAGCTCCGTCGTGCGCCTTTATCGCTCAATGGTTCTACTTGCGTTTTACGAACGGCCGCCCGTAGCAGCAAAGCTGTTGACCGTGCGGCCTGTGCGGAATTGAAGCATGAAAGGCAGTTTTCATCCGAGCAGCGCACTGCACTTGGAAGCAGATGCGGTCGTTATCGGCTCGGGTGCGGGCGGTGCCAGCGTCGCGCATGTGCTAACAGCTGCCGGCTTATCTGTGATCATGCTTGAAGAAGGTAAGCACGTCCCTTCATCATCTGCTTCTCCGCTCGCAGTCGATGCATTCTCTGCGGCCTGGCGCGGCGGAGGAATAACCGCCGCTGCTGGTCGCCCCCCCATTACGTACGTGGAAGGCTGCTGCGTCGGGGGAGGAACTGAAATCAACAGCGCTATCACGCAGCGTGTTGATAGCGATCTCATTGATCAATGGCGCAAGGCGAATAAAATCGAGAATTTTACGCCGGGCGAACTGGCGCCATACTACGAGCGTGCCGAGAAGGCGGTAAATGCAAGCCTGACGTCCGGTTCACTCGGACGTGCCACCGACATTCTGCGCGAGGGAGGCGAAGCGCTCGGCTGGAAGGTTTCGGAGCTGAAGCGTGCGCAACGTGATTGCAAAGGCGCCAACCGATGTTCCTATGTATGTCCGCACGGTGCCAAGCAGTCCATGGCAGTGACACTCCTGCCAAAGGCGGTGAGCTGCGGCATGCGGCTGCTGGCGCACACGCGTGTGAAGAAGATACGAATTGAAAAGAGCCGAGCTACAGAAGTTCTTGCTCAGTCACGCGATGCCGGCGGACAAGCTCTGTTAGTGCGCGTAAGAGCCAATATGGTCTTCGTCTGCGCGGGTGCAATTCACACGCCGGCGCTTTTGCGCTGCTCAGGACTGCGTGAACGAATCGGAAATACACTGCGCTTCCACCCGACAATCAAGGCAACGGCTCTGTTTGACGACCCTGTCGATGCGCATCAGTCGCGGCTTCCTCTGACGGCAATTACCGAGTTTATGCCAGAACAACGCATCGGTGGATCGGTGTTCACGCCCGCGGTATTTGGCCTCTCGCTTGCGGAAGACTGGACCAATCGCGGGGATCTGATGCAGGAGTGGCGTTTTTGCGGCTCATACTACGGCATGATACGGCCCCGCGGGGTGGGCTCAGTGAGATCCCTTCCAGGTCTCAACGAGCCGCTTGTCAGTTTCCACCTCGCCCCTGAGGACTGGATTGCTTTAGGTCAGGTTCTCTCGCGCGTTGGCCAAGCGATGTTTGCAGCCGGCGCACGGAAGGTGTTCCCAAGCATATCTGGCCATGGGGGCTGGACCAGCGCCGATCAGGTGGATGAATTTCGGGATAAGCATCTGCCAAAAGGGTCAACGAACCTGATGACGGTGCACTTGTTTTCCAGCTGTCCGCTTGGCGAGGATCAGAATGCATGCGCGGTCGACAGCTTCGGCCGGGTGCGCGGCGTCGAAAACCTCTTTGTTGCTGATGGCAGCCTCATTCCAGACGCGCCAGGCGTCAATCCTCAAATGACTATCATGGCCTTGGCATTCCGGGTTGCGGAGGCTGCACTCTGTCATTCGGCCCAAGAACACGCCCGGGCAGCCGCAAGGGACAGAAATTCCGGAGGTTAGCAAAGTGCACGAGATAAGACGGGTAACGCTGAATGCGCCCCTAGTGCTTCTGACGGGAGGCGCCGGATGGCTGGGCGGACGCATTGCGGCAGCGCTGACAACAGGATTGCCGGGAGCTCAACTTATCGCGACCGGGGGCTTCCGAGTAAGGGCGCTGGTGCTTGCGGGAGAAGACGTGTCGCAGCTGCGTGAAAAGGGCGCGGAAATCGTGACAGGCGACGTCCGGGATATGGAAGCGATTCGTGCATTCGTCACCGATGCCGAAAACGCCATATTGATCCACACGGCTGGGGTCGTTCATCCCAAGACGGTTGCTGAGTTCGAAGCGGTCAACACGCAAGGCACGATCAATCTGCTTACGGCAGCGCAAAAAGCAAGGGTGCGGCGCGCGATTGTCATCTCGTCGAATTCGCCGGTAGGCTGCAACCCACATCCGGACCACAGATTCACAGAGAAAAGCCCCTACAATCCATATATGGGATATGGCCGCTCCAAGATGCTGATGGAAAAGGCGCTGCGTGCTGAAATCGCAGTTGGTAGTTCAACGGAAACTGTCATCGTACGTGCGCCCTGGTTTTACGGACCTGACCAGCCGTCGAGGCAAACGCTCTTTCTTAAGATGATCAAGGAAGGCAAGTTTCCCATCGTTGGAACAGGACGGAACCGCCGCTCGATGGGCTATACGGACAATCTGGCGCAGGGCATCCTGCTTGCCGCAGCTACGAAAGATGCTGCGGGCGAGATTTTTTGGCTTGCTGACGAGACATCGTACACCATGAACGAGATCGTCGAAACCGTAGGCAAGGTCCTGCATGAAGATTTCGGCATGAGAGTCAAGCCCAACATGGTCCGTCTGCCGAGCTTTGTAGGCGAAGTCGCAACGATGCTCGATGCAGCCCTTCAATATGTTGGCATTTATCACCAGAAGATCCATGTCCTGTCCGAGATGAACAAGACAATTGTCTGCGATATCGCGAAGGCCAAAAAAGTGCTCGGCTATGCGCCCAAGATCGCCTTGCGAGAGGGCATGCGCCTTTCGGTCGCCTCGTGTCTGAAGAACAAGCAGAAGATTTAGGCGTCTCCTTCGCTACTACCTCACACGCCGACTGAAACCACATTATTCTTGGCATGTGGACTGTAAGTGCCGTCCACCGAAGCGTTAGAGCGAGCGCTCTCGGTTCTTCGCTGGGAAGAAAGGCATGGTTTTTCGCCAGCTCTGATCGCGACGCCGAGCCGGCCGCGAGATCGCGACGCTCAGTATAATGGCGCGCTTCAACAACACCGACCCGAAAGCCTGGCTCGCCCCGACGTCTTTGCGCGCATCGCCAACATGCCGCAAAGCTGGCTGCAGGAGTGTTGCGAGAGGAACTGGACGCCTGCACCGCCGGCATCCTCCGCTCAGGGAGCGTCGGCACCATAGTTCCCTTTCCGTCACTGCCATCGGTTGCGTCGCGATGGACCTTGGCGAAAAAGGCTTGGCTATGTGACGTTGCCAACGGAATGGATCAAGAGGACGGCTCATCTAGGTCGATGTCGGTGAGGACGTCACGCGAGCCGATAGACGCGCTGGATTTCTCAGATCGAAGAATCTTTGCTGCAGACGGAGATCAGTGACGTGCCGTAGACATTCTTCGGCAAAATGCGGCTTTCCACCCAAAACGCAATTCCTAACAGCTCATCTATCCAGGCCGCTTTGGGCGCGCGAAACGTGGTCATTCGCTTTATGCCCATTTTCTTCAGGAACAACGTAGGAACATACAAAGCGTGGAAGAAGTAACTGTAGGATCTAATTGAAAGTCGAGACCGAAGCGCCAGTTTGCGAAGTTCATTAACATCGTAGCGTAGGAAGTGACGGTAGTGTTCATCAAAATTCGACCAGATCTCTTGTCGCGCTGGCAATGTGATGATCAACAAACGCAGCGACGGAAGGGCACGAAACATTGCTTCGATGAATTTGACCGGCTGCTCGACGTGTTCAAGGACGTCCAGGAGCAGAACCGTGGTGACTCGGTTGCGCAGATCCTTATCGAGCTCTGCGAAATCAGTTTGCGGAAACACAAACGGTCTCGCCTCCTCGTGAACCCATGGATCACCAAGGTCGCAGCCGTATGCGTCGAAGCCGGCTTTCCGTAAGACCCTAACATAGTGACCTCGCGCAGTACCGATTTCTAGTAGCGTATCGCCGAGGCCACAAAATGTGTGAGCATAACTCTTCACAATGGCGCTACGTGCGCAGTGCCAGTAGTGTCGCTCATAACCTGGCGGAAAGAGCTCATCGAACTCGTCGTGCGAAAATTCACTGCCGATTTGGCGGCGATCGGGGGCGCTATCAATCATTGGAGACCTGCGCAGAGATTGCGCAATAGGTGATAAATGCAGATCGGCAATTAGTAAAGGCGGTGAGCCCTACCACACGTGAGGGGTAGACAGTGCTACGTGTTAAGCACTGGCAAGTCCGCAAAGCGTTGGGTTCTCGATGAATACCGATAACCTGAGGGAGCGAAGTCGTCATCTTGATTGCCACCCGGCGGAAGCGCTTTGGGCCGTCCTAGCGACTACTTGCGTTCCAGCTAAAGCAACGCTGCACTTCCGGCACAGCGAAACAACAGTTAGCGCCGTCAGGCCTAACGTAGATCATCTTCGCGAGACAAATTGGCAAGTTCGACAATTGTTTGAGCGAGGTATCGGCGAGCGCGTGATGAGCTGGCTTGCTCGCGGTTGATCTAGGCGAACCGGACGCATCGAGATTATTCCGAAGCCCCGCGGTGAGGAAAGGGTGGGCATGGAAGCTCTGGAATCGACAGTATTATGGCTACGAGTTGAACGGGCAATTTGGAGATCGTCCACAGTCTGACGGGGACTTGTAGCGCCAGTTTTGCTTTGCCATGTAGGAGGCGCGACCGGCAATCAACGGCCGGTTTTGTTGCAAACCATGTCCGCGCAACCAGCCGGCTAACGTGACAGAGGCGCAAAACTCAAGCTCTGGGTGATCCAAAGTTCGGTCTCCTGGACCGAGTGATAGCACCTACCACTTCTTGGAGGAGATTGCGCGGCTCCGGGCAGTTAAAAGATCCTCAAGCTTATATCCTGCGGCATGAGACGCCTCTACGCGGACGGCAGAAAGGGTTGAGGTAGCTGCGGTTCTGGTCTTCGTATGCCGACGTATCTCCTTTGCTGCCCCTAGCCGCTGGCACCTATTTCTTGCGCCAGGTCGCCCGAGGGGGTGATTATCAATGAGTACGGATGTTTGTTGTCGGTTGGCTTGCCGTATTTCTTGCGCAAGGACTGGGAGCCATATTTAGCTTGAAAACCATCCGCGACCAAGAGCGCACCTTGACCTCTTCATCGTTCACACTGATTGTTTTTAGCGTAAGCCTGAATGCATTGGCTCAAGTTGCTTTGCGTAAGGCTATGCTGACGCTTGGTCCCATACTGTCCATCGGGGAGCCGCTAGCATGCCTTCGGATGATCGTGAGCAACGTCTATCTTTGGAGCGGCTTGGCGTGTTATTTCGTCGGGATTATATTCTGGTTAGCTGTGCTCTCAAGCCATCAGGTTAGTGTTGCGTATCCAATGCTATCGATGGGCTACGTAATCGCAGCCGTATTCGGTGTTCTTCTACTTGGCGAAGAAATACCCCTGGCGAGGCTAGTTGGCATCGCGTTCATTTGCGTAGGCGTGTCCATAATTAGTCGGACGATATAGCCACAGTACCAAATGCTTATGCCTGCCACGTCGGTCGCCTCCCTTAGACCTATTTCTCGTTGAACTTAATCAATGGAAAGCCCGGCGAGATCGTCGGCCGCCGCAGCGATCTTGAGAAGTTGATCTGGCGTGATGGCCAGGGAGCATGCATTATTAGAAGGCTCAAGAAGGGGTTCATCTGGCCATCGGTTGCCGCTGAATCGGTGCGCGGAAGACAGACATGACCGCCGAGCGGGTCTTTGCGCAGCACCCGCACCTGGAGTGCCAACGACGGGAAGCCTCTGCGCTTAGCCGTGTAGCCTGTCGCGAACCACACTCGCGCGCCTGCCGGAACCGGGATCATCGACGCGCCAGAGCATCGAGAGCTCGACGCAGGCGCCACCATCAACGTCGCCCTCGACACGGATGCGATCTCCGCTACCAAGAACAATCTCGATGATGCCCTGGCTGCTTCGTCGCCCCGCCGGCGCCCTCACCAATGAGGCTTCGGCCGCATCCCGCGGCGGTACAGTCGGCGCAATCTCGACCGGCAGCCGCCGCTCGACCGATGTGATCACCTGTGCCCGCGAAATCGTCTTAGCGCTGCTCCTAAGATTACCCCCTAGAGCATGATCGTCTGAGGCTGAGTCGATTGGGGATTCCGAATCAGTAGGTACTGATTCAAGATGCTTACTGGGCTGGAGGCCAGCATCCGATGGGACGAGCCTATTCGCTTGATTTGCTCGAGCGGGTCGTTGCCGCGGTGGCGGCTGGCGAAAGCCGCCGCTCAATTTTCAGAAGTGAAGTGGTCACAGCGATATCGCGCGATTGGAAGCGCCGCGGCCCGGCCAATGGACGGCCGTCGTCCGTACGTCCTGTGTTCTGAACGGAATTGACGGCTCTAGCGGCTTACTGAGCAACCGGACATCACCTTGCGCGCGCTGCTTGCAGAGCTGGGAGAATGCGGGATCAAAGGTCAGCTACTACGCGGTTAAACTTCTTCGAGCACGAAGGCACAGTCTTCAATAAAAAGCCTGCACGCCAGCGAGCAGGGTCGCCCCGATGTCGCCGGGCGGCGAGCACAGTGGAAAAACTATTAAGTGGGACTTGAGCCCTCCCGTCTGGTCTTCATCATTGACGACCAGCCGCTCGCCGCGGCGCGCGCGGCCGTGGGTGCGCGTCATGTTGGTCTTGGCCCAAGTCTCAAAGGCGCCTCACGGCCGCTGACGGACCTTGACCTTCCTCGCGGCGCTGCGCCACGACCGTGTCAGCGCTCCCTGTGTGACCGATGGGCCGATCAACGGCGAAGCTTCGTGGCTTGTCGAGCAGGTGCTGGTTCCCTCGTTTAAGCCAGGCGATGTTGCCATCATCGACAATCTCGGCAGTCACAAGGGAAATGCCGTGCGACGCTCTATCCGCCCGTCGGCGCAAAGCTGTTCTTCCTGCCGCCCTACCGCCCCGACCTGAATCCGATCGAGCAAGTCTTTGCGAAGCAAAATCCCTACTCCGAAAAGCAGCCGAGCGAAGCATAGAGGTTACCCGGAAACGCATCGGCTTGCTGGACTGCTTCACGCCAGAGGAATACGCCAACTACCTCGCCAACGCGGGTTACGCTTCAACATGACGCAATCTCGTTCCCTCAACGGAGGAATACGGAGATTAAGAATGGCTTTCAATTCAATGCCAAGCGACGACCATCGCGAGCTCGATATTCTGGCCTTTACACGTTGTGCAGGTGGAATGATCAACGTCGACAATGAGGCACTACGGCGAATCTAGACCTGTAGCCGCATTGATCTTCGGGATGATACATTGAGTTGGACTGCGGTGGATTTCTTCATGGCCTCAGGCAGAAGGTAGTCTTCGTCGGAAACACGGGTTTCAAGGCTACCTGCGAGGATCGCACATTTCAGCTCCGATTATCCGGGTGCTATCGCCTAACTTCGAGGCAGGATTGCTCCGCCGTGACAGCGGAGCGTATGGGCTTCATCAGAAACTGCCGGTGAGCATTCGGATAATACCCTTCAATGACGGGGACTTCGAAGCTAGCGGTGGCCACGTAGTCCGCCTTTCCGGCTCCAAACGAGGCCAACACGCCGGCATAGTCAAGATGACGTGGGCCCTCCGGCGCGATCAGTACCCACGCTTTGGCCATATCGGCACAGTTCTCAACTCCTAGGGCTTTTACCGCGAGTGCATTGCTGCCAGGATATCCTCCGAATAGCCACGGTAAACCAAGCGGCCGTGTCTCGAGCACATACAGCAGGGTCGGCGCGTTGGCGAGATCTATCACGGGGGTACCGACTTCAAGGCCGGCCGCACGAGCCTGGGTTCTGGCCCCGACCAGATAGTCGTGGAAGGCTTGCGAAAGCATCAATCTTCCGCGCCCCGGCAGGGTCGTAACAGCGGAGTAAGCGCGCAAGTCTTTCACCTGACGCCAAGGCTTGAGCATGAAACCGTTGACCAAAGATGCAATGAGCAACTGCGCCAATACCGTCAGTGGCATTAGGGCCGCGACGCTGCGTCCCTCTTGCGCAAGAGGGCTCAAAAAGACGACGGCGGCGAGCATCCAGAACAAGCAAGCGTCGTATCCGACAACCCAGTAATTGACTCTGGAGCTAAGTGCGAGCAGATGCGGAAGGACCAAAAAGGTTAGTGCGAGAACGATGCTGGCGAGACCCTGGCCGCGGAGAATGATTCCTCGACGGTAGAACATTGCGCCGACGCATGTAAAGGCCGGCACCAGAAACAGCATCGAGAGCTTGATCCTGATCGGATTGGTCCCCAGCAGCACAATAGTTATTGTCACGATCAACACCGCGGCGAGAACCCCTGATGTGAGGAGCTTGTGCTTAGATGCCATGAAAATACTGAGCAGAAGGGCTGTTGCCAGGAAGGCCGCGAAAGCGATTTGCGAATGACTTGTTTCGAGCCAGTCGATCCTGAGGATGTGAGACACCTTGTGCCCGCCATCAAGTAGGGTTATCCCCTCAGTGCCCTTGACCATAGAGGTCGCCAGCCCGGTGATACCACCGCCGATCGAGTAGCAGATAGCAATAACTAGAGTGAGAGCGATCAGCGCCGCGCTAAGCATGAGTAGTAGCGACTTTCGCTGCAAAGCAACGACATAGAACATCACAATGACCGCGAGGGCCGCAGCGGTTGCCGGCCTCGCCATGAAGGAGCACCAGCCCCCAACGCCGACCAGTATCCACCCCAAGACTTCGCATACACGCCCTGGCCGATCTGCTAGTAGCAAGCCGATCATGACCATCATGGCAGCTTGATAGTTCAGCGTATAATAATTCGGCGTGAGAGCCCACCAATAAAAGGCGACTAATGAAAGGCTGGCGATCCCTCCCGATAGCGCGACCGCCTGAGGCCAGCCGACCGTCCACAGACGCCGGACCGTTAGGAAGCTGAGAATCCAGCCTAGCGCAAGTGTGAGCGTGACGTTCGCGATGCGGAGCACTGCGATGTCACCTCCCGCCCACCGATATGGCCAGTGGAAGACAAAGTCGAAAAAGTTAGGCGGAATCTTGATTGGGTAGGCGAATGGGTTTGCCATGGCGTTCAGCCAGAAACCTTCGTCGCCCGGGTTGAGACCATAACTGCTGTAATATAGCAGCCAAGCGAAAATGATTGCTGTAGTTGTTATAGATAGAGCAAGCAAAGTACGATCGAGCAAGGTCAATAACCTCCTGCGGTTGGCAAAGTGCTTTTCTCGGAGCATTGGCCCATTTCCTATCAGCCTCATAGAGGAGGCTCATCCCGGTTGCCTTCAACTATCTGACCCGATCCTCGCAATCTCCTCCAAGAATTGGTAGAGCCAGTCCGCGCAATCGGAATTGGTCAGGCTCTTCGAAGAGCAAGTGATCGCGATCTTGCTGGGCCAGGAAGTGGGAAGTAGCACGGTTTCTGAAACGCAGTACGAGAGCCTGCCCGATCCACTCGGCTCGGGAGCAGCGGATGACGTAAAACGCCTCAAGTTTTCGGGCGCCCAGAAAGCGTCCATCCGGCAATGACGAGGTCGCGGTCGCGGAGATCTGCCGGTCGGCCGGGATCAGCCAGGGGCGGCAGCGACTTCGTGGGATATCCGTCGAAGGTTCGCGTGAATCTAGGCAGAAAGATCATATCCCGCGATCTTGACATTTGGGCTCCCAGCCCGGCATCACGCTAGACTTCTCACGGACAGGCAAGCCAACCGACAAGTGCGGCCATCGAGGCCCTCACTGCTCGCTCCCGAGCCGAATACATCAACACGCACCGGGTCCCTCCGGATTGCGAAGACTCAGTGATAGGTGGAGACTTGGGGCAGATACTATGATGCATCAGAACACCGATCTGTCTTTGCGTTGAGGAGAAAAGACTTGCTGATTGGGATTCGGTCCTGCCGGGCATTTCGAGTTCTGCCGCGCTCGTTTGGTGATGGATTTGGGCGGCATCCCTCGTCAAGGGAGCGTGCGCTTCGGTCCGCCCTTGATCTCACCGATGAGGCGCTAATCGGAATGGTCGAGTGCCGCTTGGCGCCGTGCTGAGCCGGGAAGCTCGTTTAGGCGAGCACGTTGGGCCCGGCTTCATCCATAAAGGCGGCCAGCTCGGACAGTTTGCGACGGAACTGATCAGCTACCTTGTGCCACTGCGACTGTGCGGCGTCGGCATCGTCTTGCACGAACGTGGTGGCAACGAAGGCGGAGACGACGTGCGGCCGCTCTTGCTGGCATGCGCCAGCGCAGTGCGCATGAAGTGACGCCGGGGCCGTGCACAAGTGGTTGATGGAGTTGCCGGATGCAGCAACAGGCCCATTCACTCGCATCGCTGACTGCGACTCTTTGTGGCGCAGGCCGTCGAGCCCAAAAAAAGCGCAACTAGAGCGGCTGCCAGCCGCTTGATCTTGATGGCGGCGGCCGCCAGATAGGCCTGAATCTTCATGTTCGGCAGACCACGCCGTATGGTGCGCGCAATCTATGTAAGGCCTTGGCATCGCCATGGAAGCCTTCTCAACACCAGCGATGGCGCTGAAGAGCCTCGATTCTGTCAGCTCCGTCGGTCGCGACGGCGGCGGACGGAGCAGTGCACGTTACCCCAACAACTGGTTTATTTGCTCGCCCCATCGACAGGCAATCACCCTCGAGCGGACACCGGGCACGATCCTTCGCATCGATTGAAAGAAATGGCCGTGATTGGTCGCGCGGGCAAGATAAGTCCTCGCGGGCACTTCAGGATGTCGTGCTTGGCGTCGTACCGGAAGCGTCCGGAGGGGTACGCGACTCTCGATTGATACGGATTTAGCTCGGACATCTATGCCGGGGCAATTCGAGGTCGATAGACTTGGCGTAAGCATAGCCGGCATCGGCGGTGACCGTTTTGATGTCGATTGCTGTAATCGCTTCAACCTCATAACTTAATCATCTCACCTTCGTCCTTTATCCGGTTGTGACCAAAATAATGCCGACCTTGTCATCGACGGCCATGTGTCTGCTTGTAGGACGGCTCGAGCCCGCGGGTTTCGGGCGTTCGTGGCCATCCTTGCACCGGAATCGGTCGTGCAGACCGTCTTGTACTTACCGCTCTGCGTCCCTTGTTCTCAACCTTGCTTTCATCCTCGCCTTGATGTTCGTTCAGTACAACCAACCCATGCCAACTCACGTTGACACGGATCAGCGACGCATCGATGTGGACCACCTTAGCTGTCGCAATGTTGGCCTGCAGGCAGGCATCGACTGTTCGCTTGAAAATCTCACGGAACAGCTGTTCGCCCCAGCGCTGGCAGATACGCGTCAGGCTTGAATGGCGCGGTAGCTGCTCACGCAGGCGATAACCGGAAAATCAGCGAATGCGATGTTGACCAGCGGGCGACCCGCTAAGATCGTGCTCCCGTTGCGTGGTATGGCTGGGCAGGTCACGCCGATGCTCCGGCAGGTCGGAAGGCATCAGCCTGCCACCGCTTAGGCCGAGAGGGGATCATCGTTCAAGGAGCGATGGTTTCTAGTGTCATGTAGCGGGC